>NZ_CP045393.1:968103-1290804 GCF_009363655.1 Roseovarius sp. THAF27
GCTCCTGCTTGTTGAAGCGGACCATCTGGAGCGCGCTGCGCAGGGTGAGCCTGTCACCGTCCCATTCCGCGATGGCGGCGTGGGGTTCCATCGCCGCGGAGACATGCGAGGGGGTGGTATAGGTGCGGTCGACCTTTGCATCGGCGGAGGCCCATGCGGCGTCGAAATCGCCTGCCGTCTCGGGGTCGCCGGTCTCGGTCTGCATGGGCGCGTCGGGTGTGACCTTGGCCTCGGTGGTTTCGTACTGCACCTCGAGGCGCTGGGCGCCGTCGCGCGCGGCCTCGAAGCTTTCGGCGACCACCAGCGCGATGGGCTGGCCGTGGTAGTGCACCGCGTCGCCGGGCTGAACCGGGGCGGCGCCTGCCATTCCTTGCGCGGGGTTGCGGGTGAGGCGCGCATCGGTGATCACGTCGATCACGCCGTCGATGGCGAGTGCGGCGTCGCGGTCCATGCCGGTGACCTTGCCGCGTGCGATGGTGGCGCGCACGAGGGCGCCGTGGACCATGCCGGCGACGGTGTGATCGGCGGTGTAGGCGGCGGAGCCGGAGACCTTCAGCGGGCCGTCGGGGCGGTCCATCGGCGTGCCGATCACGCCCTGTTTCGTCTCGTCCAGCAGGCGGGGCTGGGGGCTGTCCATTGTGAAGTGGTCTTTCATGCCGCGCTCCTTGCGATGTCTGTGCCCTTGGGGTCCGACAGGCCGGTCAACTGACGCATCGTGGCGATGAAGGTGCGGCGCAGGAGAGTGCGCTTGTACGCGGTGTCGGGATGCGGGGCCGGGTCGACGGTCAGGACGTCCGCTGCGCGTTCGAAAAGGTCGGTCGATGCAGTCTGGCCGGTCAGCATCCCGGCCACGTCGTCGTTCATCCACGGGTGCGGCGCGACGCTGCCGTAGGACAGGCTGAGATCGGTGATGGTGTCGCCGTCCATGTGCACGGAGCCCGCGACGGAGACCAGCGCGAAGGCATAGGAGGCGCGGTCGCGCACCTTGCGATAGCATTGCCGGCTGCCGGCGCGGGGCGCGGGCAGGATGACGGCCGTCACGAGATCGCCGTCATCGAGCGCGGTTTCGATATCCGGGCGGTCGCCCGGACCGCGGTAGAAGTCGTGCAGCGGCACGCGGCGGGTCGCGCCGTCGGGGCCGTGGATCTCGACCTCGGCCTGCAGGGCGCTGAGCGCGACGGCCATGTCGGACGGGTGCGCGGCGAGGCAGTGTTCGGACGTGCCGAACAGCGCCAGCATGCGCCCCGCGCCGCCCTGGGCGGCGCAGCCCGCGCCGGGGCTGCGCTTGTTGCAGGGCTGCGAGGTGTCGTAGAAATAGGGGCACCGGGTGCGCTGAAGTAGGTTGCCGCCGGTGGTGGCCTTGTTGCGGATCTGGGCAGAGGCCCCGGCGAGGATCGCGCGGGAGAGCAGCGGCCAACCTGCGCGGATGCGCGCGTCATGGGCCAGCGCGGTGTTGGTGACGAGCGCGCCGATGCGCAGGCCGTCGCCGTCGGCGGTGATGTCGGACAGACCCTCGAGCCGGGTGATATCGACGAGCGTGGAAGGCGTGACCACCTGGATCTTCATCAGGTCCAGCAGGTTGGTGCCGCCGGCGATGATCTGCCCCGCGGTGGCGTCGCTGAAATCGGTGGCGCGGTGATAGTCGAACGGTCTCATGTGTCAGCCTTTGCTGCCATGGCGATGGCTTCGCGGATCAGGGGATAGGCGGAGCAGCGGCAGAGGTTGCCGGACATGCGCTCGGCCATCTCGGGATCGGAGAGGTCGGGCGTGCCGAGATCGTCGCTGACGTAGGAGGGTGCGCCGTCGGCCATTTCGCGCAGCATGGCGGTGGCCGACATGATCTGGCCGGGGGTGCAGTAGCCGCATTGGTAACCATCCATTTCCACGAAGGCCTTCTGCAGGGCCGAAAGACGTTCCGGCGTGCCGATGCCTTCGATGGTGGTGATCTCGTCGCCGTCATGCATCGCGGTGAGGCAGAGGCAGGAATTCACCCGCTCACCGTTCAGCAGGACGGTGCAGGCGCCGCATTGCCCGTGATCGCAGCCTTTCTTGGTGCCTGGCAGGCCGAGATCGTCGCGCAGCGTGTCGAGGAGCGTGCGGCGCGGATCATGCTCTACCTCGTGGGACTGGTCGTTGACGGTGAGGGTCGTCTTCATGGGGATCTCCGCGATCGCAGGGGCAGGGTCGCGGCCCCGGGGGGCGGGCCGCCTTTCACTGCCAACCGTTGCGGCGCCGGTCTGTTCCATGGCGGCGGCGATAGAGGCCCGGCTGCGCGGAACGGTCGCGCCACGGGGCGGAGTGGGCGGGAGGCGGCGGGATAGGGCGGGCCGCGTTCATCGAGAAGCGCCGGCCGCAGTTGAAGGACCGGCAGGGGCGCTTCCGTCTAGTCCCCGGACCCGGGCTTGAAGGACGCGGCGGACTGGTTGAACAGGATGCTGTTGTTGTCGACCCGGTGCCGCCCGCCATTCTGTTCGGACTTGTGCAGGTCGATGGCGCGTTGCACGGCCGGTCTTTGCTTGATCCGCGCGCGCCAGTCGGCCACGCGGGGGAAGGCATCGAGCGAGGCCCCCAGGGGTTTGGCGATGAAGGCCCAGGGAAAGGCCAGCATGTCGGCGATGGAATAATCGCCCAGGATGTAGTCGCGGGTTTCCAGCCGCGCCTCGAGCACGCCGAGGTTGCGGTCGTATTCGCCGAGGTAGCGCTTGAAGCCGTAGTCGCGCTCGTCCTCGGGCGCGTAGTTGCGGAAATGGCTGAGTTGGCCGCCCATCGGCCCCTGGTTGCCGACCTGCCAGAAGAGCCACTCCATCAGCTCCTTGCGGGCGCGCAGGTCGGTTTCCGGCGGGGCGAACCGGCCCACCTTGTCGGCAAGGTAGAGCAGGATCGCGCCGGATTCGAAGACCGGCACGGGCGCGTCGCCCCAGCCCTCGCCCGGCGCGTGATCGACGATGGCGGGCATCTTGGCATTGGGGCTGATTTCAAGAAAGCCGGGAGCGAACTGGTCGCCCTCGCTGAGGCGCATCAGGACGGGGCGGTAGTCGAGGCCGGTTTCCTCGAGCATGATGGCGGCCTTCCAGCCGTTGGGGGTGGGGGCGTAGTAGAGGTCGATCATGCGGTGGGGTCCTGTGTGTCGGTGGCGACGCCGTCCGTTATCATGGCGTCGATCTCGGGCTCGGCATAGCCCGCCTCGGCCAGAACGGCGCGGGTGTCCTCGCCCAGCCGCCGGGCGGGTGCGGGGCGGTCCGTGGGGGTGGCCGAGAACCGCGCGGGCGTGCGGGCCTGGCGCAGCGGGCCGGCCTGGGGGTGGCCCTGTTCGAGGATGATGCCGTTGGCTGCGACCTGCGGGTGGGCGTAGACCTCGGCCCGGGTCAGGACCGGGGCGCAGGGCACGTCATGGGTGCCGAGACGCTCCATCCAGTTGGTGGTGGTGTCCGTCAGCAGCGCCTCCTGCGTCAGTTCCAGGCGGGCGGGCTTGTTCTCTTCGCGGGCCGCGACGGTGGCGAAGCGCGGGTCGTCCAGCCAGTCGGGCCGGTTCACCGCGGCTGCCAGCCCCGCCCAGGTGCTGTCGGTATGGGCCGAGACGGCCATCCAGCCATCGGCGGTCTGGTAGATCAGTTCCACGAAGGTCTGCGCATCGGCGCTTTTCTCGGGCGTCACCTCGTCGCCGATGAAGGTATAGCCGGCCATGTCGGAACTCCACAGGAACGCCAGGACCGTGTCCAGCATGGAGATCTGCACGTGGCTGCCCTGGCCGGTGCGGCTGCGGGCGAGAAGGGCGGCGGTGATGCTTTGGGCGGTCTGGATCGCGGTCAGCTTGTCGGGCAGGATGGTGCGGACCAGCCGGGGGCGGGCGGCATCGGCGCCGCCCTGCACGCTGGCCAGACCCGAGAGCGCCTGGATGAGCGGGTCGTAGACGGGTTTGCCGGCCCAGTCGCCCTGAAACCCGAAACCGGCGATGGAGGTGTAGATGATGTCGGGGCGCACGGCGCGCACCGCGTCCTCGCCCAGCCCGATCCGCTCGGCCACGCCGGGGCGGAAGTTCTGCACGAAGACATCCGCCGTCCGGCAGAGGCGCAGCGCGGCCGCGACGCCGCGCGGATCCTTGAGGTTCAGGGTGACGGATTTCTTGCCGCGGTTGTTGTTGAGGAACGAGGCCGAGAAGCCGCCGCGCCGCCCGGTCACCTGTCGGCTGTGGTCGCCGCCCCTGGGGTGCTCGATCTTGATCACCTCGGCGCCCTGGTCGGCCAGCGTCATCGTGGCCAGCGGGCCAGAGATCATGGTGGTCAGGTCGATCACCCGAAAGCCGTTGAGCGGTCCTGGCATGTGGTCGGTCTCCGTCTGGGCGCGTGGCGGCGCCGGGATGCAAAGGATAGCGCGCGGGCGCGGATCGTCGCGTCGGTGACGGCCCGGGCCGGGGCGGTGGCCCCGCGAAACCGCTAAAGCGAGGCGGCGGCGCGGCTGGCCTGGTCGTACTGGCCCGAGAGGCCGCGCAGGATGCGGGCGATCTCGCGCAGTTCCTCACCGCTGAGGCCGGTGCCGCCGGAGGCGTCCAAAAGGCACTGACGGCGCACGTCGCGGTAGGACTGGCAGAGGTCGCTGCCCGCGTCGGAGGTGCGATAGAACACTTCCTTGCCGCGCTTTTCGGACACGATCAGCCCCGCCTTGGACAGCTTTCGCAGGGCGTAGTTGACGGTGTGCGTGTCCTCGATGTTGAGCAGGAAGCAGATGTCGGACAGGCGCTTGTCGCGGTTGCGGTGGTTGGTGTTGTGCAGAATCAGGATGTCGAGCGGGTTGAGTTCGCCCTGGCCCGCGGCGGCCATGCAGCGGGTCATCCAGCGGGAGAACGCGTTGTAGGCGATGATCAGGCCGAATTCAAACTCCGAAAGTTCCCAACCTTCTCCTTCGGCCAGGTGGCGCGAGGAGACGATGCGGCGGTTTTCCGGTTGGGATTTTTCCATTCTGCGGCCTCTCATTCTTTGGCGAAACGCTGGCATTTCGTTGACTTTTTCACATTTTGATGTGCCGCGCAATTCTTCCGGTCCGGGGCGTTTCCGCGGCTCCGGCACGGTGTCGAACCTTGCGGGGGCTGCGCCTGAAAAACACCGTAGGTGACAAAACGTTGACAAATTGCAAACGTATCGTCAATATTCCGTCATTGAATAAGTCACAGGGAGAAACGTGATGACACTGATGAAGACACTGGGCGGCGCGGCGGTTGCCGTGGCGGCGCTGGCCCTGCCGATCAAGGCCGAGACGTGGGACATGCCGACGCCCTATCCGGATGCCACGTTCCACACGGTCAACATCGCGGAGTTCGCCAAGGACGTCGAAGAGGCGACCGGCGGCGATCTGGCGATCAAGGTCCATTCCGCGGGCTCGCTGTTCAAGCACCCCGAGATCAGCAAGGCCGTGCGCAGCGGGCAGGTGCCGGCGGGCGAGTTCTTCCTGTCGCTGCTGGCCAACGACAACCCGGTCTTCGGGGCGGATTCGCTGCCCTTCCTGGCGACCAGCTATGACGAGGCGCAGGCGCTGTGGGCCGCGCAGGAAGAGGTGATCACGCAGCTGCTGGACGAGCAGGGGCTGATGCCGCTTTACGCCGTGCCGTGGCCGCCGCAGGGGCTCTATACCACGAAGGAGATCACGTCGGTCGATGACCTGGCGGGCCTGAAGTTCCGCACTTACAATGCCACGCTGGAGCAGTTCGCGAACCTCGCGGGCGCCGCGCCGACGCAGGTGGAAGTGCCGGACATTCCGCAGGCCTTCAGCACAGGGCGCGTCGAGGCGATGATCACCTCGCCCTCGACCGGGGTGAATTCCAAGGCGTGGGATTTTCTGACGCATTACACCGACATCCAGGCGTGGATTCCGAAGAATATCGTCGTGGTGAACAAGCGGGCCTTCCGCCGTCTGGACGAGGACACGCAGACCGCCGTGCTTGAGGCCGCCGAGGCCGCCGAGGCGCGCGGCTGGGAGATGAGCAAGTCGGAAGCCGAGGAGATGACGCAGGTCCTGAAGGACAACGGCATCACCGTGGTCGAGCCGTCAGAGGAGCTGACCACCGGCCTGCAGGAGATCGGTGCGCAGATGCTGGAGGCGTGGAAGGAAGAGGCCGGCGAGACCGGGCAACAGCTTCTGGACGCCTACGAAGGCTGACGCAGGCAGACCGGCCCGAGGTGCGCGCCAAGACGCGCCCGGGCCATCCATCATCCGACAGGGAGACACCTCATGCGGCGCGTTCTTGACACGCTTTACCGTGCGGCCGGCGGGCTGGCGGCGCTTTTCATCCTCGCCATCGTCGTGCTGGTCTTTGCGCAGGTGGGGCTGAACCTTGCCGACAAGATCACCGTCGGTCTGACGGGCAAGGGGCTGGGGGTCACCATCCCGTCCTATGCCGATTTCACCGGGTTCTTCCTGGCCGCCGCGAGTTTCCTGGCGCTGGCCTATACGCTGCGGGCCGGCGGGCACATCCGGGTGTCGCTGGTCACGCAGGCGCTGGGGGAGCGCAGCCGCCACGCGTTGGAGGTTCTCGTCACCGCGATCGGCCTGGGCATGTCGGGCTTTGCCGCGTGGTACATGATCCTGCTGGTGCTGGAGTCGCATGAGTTCGGCGACAAGAGTTCCGGCATGGTGTCGGTGCCGCTGTGGATTCCGCAGGTGCCGGTGGCGCTGGGGTTGATCATTCTTGCCATCGCGCTGGCCGACGAGCTTGTCGGGCTGCTGCGCGGACGCTCTGCCAGCTGGACCGGCAAGGGCGAAAACCTGCTCAAGGAGTGAGGTACGCCCATGTCCGTCACGGTTCTTTCGATCATCCTGCTGGTCCTGCTGTTCGCGTTTCTGGGCGCGGGGTTGTGGGTGGCCTTTGCCCTTCTGGGCGTGGGCATCGCCGGAATGGCGCTGTTCAGCGATGCGCCCTTGGGCCTGGTCATGGCGACCACGCTTTGGGGGCATGGCAACAACTGGGCGCTGGCCGCGCTGCCGCTGTTCATCTGGATGGGCGAGATCCTGTTCCGCTCTCGGCTGTCGGATGACATGTTCGCGGGGCTGTCGCCGTGGATGAACCGGCTGCCGGGGCAGCTTTTGCACGTCAACGTCTTTGCCTGCGGGATCTTCGCCGCGGTCTCGGGATCGTCCGCGGCCACGGCGGCGACCATCGGCAAGCTGTCGATCCCCGAGCTGACGCAGCGCGGCTATCCCGAAAAGATGGTGATCGGCACGCTGGCCGGCTCGGCCACTTTGGGGCTGCTGATCCCGCCGTCGATCATCCTGATCGTCTATGGCGTTGCGACCGAGCAATCCATCGCGCGGCTGTTCGTGGCGGGCGTGTTGCCCGGCGTACTGCTGGTGGGGCTGTTCCTTGGCTACGTGATCCTGTGGGCAATGGTGAACCGCGCGCGGCTGCCCGACGAGTCGCTGGCGGTAAGTTTCATGGAGCGGTTGCGCCGGTCGCGGCGGCTGATCCCTGTGATGCTGCTGATCCTCGGCGTGATCGGGTCGATCTATGCCGGGCTCGCCTCGCCCACGGATGCGGCGGCGGTGGGCGTGGTCCTGGCGCTGATCCTGTCGTGGAGCACCGGCACGCTGACGAAACAGAGCTTCATCGACGGGCTGATGGGGGCGACGGTGACATCGTGCATGATCGCCTTCATCCTGGCGGGCGCGTCGTTCCTGACGGTGGCGATGGGGTTCACCGGCATTCCGCGCATCCTTGCGGAATGGATCGGGTCGCTGGACTTGTCGACCTTCACGCTGCTGGCGGCGCTGACGGTTTTCTTCGTCATCATGGGATGTTTCCTGGACGGGATTTCGGTGGTGGTGCTGACCGCGTCCGTCATCATGCCGATGGTGACCGAGGCCGGGATCGACCCGATGTGGTTCGGCATCTTCCTGGTGATCGTGGTGGAGATGTCGCAGATCACGCCGCCCGTTGGCTTCAACCTGTTCGTGCTGCAATCGCTGACCGGGCGCGACATCCTTTATGTCGCCAGGGCGGCCTTGCCGTTCTTCATGCTGATGGTGGCGGCGCTGGTGATCATCTCGGTCTTCCCGTCCATCGTCACCTTCCTGCCGGGGCAGATGTAGGATGAGCGACACGGGCACAGAGCGGCAGGAGGCCGCGTCGGACTGGCCGAAGATCCGCACCGTCGGGGTGGACGGGATGCTGGTCAGCTTTGGCGACCGTCTGAGCGAGCCGGCGAACCGCGCGGCGCTGGCGTTCCGCGCCGCGCTGGACCGGGCCGCGCCCGAGGGGGTGGAGGAGACGTCGACATCGCTGGTCTCGGCCTATGTCCGGTTCAACCCGGTGCACCGGGATCACGCGGGCCTGCGCGCCGACCTCGATGCGCTGGTGCAGGAGCGCGACTGGTACGAGGCCGACCTGCCGCAGGGGCGGCGGGAATGGCGCATTCCGACGGTCTTTGGCACGGATCTTGCGCCCCAGTTGGACGAGGCCGCAGAGGCGGCGGGGATGACGGCGGAAGAGGCGATTGCCTCGATCTCGGAGACCGTCGTGCGGGTGCAGACCATCGGCTTTGCCCCCGGTCAGCCCTATCTGGGCGAGCTTGCGCCGGAATGGGACATCCCGCGCCAAAAGGCCCTGACCGAGCGCATTCCCGAGGGCGCGCTGGCGGTGGCGATCCGGCAGTTGGTGCTTTTCTCGGTCTCCACCCCGACCGGGTGGCGGCATGTCGGTCAGACCGGGTTTCGGCTGTTCCGGCCCGAGGCCGAGACGCCCTTCGTGTTGCGGCCCGGCGATGCGGTGCGGTTCGAGCCGGTCTCGCGGGAGCGGTTCGAGGCGATGAAGGACGACCCCGATGGCGGCGCGCGCGCGAAGGAGCTGACATGAGCCGGGCGCTGATCGTGCGCCGCGCGGGGCCGGGCCTGACGCTGCAGGATCGGGGGCGGCCGGGCTATATGGGCTTCGGTCTGTCGCCGGGGGGGGCTGCCGACCGGCTGGCGCTGGCCGAGGGCGCGGCGCTGTTGGGTCAGGACGACGGGTTGGCGGCGCTGGAGATGGCCGGGATGGGCGGCGAGTTCGAAGCGGAGAGCGACATGCGCATTGCCCTGACCGGCGCGCCGATGCGGGCGGCCATCGACGGCACAAGGGTGGCCTGGCACGCCAGCCACGCGTTGCCCGCCGGGGCGCGGCTGACCATCGGCGGGGCCGAGGCGGGCAGTTACGGCTACCTGCATGTGGGCGGCGGTTTTGGCGGCGATGTGCGGCTCGGGTCGCGCAGCGTGCACGTGGCGAGCGGGCTGGGACAGGCGGTGGAGTCCGGGGCACGGCTGGAGATCGGTGAAGAGACCGCGCCGGCGGAGGTGAACCGGCTGCTGCCCGTCGCGCCGCGGTTCGAGGGCGGCACGGTGCGCGTCGTGCCGAGCCTGCAGACGGATTTCTTCGACGCCGACCAGATCGAGCGGTTCGAGACGACCCGGTTCAAGCGCGATGCGCGGGGCAGTCGAATGGGCGTACGGCTGGATTTCGACGGCGAGGGCTTTCACAGCGATGCGGGCCTGAGCGTGTTGTCAGAAGTCGTGGTGCCGGGGGATATCCAGATCACCGGCGACGGCGCGCCTTTCGTGCTCTTGGGCGAATGCCAGACGACGGGGGGGTACCCGCGTATCGCCTCGGTACTGCCCTGCGACCTGCCGACGGTGGTGCAGGCCACGCCGGGCACGGCGCTGCGGTTCCGCTTCGTGACGCTGGAAGAGGCGGTGGAGGCCGAGCGCCGCGCCGCCGCGCATCGCAACGGGCTGCGATCGGCGCTGACACCGCTGGTGCGCGACCCGCATAACATCAGAGACCTGCTTGCCTATCAGCTGATCAGCGGGGCGACGGCGGGACGGGAACTGGAGGAGACCTGACATGACGGGAACGGTGGATCTGAACGCAGATATGGGCGAAAGCTTTGGCCCCTGGGTGATGGGAAACGACGCGGCGGTGCTGGAGATCGTGACCTCGGCCAACATCGCCTGCGGCCAGCACGCGGGCGACTGGGACGTGATGGCCGGGACCATGCGCGCGGCGGCGGAGCGCGGTGTCGGGATCGGGGCGCATCCGGGCTTTCCCGACTTGCAGGGCTTCGGGCGGCGGCGGATGACCCTGCCGGCGGAGAGCCTTGGCAACCTGGTGCGCTATCAGCTGGGCGCGGCGCTGGGCATGGCGCGGGCGGAAGGCGCCGAGGTGCGGCACCTGAAGCTGCACGGGGCGCTGGCCAACATGGCGTCGGAGGACAAGGCGGTGGCGCGGGCCTGTTACGAGGCGGCGCTGTCGGTCGCGCCGGAGCTGATCGTCATGGTGCTGGCGGGCACGGCGCAGCAGGAGGCGGTGGCCGAGCTGGGCTGCCGCGCGGCCTGCGAGATCTTTGCCGACCGCGCCTATAACGACGACGCGACGCTGGTCGACCGTAGCCAGCCGGGGGCCGTCATTCACGACCCCGAGGCCGCCGCGGCGCGAATGGTCGAGATGGTGGGCGCAGGCGCGATCATCACCGAAAGCGGCAAGCGCATTCCCACCCGGATCGACACGATCTGCCTGCATGGCGACACGCCCACCGCCGTCGACATCGCGCGCCATGTCCGGCAGGCGCTGAAAGCCGCCGGAACGGAGTTGAAGGCCTTCGCGGGCGAGCCGGTTTCGGCGTGAGGCGGTCGACAGCCTGCGCCTAGAGCTGCTCGACCTCGAAGGTCCAGGCGCCGGGCGGCATCTCGTTGCGGACCAGCTGCGCGATGCGCGGGTCGATCTGATCGGGCTTCAACAGCCCGCATTGCGCCATCGCGCGGCGCGGATCGACATTCTGCCCCAGGTAGTCGAGCACGACGCGCGAGGCGGCGGGCTTGCGCCCCAGCCGCAGCGGGCCGCCGGTCTGCACGCCGAGCAGATAGTCGATGCCCGCGCTGTAGGTCGGGTAGAGGATCATCTGGGTGATCGAGGAGGACAGCGTGGTCTCGTTTTCCACGACATTGATGCGCTCCCCGAGGAAGAACACCAAACCTTCGTACTTGTGGACCTCGCGCGCGCCGCCCTGCGGACCCGCGTCGCGTTCGATGTTCTTCCACAGGTAGTAGCCGTCCTTGCGGGTCATCCTGGCGTAGGACCGCATGATGCAGCCGGGATTGCTGAACGAATGGAAGTACCTGAAATAGCTGCCGCAATAGCGCTCCAACGGCCCAGAGAACTGGTTGAGGCGGCGCAGCGTGGGGCCGACGGGTGTGGCCTCGACCTCGCCGCCGGGCAGGCGGCGCAGGGCGATCAGGTCGGCAAAACGCGCAGGTTCCATCAGCAGCTCGCCTTCGGTCACACCGAAGAATTCGCAGATCTTTCGCATGTTGTGCCGCGACGGGCGCACGCGGCCGGAAAGGTACTTGTTGAACTGTTGCCGGTTGATGCCGATCCGGCGGCAGATATGCGCGATGGAGGGCAGAAAGGTGCAGGCGAAGGTGAGATTGGTGGAGAGGGGGTCGGAGGTCATGAACTGACGCTACCTGACGCACTTTTTATGTCAACATGCGTCATGAAGCGAAATTGTGACGACGCCTTGCGCATGGCACGATACGCGTCGAAACCACGCAAGGATCCCCCGGATGAATTACGCTGGCTCGACGCTCGATATCATCGAGGAACGCCATGTGGAAATACCGTTGCCCGATGGCTGCATCCTGGCGGCGCGCATCTGGCGTCCGGCCAATGGCACGCCGGTTCCGGCCATTTTCGAGTTTCTGCCGTACCGCAAGGGCGACGTCACCCTGCCGCGCGACTCTGTGCGCGCGCCCTACATCGCGGCGCGTGGCTATGCCTATGTGCGCGCCGACCTGCGGGGCACGGGCGAATCCGAAGGGTTGATGGAGGACGAGTATACCGCGCAGGAGTTGCAGGACGGCTGCGACGTGATCGCGTGGATCGCGGCCCAGGACTGGTGCGACGGTGCCGTGGGCATGGTGGGCATTTCCTGGGGCGGGTTCAACGGCTTGCAGGTGGCGGCGCTGCAGCCGCCCGCGCTGAAGGCAGTGGTGTCCATCGCCTCGACCGACGACCGCTATGCCGATGACGTGCATTACATGGGCGGCACGATGGTGGTCGACCAGATCTCCTGGGCGTCGCACATGTTTGCCATCAACACGCTGCCGCCCGACCCCGACCTGGTGGGCGACAAGTGGCGCGAGATGTGGATGCAGCGGCTGACCGGCTCTGGCCTGTGGCTGAAGACCTGGGCCGAGCACCAGCGCCGCGACGATTTCTGGAAACACGGGTCTGTCTGCGAGGATATCGGCCGCATCCAGGTGCCGGTCTATGCCGTGTCGGGCTGGGCGGACGGGTATTGCCGGACGGTGTTCCGGCTGATGGAAAACCTGCAATGCCCCAAGAAGGGCCTCGTTGGTCCCTGGTCGCACAAGTACCCGCATATCGGCGTTCCGGGGCCTGCCATCGACTGGCTGGGCGAGGAGCTGCGCTGGTGGGACCAGTGGCTGAAGGGGGTCGAGACCGGGATCATGGACGAGCCGCAGCTGCGGCTTTTCATGCAGGACCACGCCGAGCCCGCCAGCTATTACGCGGAGCGCGAGGGCCGCTGGGTGGAAGAGCCGTCCTGGCCGTCGCCGAACGTCACGCGGACGCCATTCGCGCTGGGCCGCGACGGGACGCTGGGGCAGGAGGACGCGCCCAAGGGGACGCTGAATATCCGCTCGCCGCTGGGCACCGGGATTGCCGGGGGCAAGTGGTGTTCCTATGCCAATCCGGGCGACCAGCCGGTGGACCAGCGCCGCGATGACGCCGGGAGCCTGGTGTTCGAGACGGAGCCTTTGGAGACGCCGCTGGAGATTGCCGGCGACGCGCAGCTAGAGATCAGCTTTTCGGTCGATCAGCCGGTGGCGCAGGTGGCCGCGCGCCTTGTGGACGTGGCCCCCGACGGTGCGGCGACGCGCGTCTGTTACGGGTTGTTGAACCTGACCCATCGCGACAGCCACGAGACGCCGGAGGCGCTGGTGCCGGGTGAGACCTACACCGCGACGGTGCCGTTCAAGCATGTCGCGCAGACGTTCCGCGCCGGGCACCGGCTGCGGCTGTCGGTTTCGACCAGCTATTTCCCCGTGGCCTGGCCCGCGCCGGAGCCGGTGACGCTGCAGATCGATACCGCCGCCAGCCGGCTTGTGCTGCCGGTGCGGGATATGGATGCGGTGACCCAGCCGCGCGATCTGGGCACGCCCAAGGGCGCGCCGCCGATGGACAAGGAAGTGCTGGAACCGGAGCAGGCCGAATGGATCGTGCGCGAGGACCTCGGCACGGGCGAGACGCAGGTGCGGATCGTCGATTCCGACGGGCGGCTGCGGATCAAGGACAACGACATGACCCGCGGGGCGACCTGCGTCGAGACCTATTCGTTCACCGGCACCGACTGGCGCTCGTTCAAGGGGCACGTGGTGTGGGACCTGGACATGTCGCGCGGTGACTGGCGCATGTCCAGCCGCACGGAAACCGAGATGACCGCCACGGCCACGCATTTCGTCATCAACGCCAAGCTGGTCGCCAGGGAAGGCGATGCGATTGCCCACGAACAGACCTGGTCCTGCGAGATTCCGCGCGACCTGGCCTGACCCGCGTTCCGCGCCCGGCGTGGCACGGACCATCACTTTTCGCGCCGGGATCGTCCGGCGCCGAACACGAAAGGCCGAAACGGCCACACAACTGGGAGTAACAAGAATGACCGATCACATGACCGCCAACAAACCCGGCATCGGGCGTCGCGCGTTCCTGCGCGGGGCCGCCGCGACGGGCCTCGCCGCCACCACCATGCCCCTGGGCTCGCGCATCTGGGCGCAGTCGGGCAAGGTGCTGCGCGTCAGTTCCTATGCCGATATCGACGCGCTTGACCCCGGCTTCTACCAGAACGGCTATAACGTCGATGTCATGAACTGCATCTATTCCAAGCTGGTGCGCTATGTGCCCGGCCGTGAATGGGAATGGGAGTTGGAGGCCGCCGAGTCCATCGAGCAGGTCGACGACACGCACATCACCTTCAAGCTGAAAGAGGGGCTGATGTTCACCGGCGGTTATGGCGAGATGACCGCAGAGGACGTCAAGTTCTCGTTCGAGCGCGTGCTGGAGCATGACAGCCCGGTGAAAAGCGACTGGGGCCCGCTGGACCATGTCGAGGTGACCGGCAAGTACGAGGGCACCATCGTTCTGAAAGAGCCGTTCCAGCCGCTGTGGAGCATCACGCTGCCCTATGGCACGGGGCATATCGTGTCGAAGAAGGCGGTGATGGAAGCCACGGAAAGCGGCGGCAATTTCGGGATGGAGCCGCCGGCCTTTTCCGGCCCCTACATCCTGGAAGCGTGGAAGCCGAACCAGTATGTGCACCTGGTGCGCAACCCCGACTGGAAGGGCGAGGCGCCCGGGTTCGACGAGATTCGCATCCTGCCGATGGACGACACCAAGACCGCCGAGCGCGCGTATGAGGCCGGCGACCTGGATTATACCGAGATCACGCTGTCGTCGCTGGCGCAATATCGCGGCAACGTGCCCGCCAACACGGTGATCGAGGAATACCCGTCGCTTTATTATGTCTGGCTGGGCATGAACCTGGACAACCCCGCGCTGGGCGACGAGAACCTGCGCAAGGCGATCCAGCACGCCATCAACGCCGAGCAGATCATCGACGCGGCCTATTTCGGCGAGGCGGCTCCGGCCACAGGCATGATCGCCCCCGGCCTGCCGGGCCACCGCGAGACCCCGTCGGTTCCGGTGGCGGGCGACCTGGACAAGGCGCGCGAGTACCTGGAGGCGGCGGGCGGTCCGCCGGCCGAGCCGCTGACCATCGACGCGCTCAATGCCACGGTGTGGAAGACCATTGCCGAGGTGGTCCAGGCGCAGCTGGCGCAGATCGGCATCCAGACGCAGATCAACGTGCAGGACTCTGGGTCTTTCTGGACGCTGGGCATGGAAAGCGAGGGCGAACGCTGGAAGGACATGCAGCTGGTGCTGAACCGCTTCTCGATGCTGCCGGACCCCTATTACGCGACCAGCTGGTTCGTCACCGACCAGGTCGGCATCTGGAACTGGGAACGGTTCTCGAACACGGAGTTCGACGAGTTGCACGCCGCTGCGCTGAGCGAGGCGGATGGCGAGAAACGCGCCGAGATGTATCGCAAGATGCAGGACCTGATGGAAGCGACCGGGGCCTACAAGTTCATCACCCATGAAGGCACCCCGGTGATGTACCGCGAAGGACTGGAGCCGGCGCTGCGGCCCGACGGGCGGCCCTTGTTCATCGACTTCGACGGCGAAGTCTGACGCTAAAGGATACCGCGGCCCGTGCTGTTATACGCCTCCCAAAGGCTTGTCCTTTCGGTCGTGATCGTGATGGTCGCGGTCTCTATCCTGACGCTCATGCTGCACGTGGTGCCGGGCGACCCGGCGGTGATGATCCTGGGCCCTCGCGCCACGCCAGAGCTGATCGAGCAGACGCGCGAGGCGATGGGGCTGGACAAGCCGCTGCCGGTGCAGATCGTGACGTTCTTCGGCAACATCCTGCGCGGCGACCTGGGGCAGGACGTGTTCACGGGCCGCGAGGTGTCGCAGATCGTGTTCGAGCAGCTGCCCTACACGCTGATCCTGATCAGCGTCTCGATCCTCTGGGGCGCGGTGCTGGGCATCGCCTTGGGCTGCTATTCGGCACTGCGGCGCAACACGTGGCTCGATACGCTGACCGGGGTGCTCTCGGTCGGCACGATCTCGATCCCGGCCTTCGTCATGGCGCTCTATTCGGTGCTGGTTTTTGCGGTCTGGCTGCAATGGCTGCCCGCGATCGGCGCGGGCGAGGGGTTCTGGGACCGGGTCACGCACCTGATCCTGCCGTCCTTTGCCATCGGGGTGTCTTGGGTGGGATACGTCTCCCGGATCGTGCGGGCCTCGATGCTGGAGGTGATGGGCCAGCCGCATGTGCGCATGGCGCGCGCCTATGGCCTGCCGGACCGGTGGATCACCCGCTCGCATATCCTGAAGATCGCGGTGCAGCCCGCCGTGACCCTGATCGGCACGGGCGTGGCGCATCTTTTCTCGGCGGCGGTGTTCGTCGAGGTGATCTTTGCCCGGCCCGGGATCGGCGCGCTGATCGTGCAGGCGGTGAACGAACGCAACTATCCCATCGTCTTGGGCGCGGTGCTGGTGACCACCGGCATCATCGTGCTGGCGACGCTGATCTCGGACCTGGTGATTGCCTGGCTGGATCCGCGCCAGCGGGAGGACATGTGACATGACCGACGCCACGCAAGAGGCCGTTTCCGAACCGGGTGTGATGATCCGGACCTGGCGGGTTCTGTCGGCCAGCCCGACCGGCCTGATCGGTTTCGTGCTGGTGGCGCTGATCGTCGGCTCGGCCATTCTCGCGCCGTGGATCGTGCCCTATGATCCTGCCGCCATCATGACCGGCCCGCGCATGGCCCCGCCCTCGGCCGAGCACTGGCTGGGCACCGACAATATCGGGCGCGACATCTTCAGCCGGGTCATCGCGGGCGGGCGCATCGCGATGCTGGTCGCCGCGGCCTCGCTGGCCGCGGCGCTGAGCATCGGGCTGCTTCTGGGGCTGATCGCGGGGCTGGGGCCGCGCTGGCTGGACAATATCCTGCTGTTGATCTTCGACGCGCTGCGCTCGTTTCCCACCATCGTTTTCGGCCTGGCGGTGGTGACCATCATCGGCCCGAGCCTGTTCACGGTGATGCTGGTGGTGGCGATCACCTCGGTGCCGATCTATGCCCGTATCGTGCGGACCCAGACGATGGCGCTGAAGAATGCCGAGTTCATCCTGGCCGAGCGCGCGATGGGGGTGGGCACGCCGCGCCTCCTGTTCGTGCATGTGCTGCCGAACGTGCTGGGCCCGCTGCTGATCCTGGCGTCGATGGACGTGCCGCTGGTGATCGCGACCGAGGCGGGCCTGAGTTTCCTTGGCATGGGGGTACGGCCGCCGACGCCGTCCTGGGGCGTGATCCTGAACGACGGCTACAATTTCATCCGCAACTCGCCCTGGCCTGTGATCGGCGGGTCGATCCCGATCATCCTGGTGACGCTTGGGTTCACCTTCATGGGCGAGGCGCTGCGCGACATCTTCGATCCCAAGCTGAGAAAGGCCGGCTGATGGTATCCAGCGTTGCGACAGAGCCGGACCGGCAAACGGAAGGCGGCGCCGAGCCGCTGGTGCAGATCGACGGGCTTTCGGTGGATTTCGCCACGCCGCGCGGGGCTATCCATGCGCTGCGCGACATCACCCTGGACGTGCCCCGGGGCAAGGTGCTGGGCCTTGTCGGCGAAAGCGGGTGCGGCAAGTCCACGCTCGCGTATTCGCTGATCGGCCTTCTGGCCGAGAATGCGCGGATCGCGGGCGGGCGGATCGACATGGATGGCCAGAACCTTGCGCAGCTGAGGCCGAGGGAGTGGCGCGCTCTGCGGGGCAGGCGGATCTCGATGATCTTTCAGGACCCGATGACCTCGCTCAACCCGGTGACGACCATCGGACAGCAGATGATGGACATCCAGTATCGCGAACCGGGCGGGCGGGCCGAAAAACGCGCCCGCGCCATCGAGTTTCTCGAACAGGTGCAATTGCCCGATGCGGCGTCGAAGCTCGATGCCTATCCGCATCAGCTTTCGGGCGGGATGCGCCAGCGGGTGTGCATCGCCATGGCGCTGCTGACGCGGCCGGACCTGTTGATCGCGGATGAGCCCACGACGGCGCTGGATGCCACGCTGGAGATGCAGATCGTCACCCTGCTGCGCGAGTTGCAGGAAAAGTTCGGCTGTTCGGTGCTGTTCGTGTCGCACCACCTGGGGACGGTGGCCGAGCTGTGCGACGAGGTGGCGGTGATGTATGCGGGCGAAGTGGTGGAGCGCGGCGCCGTGGCGCAGGTGTTCCGCGACCCGTGCCATCCCTACACGCAGGCGCTGTTCGAGTGCGACCCGGCCCGCATCCGCGAGGCCACGCGCCGGCTGCCGACCATTCCCGGCACTTTGCCGGACCTGCGCCGCCCGCCCGCGGGATGCGCGTTTCGCGCCCGCTGTCCCAAGGCGTTCGAGCGCTGCAGTACCGCGCATCCGCCGCTTTACGATGCCGGCGGGGGGCAGGCGGCGCGGTGCCATCTGAACGACCCGGCGGAGGACAGGGCATGAGCCTTCTGGAAGTCGAGGACCTGCGCATCCGGTATGCGCGGCAGGGGCGTCTGAAGGCCGCGTTGCGCCGCGAGCCAAATGATTTCGAGGCGGTGTGCGGCGTGTCCTTCACGCTGGGTGCGGGCGAGACGCTGGGGCTGGTGGGCGAAAGCGGCTCGGGCAAGTCCACCATCGCGCGCACGCTGATCGGGCTGAAGAAACCCTCGGGCGGGTCGATCCGCTTTGACGGGGCGGAAATTTCGGAGGCCTCGGCCCGCGAGTGGGCCCGCCTGCGCACCGACATGTCGATGATGTGGCAGGACCCGGTGGGGTCGCTGTCGCCCCGGCTGACGGTCAAGTCCCTGGTGACGGAACCGCTGCGCATTCACGGGCGGCCCGCCGGGCGCGGCGAGGCCGAGCGCCTGCTGGGCCTCGTGGGGCTGCCGGCCGAGTTCGCAACGCGCTATCCGCACCAGTTGTCGGGCGGGCAGGCGCGGCGCGTCGGCGTGGCGCGGGCGCTGGCACTGGACCCCAAGCTGCTGATCGCGGACGAGCCTACGGCGGGTCTCGACATGTCGGTGCAGGGCGAGGTGCTGAACCTTCTGGCCGACGTGCAGGCGCGCAGCGGCGTGGCGATCGTGATCATCACCCACAACCTGAACCTGGTGCGGCATGTCACAGACCAGATGGCCATCATGTACCTGGGCCGGTTCGTGGAGAAAGGCCCGACAGACCGGGTTTTCGCCCATCCGCGCCATCCCTATACCAAGGCGTTGCTGGCCGCGAACCCCGAGCCCGACCCCGATGCGCGGCACGAGCGGGTGGCGTTGGAGGGCGAGGTGCCGAGCCCGGTGAACCGGCCCTCGGGCTGCGATTTTCATCCGCGCTGCCCCTGGGCGCAGGCCACCTGTGCCGTGACCGAGCCAAGCTGGACCGACGAGGACGGGCGCGGGCACAGGTGCCTTTTTCCGCTGTGAGCGCCGCGCGGGTCTGCTAACTGCGCGGCAGGCGCATTTCGGGGCCGTAGGGGCAAGGGGTCGATCACCCGCACGGGATCATCTCACCGCACATGTCCAGCTCGAACGCGGCGCCCATTTGCGTCAATCCGGGGGAGACGATGCCGTTGGCCAGGTTCATGCCCACGCGATATCCCACGCGCCCGAGGTGACGGTGCCGACGACCCGACCCTCGTGCATGAGCGAGGCGCCGGGGTGGGCCGGTGCGCTTGCCTTTCAATCACGGAGGGCCGCAGACCGGCAGGCGCCGAGTTCGGCGATTGCGGCTTCATGGGGAATGGCTTGCATTAATATAAACATATTTTTCATATATCATACGAATGAAATTGGTATATCTTAGGCTGACCATGGCGTTTGCGCTGATCTATGACGTGACCGGCGATGCGGGGCTGGCCAGGCGCCTGGCCGAGCCGTTCATGCGCGAAGTGACCGTGAATTTCGGCAACGATTGGGAAATGACCGAGGCCGATATCCGGGCCGCCATCATTCAGGTCCAGCCGGAGCAAAGAGAGCGGCTGCGGAAATATGAGCCCGGAACGTGCCGGAGTTGCCCCGCCGCCGTGACGGCCTTTGCGGCGGGGGGCGTACCGCGCGGCGCGGTGGCCTGCCGAAGGTGCGCCCAAGCCTTGCGGCATGGCGCGAAGCGCCTTAGGTTTTCACATGGTGACAAAAGACCCTATGACCGACCGCGATGGTCAAGGCCAAAGACAGGCAGAATATGAACAAAGACACTGAGAGCGTGTTGGACAACGGTCCGCCGCGCGCGCGAAAGATCGACAGCGTGACGCTGACCGACCGAGCCTACGAGATGATAGAGGCGCGGATCGTGGCGCTGGACCTTGAGCCGGGGCAGGTTCTGTCGGAGTCGCAGCTGGTCGAGGAACTGGGCATCGGGCGCACCCCCGTGCGCGAGGCGCTGCAGCGGCTGGCGGCCGAGGGGCTGGTCGTGGTGATGCCGCGCCGCGGCGTCATGGTTTCCGAGATCAACATCGCCAAGCAGTTGCAGCTGCTGGAGTTGCGGCGCGAGGTGGAGCGGCTTTGTGCCTGCAAGGCGGCGCTGCGCTCGACCGAGGCCGAGCGCGCGTTCTTCGCGGAACTGGCCGCGAGGCTGGCGGCATCGGCCGAGGCGCGGGATTACGACGCGTTCATGCAACTGGACCTGGAGTTCAACCGCGCGGTGCTGGCCGCCTGCCGCAACGAGTTCATCGAACGCTCGATGCGGCGGATGCAGGGGCTGTCGCGTCGGTTCTGGTTTCAGAACTACCGCGTGGCGCTGGACCTCGAGCGCTGCGCCAACCTGCATTCGGGCGTGGCGCAGAAGATCGCGGAGGGCGACGAAGCCGGCGCGGGCACGGCGTCGGACCGGCTGATCGACTATATCTACGAGTTCACCCGCGCGACCCTTTGAACCGCGGCGCGCGAAGCACGCGACTGTATTTCCCGATAAAGAGGTCGCGGCCCTTGGCCAGGCGTGTCAGCGCGTCGCCGAGGCCGCGCAGGGTGCACGCATGGGCCAGCGGTGCCGGCAGGGGCAGGTGGCTGGCCTCGAGGCGCGGGCCGAGCCGAGGGGCATGAGCATCGGCGCATCGCGCCACGGGATGTAAGGCGCCATGCGTTCGGCGCGTTTGCCCTTGCCGGCCGCGCGCAGGGCGTTCGACAGGTAGGGGGCTTGCCGCAGGATGCCCACGATGGTCATCGCGTCGCCGGTCGCGGCCATGTCGCCGCGGGTGAAAAGCCCCGGAATTGTTTCGAAAGGAAAAGTCGACCGAGGCGGACTCCAAACCGCACCGGGAACCTGCACCGCGAAGTCGTAGACGACTTTCGGTCGACGGTCAATATGCAAGTAATACGTAGCTAATATGTTAGTTGAGCACATGTGAGAATCTTAAGCGAAATATGGGTGCTGGCGTGGCCGCGGCGCGGCTGTGCGCGACGGCCTGGTTCGAGGGCAGACAAGGGGGGAAAGGCCGCCGACATTTCCGGTACAGTCCGGCGCGCTGGACCTCGGAATGGTGTTGGCCTCAGGCGACCAATCTTCGGAGGATCATTGCAGGATCAGGGCGCGGAAGGCGTCCGCCTCGGGCTTGTCCGTGGTGACGGAGAGATAATAGCCCTCCTGGCTTGGGATCGAGGCGGGATGTGCCCGGTCGACAAGCCCGGTGCGGATGGCGTCCCGGGTCATCCATTCATTCACCAGCGCGACGCCGTTGCCGTGTACCGCCAGGTGCAGCGCCATGCCATACGTGTCGGTATAGATCGACGGGCCGGGCAGGGGCTCGACCTGCCGGGACCAGGCCTGCCAGCCGCTGGACGTTCCGACGGTTTCGATGCGCGGCAGGTCGGAGATCGGGCCGTGCAGCGTCGGCGCCTTGATGGCGACGAGGCCGTTGGGCCGGATCGCCTGGGCCTCGGGGCCGGCCTGCTTGCCGGAGCCGAAGCGTATCTCGACATCCGCGCGTGTGGTATGGAAATCATCCGGCCAGATCGCGCTGAGGATCCTGACCTCGACATCGGGAAAGCGTGCGCGGAAGCCCGGCAGGCGCGGGGCGATGATCCAGTGCGCGACACTGATCGAGGCGGCGACCGTCAACAGGTGCCGCGAGGGGCGGGTGTCCATGCCGACCATCGCATTCGCAAGGGCCTGAAGCGGTGCGCCGACCTCGGGCAACAGGCGGCGCCCCGCATCGGTCAGGGCCAGCCCGCGCGCGTGCCGCACGAAAAGCTGCACGCCCAGTCGCATTTCCAGCGACTTGACCTGCTGGCTGATCGCCGATTGGGTGAGGCCGATTTCCTCGGCCGCCATGGTAAAGCTGAGGTGGCGCGCCGCGGCCTCGAAGGACCGCAGCCATCCGAGAGGCGGGAGCGATTTCGTCATTGGGCAAGCCAGCCATTAGTGTTTGTAATACCTAAGGGCATAATCCATTCGTTTGTCAAAGAATTCTGGGCTTTCTACGCTGGGACCAAAGCGAAAGGATGCATTGTGAGCCCGGAAATCAGGAAAATCGTGACCTTCGATGAAGAGGTCCTCATCGAGGGGTTTCGCGCCGCCCGCACGCCGTGGCGCATGTTCGCGGTGGCGGTCGTGCTGCGCAATCCGTGGGCGGGCCGCTTCGTCGAGGACCTGGCCCCGGACATTCGCGCGTATGGGCCGGCGCTGGGCGAGATGATGACGGATCGGATGATCCGCCTGGCCGGAAGCGGCGCGGCGATAGAGGCCTATGGCAAAGCGGCGGTCGTGGGGCTGGACGGCGAGATCGAACATGCCTCGGGCCTGATCCACACGCTGCGCTTCGGCAATTTCTACCGCGAAGCGGTCGAGGCCAGGTCGTATCTGGCGTTCACCAACACGCGCGGGCCCGCCAATGCGCCGATCATGGTACCCTTGATGGACAAGAACGATGCCGGGCGGCGGTCGCATTACCTGACGATCCAGTTCGCCATCCCCGACGCCCCGCGAGCGGACGAAGTTGTCGTGGTGCTGGGCGCGGCCCTGTCGGGCCGGCCGCATCACCGGATCGGGGACCGCTACCAGGATCTGAAGGATCTGGGTCATGACGTCGACAACCCTGCCGCGGTCTGAGCGCGCGGGCCTTGCCGTGCTGGAGGCGGGGGCAGGGCGGCCCGTGGTGCTGTTGCACGGGGTCGGCCTGAACGCAGAGGCTTGGGGGGCGCAGATCGACGGGCTGAGCGGCGCCTGCCGGGTGGTCGCGCCCGACATGCCGGGCCACGGGCAAAGCCGCCGCCTGAACGGGCAGCCGTCGCTGGAGGATTACGTGCAGGCCGTCTTGCCGTTGTTGGACAGCCTGACCGAGCCTGCCGTGATCGCCGGCCATTCGATGGGGGCGCTGATCGCGGTCGAGCTGGCCGCGCGCGCGCTCGCGAAGGTCTGCGCGGTTGCGGCGCTGAACGCGGTGTTCGAACGCCCGCCCGG
Organism: Roseovarius sp. THAF27; assembly: GCF_009363655.1. NCBI lineage: Bacteria > Pseudomonadati > Pseudomonadota > Alphaproteobacteria > Rhodobacterales > Roseobacteraceae > Roseovarius > Roseovarius sp. THAF27. The sequence goes on from NZ_CP045393.1 coordinate 991,181, forward strand.
GGCCGCGGCGGCCATTCGGGAGCGCGCCGGCCGCCATGACGGCAGGACGGTGCCGGACCCGACGCAAACCCTGGAGCGCTGGTTCGGCAACGCGGCCTCGCCCGAGCGGGCGGCCTGCGACAGGTGGCTGCGCGCGGTGGACCCCGCCGGGTACAAGGCCGCCTACACCGCCTTTGCCCGCGCCGAGGCGCCGAGCCGCGAGACCGTGCGTGCGATTGCGTGCCCGGCGCTTTTCGCCACGGGGGCGCTCGACCCCAATTCGACGCCCCAAATGTCACGGACGATGGCCGATCTTGCGCCCGATGGTCGCGCCCTGGTGATCGACGACGCGGCGCACATGATGCCGATGACCCATGCGGACCGCGTTCTTGGCGCCCTGGTGGCATTGGCGCGGGAGGTCTGGCCATGACTTCCCTCGACAGTCGCGCGCTGCGCAGCGCCTTCGGCAGTTTCATGACGGGCGTGACCGTGGTGACGACCCGCGACGCCGCCGGACGGCCCGTCGGGTTCACCGCCAATTCGTTTTCCTCGGTCTCGCTGGAGCCTCCGCTGCTGCTGGTGTGCCCGGGCAAGTTCCTGTCGAGCTTCGACAGCTTTGCGGGCTGCACCCATTTCGCGGTCAATGTCCTGGCCGAAGGGCAGGAAGACGTCGCCACCACCTTTGCCAGCTACAAGGGCGACCGTTTCGCCCGGGTGGATCACGGCGAGGACGCGCTTGGCAACGTTCTGATCGGCGGGGCGCTGTCGCGGTTCTCGTGCCGGACGCATGAGGTGATCGACGCGGGCGACCACGCGATCCTGATCGGCGAGGTGCAGGCGTTCACCCATGCGGGCGGGCGTGGACTGGGATATGCGGGAGGCCGGTTCTTCAGCCTGGGGCTGGAGCGCGCGGCGCTGGAACCCGCGGACGGGGCGGCGCTCTGCGGCGCGATCATATCGCTTGGCGACGACGTGCTTCTGGAGAAGACCGACGCGGGGTTCCGGCCGCCGCAGGTTGTCGCGCAGGATCACGAAAACACCCGCACGCGGCTGGTGCAGGAGCTTGCGCGTCGCGGACAGCCCGTCACCCTGGGTCCTGCCTATTCCGTGTTTCGCGACGACGCGGCGCAAAGCTCGTACTTTCTTGCGACCGCGACGGGTGCCAGCGACGCGTTCACCCGCTGCCCGGTCCGCGAGATCCCGGACCAGACATTCGCGTCATCCGCCATCCGAGACATGATGATGCGCTTCGCGGTCGAGACGCGGACGCGCAATTTCGGCCTTTACATCGGCGATGCGCGGCACGGCGACGTACACCAGCCATTCGAAAGGACGTAGCAATGGATTTCTCGCTGTTCGTACACATGGAACGGCTTGCGCCCGACCAGTCGCACAAGGAGCTCAATGCCGAGCTGATCGAGCTGTGCAAGATGGCCGATGACGCCGGGATGCGCGCCGTCTGGACCGGCGAGCATCATGGCATGGAGTTCACCATCGCGCCGAACCCGTTGATGTCGCTGGTGAATATCGCCCACCACACGAAGAATGTGAAGCTGGGGACCGGGACCGTCATCGCGCCGTTCTGGCACCCGATCAAGCTTGCCGGGGAGGCGGCGGCGGCGGACCTGATGACCGATGGCCGCATCGAGCTGGGTATTGCGCGCGGGGCCTATTCTTATGAATACGAGCGTTTGATGCCGGGACTGGACGCGTGGGAGGCGGGACAGCGGATGCGCGAGCTTGCCCCGCTGCTGCCCAAGCTATGGGCCGGGGACTGTGCCCATGACGGAGAGTTCTACAGCTTTCCCGCCACCACCGCCGCGCCCGCGCCGGTACAGGAGGGCGGGCCGCCGATCTGGATCGCGGCGCGCGATCCCAACAGCCATGAATTCGGGGTGAAGAACGGGTTCAACATCCAGGTCACGCCGCTTTGGCAGGGGCTGGACGAGATCGTAACGCTGAAGCAACGCTTCGACGCCGCCTGCGACGCCCATGATGGCCCCCGGCCCAAGATCATGCTGCTGCATCACACCTATGTCGGCTCGGATGCCGGGGACGTGGCGCTGGCGGCGCGGGAATTGTCGCGTTTCTACTGCTATTTCGGCGCCTGGTTCCAGAACAAGCGCCCGGTCGAGAAGGGTCTGCTTGCGCCCTTGTCCGAGGAGGAGATGGCGGCGAACACGCTGATGAGCCCCGAGAACATGGCGCGTGACCTGACCATCGGAACCGCCGATGCTGTGATCGAGAAGATCAAGAGGTATGAAGAGCTGGGCTATGACGAGTATGCCTTCTGGATCGACAGCGGTATGAGTTTCGAACGCAAGCGGGCGTCGCTGGCGCGGTTCATCGAGACCGTCATGCCGGCCTTTGGATGAGGTGCAGAATGCAGGACAGACCACATTTCCAGCTGTTTATCGACGGGGCATGGACCGAAGGGTCGGACGGGCAGACGATGACTTCGCAGAACCCCGCGACCGGGCAGGACTGGGCCAGTTTCGCCTGCGCTTCGGGCGCGGATGTGGACCGGGCCGTGCGGGCGGCCCGCAGGGCGCTGAACGATCCGGCCTGGCGGGACATGACCCAGACGCAACGCGGCAAGCTGCTGTACCGGCTGGCGGAGCTGATCGAGGAGCACGCGGCCGAGCTTGGCCGGATCGAGACCACCGACAGTGGAAAGCTGCTGGCGGAGACGGCGGCGCAGTCGGCCTATGTGGGTGACTATTACCGCTATTACGCGGGGCTGGCGGACAAGATCGAAGGCGCGGTCCTGCCGATCGACAAGCCGGACATGCATGTCTACACGCGGCGCGAGCCGATCGGTGTGGTCGCCGCGATCGTGCCGTGGAACGCGCAGATGTTCCTGACCGCGACGAAACTGGGGCCCGCGCTTGCGGCGGGCTGCGCCGTGGTGTTGAAAGCCTCGGAAATTGCGCCCGCCCCGATACTGGAATTCGCCCGCCTGATCGAGAGGGCGGGGTTTCCCGAGGGTGTGGTTTCGGTCATCACGGGGGACGCGGAAAACTGCGCCATTCCCCTGACCCGGCACCCGGACGTGGACCGTATCGCGTTCACCGGCGGCCCCGAGACCGCGCGGCACGTGGTGCGCAACTCGGCAGAGAATTTCGCGGTCACGACGCTGGAACTGGGCGGGAAATCCCCCATCCTGGTGTTCGAGGACGCGGACCTGGAAAGCGCGGCGAACGGTCTGATCGCGGGCAATTTCGGGGCCTCGGGCCAAAGCTGCGTGGCGGGGACCCGTGGATTGGTGCAACGCTCGGTCTTCGAGGAGGTGGCGGGGAAAATCGAGGAAAAGATGAACGGCGTCGTGATCGGAGACCCGCTTGACGCCAGCACCCAGATCGGCCCGCTATGCACGGCGGACCAGATCCGCAGGATCGAGACCACGCTTGCCGACGCCATATCCGGCGGGGCGCGGGTGCGGTTCGGTGGCGCGCCGCTGGACCGTCCGGGCAACTACATGGCGCCGACGCTGGTCGAATGCGCCGATCCGGGCGCGGAGACATTGAAGGTCGAAATGTTCGGTCCGGTGATGTCGCTCTTGCCGTTCGAGACCGAGGACGAGGCCATCGCCCTTGCCAACGGCACGCCGTTCGGTCTGGGGTCGGGCATCTTCACGCAGAATGTCGCGCGGGCGCACCGGGTCTCGTCACGGCTGAAGGCCGGGATATGCTGGGTCAACACCTACAGGGCCGTGTCGCCCATCGCGCCGTTCGGCGGGTTCGATCAGTCCGGCTATGGCCGCGAGGCCGGGCTGGACGCGATCCGGGACTATACCTGCACGAAGACCGTGTGGATCAGCACGTCGGACGCACCCATGGCAAATCCCTTCGTCATGCGGTGAGCCGGGCGACGACAGCCGGTCCGGGATCGGCGGGGAACGCGCCGCCCCAAGGCAAGGCGAGGCTTCGCGGCGTGTCGCCGGTGCCTTGCCCGCTGCGCGGGAAGTCGGCCTGAAACCGGGGACGGATCGGGGAGCCGACCTGCCAAAAGGCAGACCTGCGTCAGTAACGATTGCGGAACAATCCTCGCTTTTCGTATGCGGAGGCAGCTTCCTCCACCAGCTGGGCGAGCAGGGGCGCGTTGAATTCGCGTCTGAGCCTTTGCGCGGTGTTCTGCAGGCTTTCGATCGAGCGGGTCCGTCCGGGGCGCAGCAGTTCGTAGATCTCCATGATCGTGTCCTGCGGCACCCGCGTCATTTCCGCGGCCCTCTCGAAGTTCCGCGCCAGGGCGGCGCGGCCCGCGGAGCGCGCGATCTGGGCTTGCTGCAAGAGCGCGTTCGGCGTGATGCGCAAGTCCTCCATCCCGACGTCGCCGGCAAGCACCGCTTCGAGCGTCAGCTCGTCCAGCGACTTGCCGCGATGGCCGGTGACCCGTTCGGGCGACGTTTCCGCAAGGGGGTAGTTTTCGGTCGTGAGCGGCTGATCGGGCATCAGGTTTCTCCCAGGAAATTGATATCGACGGTCTCGGGCGAGGCGTTGTTCTCGGTCATCTTGGTCTCGATCGCATAGGTCAGCGCCACGCGGGCATGGAACCGTGCGCCAAGCGCCTCGCCCTGGGTCGGCACGACGACCGGCGCGGGCAGGTCGCCGCGGGCGTATTGCGCCGCGTTCTCTCCGAGCGCGCGGTAGTGATCCAGGTTGGTCACCGGCGCGTTCGAGAACAGTTCGAGGTTGTTGTGGGGCAGGCGGTCCTTCTGGTGGATCACCGCCGTGCCCTTGGACTGGATCCCGATCCCGATGCCCGAGCCCGAGAGCCGCGCGGCGCTGAGACCCAGGAAGGACGTGTCGGCGGTATGCCGGATCCGCATCAGCCGCATCCGTCCGCCGCCTTTTTCGATCCCGTCGCGAAGCGCCTTCAACACCTTGCTGAGCGGAAGCCCCGAAAGTGTCCTGAATATCCTGGTGCCGAACCCGGGGCTGATACCCACGACCACCTCGTGCGGGTCGGTGCCGCGCTCGGCGGGACCCATGGTGCTGTACTCGATCGCGCGGGCCTCGGCAGGTTCGCTTGCCGCCTCGCGGCGCAGCACCTCGTCGCGGTCCAGCACGTTGCGGATCGCCGCCAGTTCCTTGCGCCGCGCCTCGGTCAGCCGATAGCCGGTGCCGGGGCCGGTATAGTCGTTGGGATCGTTGATGGCGCTGATGACGTGCCCGTCCCGGACGATCGCCGAGGTCTGGAGGTAGTCGCCCGAAACGCGCAGCTTCACCAGGAACAGCAGGTTCTGCGCCTCGGGCACGAAACCGCCACGATGCAGCGACCGGATCACGTCCAGGACGGTGATGCGCTGGCGGCTGATCTTGTCGCTGATCACCGCGACGTCGCGCGGTGCGAAGCTTTGCGTGTCGTTCGAGCCCGACGCGACCGCGACGGAGCGTTTCATGATCTCGGTCGGCGCGGCGAGGTCCAGATCCTTCAGCACATGCGACAGCGCGTCGATGGCGCGGCGGCGCAGGTCCAGCGCGCTTGCGTCCTCGATCGAGGTCAGCCCGCCATCGGCCTCGAAATCGCGCTGGAGCACCAGGAATTCCTCCAGCTCCTCGCCGTTGAACGACGACGGATTGAAGGAATTGTCGTATTTCAGGATGCTGCCGAAGCCCGAGCAGATCAGGTCCGATCCGCCAATCAGGAAGGGCAGCACCTTGGCGGCGACCCGCATCTCGGATTCGGAATGCCTGGCATCGTTGCCCGAGGCGCATTCCAGGTCCAGCCAGACCGCTAGCAGGTTCTCGGCCCAGATCTCGCGCACGCCGCCGGGAATGGACGAGGCCAGCGGCGCGCCGTCGATGCCGCCGTTCTGCGTGCCCTGGGAGCCCATGCCGCGCTGGATGCACAGGCAGCGCGCCTCGAGGTAGAGCAGCGACTTGGCCTCGTGATAGCCCATCAGAAGTTCCGACGCCGCGCCGGAGGTGCAGCGCATCTTGATCCCGCGCGAGGCATAGGCGGCGGCCAGCCACGCCTTGGACCAGGGCGTGTCATCGCCGTCGATGAACGCGCTTTCCGTGCCATAGACCGACACGGTTTCGGCGTAGGAGGTGAACCCCGCCATGCCGATTTCGAGCTCTTCGGCCTCTTCGCTGGAGCATTGAAAGAGCGTGCCGGCCCGGCCCACGACCGACCCCACGCAGCAGGCCAGCGCGTTCGACCACGAATTGCGCGCCACCCGCATCGTCGTCTCGATCTCGTCGAACCCGAGCGCCACGGCCACGGCGGCATCGGCGGCCAGCTGCAAGGGATCGTCCTTGGCGTTGGTCACATGCGCCTGGTTGCCCGGCGTCCTGCGGGCGCGCATCTTTGAATAGGCGAAGGCGATTTCCATCGCGTTCAGTTGTGCCACGGCCTCGGCCAGCCGGGCCGGTGTGAGGCCGCGCGCCAGGCGGACAAGCTCGGCCCGTGGCACGTTCATGTCGACCAACATGCGCGCGAGTTGCTCGGCCGGGATCGCCATCGCTTCCTCGGCCACGTCCATGTCCAGGTGATGCGCCGCGATGAACGCGTCGATCATGTCGAAATCCTGTGCCGCGACGCCGTCCATCATGCTGACCTTGCCGTTCTCGATCTTCAGGCCGGGGCCGGGGTCGGCCGCCCCGTTGAAGGCGGAAAACCCGTTCTCGGGATCCTCGACCGCGAACTGGTCGTGGCGCAGCGGCCGCGCATCCCACTCGTCGAAACGTTTCCAGCGGTTGGCGTCGTAACTGTTGCTCATTTTGGGTAGCGCCTCCCTGCGCCGGTCCTTGGATGAAGCGTTTCCGCCGTGTCTTGGTGTTGAATTGTCGCGGCCGGTCTGCTCCGATCGGGCGCGACCCTTGGCAGGATGAAGGCATGATACCGATCCACGGCCCGCGCCCCCACTCCACGCGCCGCTATGACAGGCGGCCGGGCGTCTATGCGCTCTTGCCGCGCGGCGGGCGCGTTCTGCTGACCTTTCAGAGTGCGCCGGTTCCCGAGCTGCAACTGCCCGGCGGCGGAGTGGACCGGGGCGAGGCGCCGCTGCGGGCCCTGGCGCGCGAGGTGCTGGAGGAAACCGGCTGGCGCGTCGGCGCGCCGCGCCTTCTGGGGCGGTACCGCCAGTACGGGTACCTGCCGGAATACGACATGTGGGCCGAAAAGCTGTGCAGCATCTACATTGCCCGGCCGGTGCGCCGCCTGTCCGACCCGTATCACCCCGAGCACAGCGTCGTCTGGGTCACGCCCGCCGAGGCCGCCCGCCGCCTGACGAATGCCGGTGACCGGGCCTTCGTCCGCGACGTCCTGCTGGCTCGGTCCTGATGCGCGCCCCGTCATCCCTCACCCCGCGATGATTTGCGCGTCGGCCTTGCGGATCGCGTCCCACAAGTTGGGGGGAGGACGCTCGTCCGTGATCAGGGTCAGGCGGGGATTCCAGTCGACGATCTGCTGCAGGGAGCGGTTTCCGAATTTCGACGCATCGGCGAGGATGAAGGCCTCGTCGGCGGCCTCGATCATCGCGGCATAGACCTGACCGGCGTGCAGCAGGGCCTCGCTGACGCCGTTCTCGTCGATGCCCGACGCGCCGGTGATGGCGATCGGTGCGCGGAACTGCTTGATGCATTCGGTGGTCTGGGAGCCGTAGACCAGGCCCTCGCGCGGCTCGACGATACCGGGGAGCGACAGGACCTGTATCAGAGGATTGACCGACAACTCGGTCGCGATGCTGAAGGCGGGGGTCAGGACGGTCAGCTGCCGGTCGATCCCGCGCAGCGCGCGCGCGAAATGCATTGTCGTCGCCCCGCCGCCGATGAAAAGGCTGCCGGCGTCGCCGATGCTTTCGACCGCGAGCCGCGCAATCTGTTCGCGGGCGCGCGTGTGCAGTTGCAACCGCTCGGCCAGCGCGGGCTCGAACGACCTGGTCCTGACGGCTCCGCCATAGGTGCGCTTGATCCGCCCGGACTCGTCAAGCTCGGTCAGGTCGCGCCGCACCGTCTCGCTGGAGACACCGAGTTCCTCCGCCATTTCGGCCACGCGTATGGAGGGGCTTACTTCCAGAATGCTTAAAATCTGGTCGTGCCGCAGTGTTTTCTTAGACATTTCAGGCCCGTTGGCTGCCTCTCAAACATGAATATACGCAATTCGCGGAAGGAATCGAAACAAAAATGACCGACTTCGGTCAAAAAATGTTGTTAGTCAAAAATTAGGTGCTAACGTGGTGACCAACTGCAAAGGGGAATCGCGTGTTCAACTACGGATACTTTTCCTTCGACTCGAAGGACGACCTTCTGAAGAAGGCGGCGGAATACTGGAATCCGGGCAAGGTCAGCTTCTGGAAGGAAGCCGGCACGCCGATGGTGATCGACCGCCGCGAGGGATATTTCCTTTACGACATGTCGGGCAAGCGGCTGATCGACCTTCACCTGAATGGCGGGACCTACAATTTCGGGCACCGTCATCCCGAGCTGGTCGAAGTGCTCAAGTCCGGGCTCGATTACTTCGACATGGGCAATCACTGGTTCCCCTCCGTCGCCCGCGCGGCCTTTGCCGAGAAACTGGTCGCGACGGCGCCGCACACGAAATACGCGATCTTCGGGGCAGGCGGGGCCGAGGCCGTGGAAATCGCCCTGAAAACATCGCGTTACGCCACCAAGCGGCGCAAGATCGTGTCGATCATCAAGGGGTATCACGGCCATTCCGGCCTGTCGGTCGCGGCCGGGGACGAACGCTTTTCCAAGATCTTCCTGTCGGAAAAACCCGACGAGTTCATCCAGGTGCCCTTCAACGACGTCGATGCGCTGGAGCAGGTGCTGAAGAACCGTGACGTGGCCGGTTTCATCATCGAGACGATCCCGGCGACTTACGGGTTTCCCATGCCCGAGGAGGGTTATCTCAAGGCCTGCCAGGATCTGTGCCGGAAATACGGCACCAAGTTCATCGCCGACGAGGTGCAGACCGGCCTGATGCGGACCGGCACGATGTGGGGCTGGCAGGGATACGGCCTGACGCCCGACATGTTCGTTTGCGGCAAGGGGCTGGGCGGCGGCATCTACCCGATCAGTGCCTGCCTTGCCACGGAGGAATGCGGCCAGTGGCTGGTCGAGGACGGTGCGGCCCATATCAGCACCGCCGGCGGCTCTGAGTTGGGCTGTCTTGTCGGGCATCACGTGATCGAGATGCTGCAACGTCCCGAGGTTGTTTCGAACGTGCATTTTGTGGCGGAGTTCTTTGCCCGCGGCATGGAAGAGATGATGGCGCGCCACAGCGACATCTTCGTGGGCGTGCGCCAGCGGGGCGTCGTTCTGGGGCTGGAATTCGACCACCCCGAAGGGGCTGTCGCGGTGTCGCGCGCGCTTTATGAAAATGGCGTCTGGGCGATCTTCTCGTCGCTCGACAAGCGCGTGCTGCAGTTCAAGCCGGGCGTCGTGCTGGATGTCGACACCTGCCAGGAGATCATGGACAGGTTCGATGCGGCCATGCCGCGCGCACGGGAACTTCTGAAAAGCATGAGGCGGGCAGCATGAGCGAGCAGGCTACACTGGACGCGCCGCGTCTTTCGGTCCCGGACAGGGAACTGTCGCGTGCCCGGATGAAAGTGGGCCGCGCGGCATGGGCGGCGCGCTACTACAAGGATTTCAACCGCGATGCGGTGCTGGCCATCGCCGAGGCCGTGGCCAAGGCAGGCTACGAGAAAGCGGCGCAGTTCGCCGAGGAGGCGGTGGCCGAAACCGGATTTGGCGTGGTGGAGCACAAGACGATCAAGAACCGTCTTTGCACCCATGAGCTGCTGGACTACTACCGCGACCTCGACCTGGTGACGCCCCGCGTCGACGAGGCGCGCAAGATCATCGAATTGCCGAAACCCGCCGGCGTGGTCTTTGCCCTGGCGCCCGCGACCAACCCGGTCGCGACGGTCTATTACAAGGCGATGCTGGCAATCCTGAGCCGCAACGCCATCGTGCTCAGCCCGCATCCGGCCTCCAAGTCGGTTTCGGCGGCCGCGGCCCGGCATATCGCACAGGCGGCCGAGGCCGCGGGCGCCCCCGCCGGCCTGATCCAGTGCGTCGAAAACCCGTCGGTGCCGCTGGTGCAGGACATCATGGCCTCCGACCGGATCAACGTCATCCTTGCCACGGGTGGCACCGCGATGGTGCGGGCCGCCTATTCCTCGGGCAATCCCGCGCTCGGGGTGGGGCCGGGCAATGCCGTGGCCTATATCGACCCGACCGCCAGGGTGGATGCCGCCGCGCGCTGCCTGGTCGAAAGCAAGGCGTTCGACAATTCGGTGCTTTGCACCAACGAAAGCGTCGCGATCACGCTGGGCAGCAACCGGGGCAACATGGAGCGCGCGCTGCGGTCCGCCGGGGCGCATGTGTGCAACGCCGCCGACACCGACCGGCTGCGCGACTACCTGTTCACCGAGAAGGGCTTCAACCTGGAGGCCATCGGAAAGAGCGCCGCCTGGATCGCCGAGCGCGCGGGCCTGCGCGTGAATCCGTCGACGAAAATCCTCGTGCCGGTGGTGGAAACGCCGGGCCAGGACGACCTGCTTTTCCGAGAAAAGCTGTGTCCGGTGCTGACGCTGACCGCCGCGGGGGATTTCGAACAGGCCCTGACATTCGCCAAGCACACGACGCGGCGCGGGGCGGGGCATTCGGCGGCGTTCCACGGCGAGGATACCGACCGGCTGGTGGCCTTCTCGCAGGGCGTGCCGGTCTATCGCGTGGTGGTCAACGCGCCGTGTTCGCAAGGCGCGGCGGGGTTCGCCACGCATCTGCCGCCGTCCTTCACCATCGGGACCGGCTTTGCCGGGCGCTCCTCGATCGGCGAGAATCTTGGGCCCCAGCACCTGGTCCAGTGGACGCGCATCGCCTATGGCAAGGACGCGCCGGCGGACCTTGGCGGCGTAGACCTCGATGCGGTCTCGTCGGGACGCGCGATGCCTGCGGCCCCCGCCGACTCATCGCAGCCTGCGGACCCTCAAGGGTCGGGTGACGTCAGTCGCGACGAGTTGCGCCGGCTTATCCTGGAAGAACTGCGCAGCCTGAAAGGGGGTGACGCATGACCGATCTTCGTGCGTCGATCTTCATCGATCAGCTTCAGCCCCAGACGCTGGCCTATATCTCGACCTGGATGCGGGGCACGCTGCCGCGTCTTCGGATGGCGGCGCAGATCGTCGAAATCGCGCCCGGGCTGGATGTCGAGGCGCTGACCGATACGGTGCTGAAAAGCGCCGATGTCCACGCCGGCCTCCTGGTGGTCGAACGCCAGTTCGGCACGCTGCAATTCCATTCGCGCTCTACCGCCGAGGTGCATTCCGGGGCCGCGGCCATTCTTGAGGCGCTTGGAAAGACAGCTGACGACGTGGCGCCGCCCAAGATCCTTGCCTCCAAGCTGGTCACGAACGTGGACGACCAGCACGCGTTTCTGATGAACCGCAACAAGCTGGGGTCGATGGTGCTTGGCGGTGACAGCATCTACCTGCTGGAATGTCAGTCCGCCGCCTATGCGATCCTTGCCTGCAACGAGGCGGAAAAGGAAGCGGACGTGAAGCTGATCGACATGCGGATGATCGGCGCGAACGGGCGGCTGTACATGGCCGGGACCGAGGCCGATGTCCGGAATGCGAGAAATGCGGCAGAAGGCGCATTGCGTGATGCAGGAGCGTCGTGATGTCAGCCCTGAGGGACGAGATCCGCGCGATCCTGCGCGAGGAGGTTGCCGCGCTGCGCAACGAGGCGGGCGGCATGACGCCCGCGCGCGAACAGGTGCGTATAGCCTCCGGCGCCGACCTGACCCGCTTTGCCCAGGAGCTGGTGCAGCGGGCCGCCGAGCCGGGCTTTGCCGACCGCGTGGCGCGGGGCGAGCTGGTGTTCGACCTGGCCACCCCGATGCCCTCGGCCGCGCCGGCCGCTGCCGCGCCGCCGATTGTTACCGGGCCCCGACGCACCGCGCCGGACCGGCTGGACAAGTCGCTGATCACAGAGCGCGACATCAATGCGCTCTCCGCGTCCGCCCGCAGCCTGCGGATCGCGCCATCAAGCCGGCTGACGCCGCTTGCGCGCGACGAGGCGCGGCGTCGCGGCATCCGGATCGAAAGGGATAAGACATGATACAAGCGCGTGTGATCGGAAAGGTCTGGTCGACCCGTCGCGTAACGTCGCTGCCACGCGGCGCGCTGCTGGAGGTGGAAACGGACGGCGGCGGCAAGCTCATCGCCTTCGACCCGCTTGGATGCGATACCGGCGAGACCGTCCTGGTGACGCAAGGGTCTGTCGCCGCCAGTTACTTTCAAGGCGACACGGTGCCCGTGGACGCCCTGATCATCGGCTCCATCGACGACAAGAAATAACAGTCAAACATGAAGGAAGATACTCATGGCTAACTTAGCAATCGGAATGATCGAAACCAAGGGATACGTCCCCGCGCTTTCCGCGGCGGACGCCATGGTCAAGGCCGCGAATGTGGAAATCGTCGCGCGCAACGAAGTCGGCGGCGGGCTCGTCTCGGTTGTCGTCAAGGGCGACGTCGGCGCGGTCAAGGCCGCCACCGAGGCGGGCGCAGAGGCGGCCAGCCAGGTCGGCGAAGTGACCGCGGTGCATGTCATCCCGCGTCCGCATGCCGATCTTGGCAAGCATTTTTCGGCCGCGGCCGTTTCCAAGTAATCCCGGGCAGGGGGACAGGACAGGATCATGACGGAACTTCGCGTATATCTGCCGATCAAGGATCTGCAGCCGCAGTTCGCGGCCTATCTGTCCTCGCCCCTGCGGGCGCGCGCCTATCCGCCGTTCCGCGGGCAGAACTCGCTGATCATCGAGGTCGCGCCCGCGCTCAGCATCCACCGCATCGCCGACCTGGCGCTGAAGGAGGCCCCGGACATGGAGCCGGGCATCCTGTTTACCGAGCGCCAGTTCGGGCTGCTGGAGCTGCATGCCGACGACATGAAGGATCTCGACGCCGCGGGGCGGGCGATCCTGAAGGGGATCGGTGCCAAGCATACCGATCAGCTTGCGCCGAAGGTGCTGTACCATGACATCATCGAGGACCTGTCGGACCAGCACGCCATCATCTTGAACCGATCGCGTGACGGGTCCATTCTCGTGCCCGGCGTGGCGCTCTTGATCTACGAGATGACGCCGGCGCTGTTTGCCTGCGTCGCCGCCAACGAGGCCGAGAAGGCCGCGCCGGAGGCGGTGATCAACGACGTCCAGATGATGGGCGCGACGGGGCGGGTCTTTATGTCCGGCAGCCTGGAGGACATGAAGGTCGCAAGGGACCGGATCACGGAGACATTGAACGAAATCAAAGGCCGCTCCGCTTGAACGGAGCGCAATAAACCAACCAACAGGAGAGAAAAATGAAAAAGGGAATTTCTAGAAGACAGTTCGTCGGTCGTTCGGCCGCATTGGCCGGCCTGGTCGCCGCAGGTCCACTCAGCCCCGCTTTCGCGGCGCGCAGCGACCGGATGAACATCCTTTGCTGGGAAGGCTACAACTCGGACGAAGTGCTTGGACCGTTCCGCGACGCGCATCCCGACGCGACGGTGCGTGCCGAAAGCGGCACGTCCGACCCCGACATGATCAACAAGCTTCGCGCCGGGGAAACCTCGGTCTGGGACCTGATCAACGTCAACCAGCCCTGGGCGCGCGACCGGCTTTACCCGGAGAACCTGATCAAGCCGCTCGATAAGGATCGCTTCCTGCCGTATTTCGACAAGATGCTGCCGTCCTTCAAGAACCCGCCCTACGAGCTGTCCTTCGCGGATGACGGGGAACTGATCGGGATGCCGCAGCGCTACGGTCCGTTCAGCTTTGTGGTGAACACCGACAAGATCAGCCGCGAAACCGCCGAGGAGCAGGGCTGGAACCTCTTCCTCGATCCGGCGATGAAGGACCGTTACGGCGTTCTGACCTATGACAACTGGAACGTCATGCACATGTGCCTGACCGCCGGGCTGAACCCGTTCGAGCCTGTCGAGGGCGACAATGTCGAGAAGTTCCGCGAAACCGCCCGGACGATCTTTGGCGGCGCCAAGCTGATGACGGACGATCTGGTGGCGATGAACACCGCCCTGATCAACGGCGAGATCGACGCCTATTTCACCGGCGGCACTTATACCGCATCGCCCGCGCGCTATGACGGCGCCACGAATGTCCGCGCGATCACGCCCCTGTCCGGGCCGGTCGACGGCAAGGGCGGCGTGGTCTGGATCGAGTTGACCTCGCTGGTCAACAACCCGGACCCGAGCGACCTGGCGCAGGACTTCCTCGAATTCGTGCAGACGCCGGAAATCTCCAAGGCCGTGGCCTTTACCGAGGGCACGTACAACCCGGTCAGCCAGATGGGCGACGAGGCCGTCATGGCGCTGTTCGACGCGGATGAACTGGACGCGATCCAGATGGATTCGCTCGAGGAGGAGATGTCACGCTCGCTCGACTACCAGGTCGTGGCCTCCTACGACACGCTGATCGACATCTACACCCAAGAGCGCCGCTCGTAGGCGCGTTCGGTCCCGGCGCCTGGGGCGCCGGGACCGTCTCTTCTGATTTTCCTATTTTCAAGGGTAGAGCATGAATTCCTCGCCTTTTCTGAGCCTGCGCGGCGTCGTGAAGTCCTTCGGGAACTTCACCGCACTTGATCGGATCGATCTCGACATCATAGAGGGCGAGTTCTTCACGATCGTCGGCCCCTCCGGCAGCGGTAAATCGACGCTCATCCGCCTGCTCGTGGGCATGGACGACCTGACGGGCGGTGAAATCCGGTTGCGTGACAAACGCATCGACGACACCCCCGCGAACAAGCGTCCGACCTGCATGGTGTTCCAGTCGCTGGCGCTGTTTCCGCACATGACGGTCGGCCAGAACATCGAGTTTCCGCTGAAACTGCGCAAGGAAGCCCCGGACCGCCGCAAGGCCAGGGCGCTGGAGCTGCTTGACCTGCTGCGCCTGCCGCAAAGCTATTACGACAAGCGCGTCTCGCAATGCTCCGGCGGCGAGAAGCAACGCGTCGCCCTGGCGCGCGCACTGGCCTTCGACCCCGAGATCCTGTTCTTCGACGAACCGCTTTCGGCGCTCGATTACCGGCTGCGCAAGACGCTGGAAAAAGAGCTGAAGGACCTGCACGCCCGCACCGGCAAGACCTTTGTCTACATCACCCACTCCCTCGAAGAGGCGATGGTGATGTCGGACCGGATCGCCATCATGAAACAGGGCAGGATCGAACAGATCTCGGTGGCCGACGAGATCTACGGCGCGCCGGTCAGCCGGTTCGTGGCCGAGTTCATGGGCGAAGTGAACCTGTTCGACGTGACGGTTGCCGCCGATGGGTCGGTGTCGAGCGATGTTCTGTCGAGCCGGTCCGGAGTGAAACTGAAACCGGCGGGGCAGGGGGCGCGTGGCCTGCTCATGGTGCGCCCCGAGTATGTGGGATTTGCGGACTCCGCCGATGCCTTCGACTTTACCCTGTCCGGTCCGCTGCACGGGGAATACGCGCTTGGATCGCGCATCCAGTACGAAATCGAGACCCCGACCGGCATGGTCACGGTCGAAAAGCTTCGCGAGGACCGGCGCAGCGTGTCCGAGGGCGAAACGCTGACCGTCGGTTTCAATGTCGAAAACACGCATTTCATCGACGAGGCCCCATGAAGACCCTCGATCAAAAACTCGGGCTCTTCTCGGCCCTGCCGGTGGTGGTGCTGCTGGGGCTGGCGTTTCTTGCGCCGCTGCTGGTGGTGGCGCTGTTCTCGATCATGCCGCCCAAGGTCTTTTCGCTCGCCAATACGCCGGACTTTTCGGCCTATGCGGTGTTCGTCCAGCAGGGCTATTACAAGTCGCTCCTGTGGTCGCTGGGAATGGCGCTGGCCTCCACCGTGATCCTGCTGATCGTCTGCTGGCCGCTCGCCTACGCCATGGCCAAGATTTTCAAGCGGTTCACGCTGGTGCTGACCATCGCGATCGTCATGAGCCTGTTCGTGTCGGAGAATATCCGACTTTTCGGCTGGGTCCTGACCCTGATGAAAGGCGGCCTGATCGAAGGACATTTCCGTGCCTTCACCGGCGTCGGGTTCGACAGCCCGCTTTACGGCGTGCCGATCATCGTCTTCGGTCTTGTCTATGTCTACCTGCCCTTCATGCTGTTCCCGTTGGCGCAGGGCATTGCGATGGTGCCCGACGACACACGCCAGGCCGCCTATGACCTTGGCGCGTCGCGCTGGCAGGTCCTGTGGCAGATCGAGATCCCCCTGGCCGCGCCCGGCATCGTCGTGGGCTCGCTGCTCAGCTTCGTGCTGGCGGCGGGGGCGCTGGCCGAATCCAAGATCCTCGGCGGGCAGGCCGTCATCGCCATCGCCGACGACATCGAAACCGCGTTCACCTTCGGCCAGAACTGGCCGCTGGGCTCTGCCCTGTCGATGGTGCTGATCGTGATTATCGGCACGCTTGCGCTCTTCGGTGTCTCGAAGGTCGATCTTGACGCCATCATGGGAAGGAAACGCTGATGAACGCCAGTCGTCTGACCCGGACCGTCCTGTTCATCTACGGGATCGCGATGATCGCGTTTCTGTACCTGCCGCTGGTGTCGGTGGGCTTCGCGTCCGTGTCGCAGGCGCGGTATCTCACCTTTCCGATCCGGCGCTACTCGACCAAGTGGTACGGCGAAGCACTGGAAAGCAGCACCGTCAGCGAGTTGCTGCTGACCTCGCTTTCGGTCGCGGTCGTGGTCACCATCGTGTCGCTGGTCTTCGCGTTCTTCGGCGCGCTGGCCTTTGCCCGGTATCAGTGGCGCTTTCGTAACGCGTTTCAGAAACTGATCCTGTTGCCGATCTTCTTTCCGCAGACCGTTCTGGGCCTGGCGCTGTTGATGTGGTTCAACTCGCTTGGCATCATTCCCACCTGGAAGACGGCGGTCGTGGCCCACCTGGTCTGGATCACGCCGATCGCCACGCTGATCGTCGCCATCCGTGCCTACAGCTTCGACCCGGCGCTGGAGGAAGCGGCGCGCGACATGGGCGCAGGCACCTTCACCGTCCTGCGCGAGATCACGTTGCCGCTGCTTATGCCCGGACTGGTGTCGGCGGGCCTGTTCGCCTTCCTTCTCAGCTGGGGCAACTTCCCCCTGTCGCTGTTCACCACCGGCGCGGATTCGACCCTTCCCGAATGGCTCTATGCGAAGATGGTGTCGGGCTATTCGCCGCTCGTGCCCACGCTTGGCATCATGTCCGTGGTCGGATCGTTCCTGCTGATCCTGTTCGCCTTCGCGGTGGTCTGGCTGATGCGGGCAAACAAAGAGGCCAGAACGGCCCAGGACTGAACCAACACAAGACCACACCAACACGGAGGAAATTTCATGCTTACGTCACTCAAAGGCAAAAGCGTCATCGTCACAGGCGGGTCCAAGGGCATTGGCCGCGGGATCGCCACGGTCTTTGCGCGGCAAGGCGCGAAGCTGACGATCGCCGCCCGCAACGAGGATGACCTGAAAAAGGCCGCAAGCGAGATCGAGGGCGATGTCCGCTACGAAGTGTGCGACGTGGCCGACTGGGACTCGGTCAAGGCCATGGTGGACAGCACCGCCGAGGCGCAGGGCGGCCTGCACGTGCTGTGCGCCAATGCCGGCGCATTCCCGCAGACCAAGATGATCGACATGGACCCCGCCGAATGGGACCAGGTCATGGCCACGAACCTGCGCTCGTCCTTCCTTTGCGTGAAAGCGGCGATTCCGCATTTCGAGAAGGCGGGCAAGGGCCGGGTCGTGATCACCTCGTCCATCACCGGACCGCATACGGGCTTTCCGGGCTGGGCGCATTACGGGGCCTCGAAATCCGGTCAACTCGGCTTCATCAAGACGGCGGCGATGGAATTGTCGCGCTACAACACCACGATCAATGCCGTGATGCCGGGCAACATCTATACCGAAGGTTTGCAGGATCTCGGCCAGGACTATCTCGACACGATGGCCGCGTCGATCCCGCTCAAGCGCCTGGGGGATGTCGAGGATATCGGCAATGCCGCGCTCTTTTTCGCGTCGGACGAAGCCGGCTACATCACCGGCCAGCAAATCGTTATCGACGGTGGCCAGATCCTGCCCGAATCGCTCGAGGCGATGGAAGAGATCTGACGACCGAAAGAGACGACAGGAAGGGAGATCGCGATGTCCGGATCGGATATGCCACTGGAAGAATTGCTGCGCCATCTTGACCGGCTCGCGCAGCAGTCGCTCTCGCTGTGGGACGTTCCCGACGGGGCCAAGGCGCGGCTGATCAACGTATCGGAAAACGCGACCTACCTGGTGGAGGCGCCGGACGGCTACAGGTCCGTCCTGCGCATCCACCGCGAGAACTATCATTCGCACCGCGCCATCGAGTGCGAGCTTGCCTGGCTCGAAGCGCTCGACCGCGACGGGGTGGTCACCACGCCCGGTTATTATACCGGCAGGAACGGTGACCCGATCCAGCGCGGCAAGGTCGATGGCCTGCCCGATGCCCGCTACATGGTCCTGTTCCATTTCGTAGAAGGCTCGGAGCCCGATGAAAGCGGTGACATGACCGAGGGGTTCGAGGAACTGGGCACCATTGCCGCGCGCTGTCATGACCACGTGCTGGGATGGGACAAGCCGAAGGACTTCGAGCGCCTGACATGGGATGCCGACGCGATGTTCGGCCCCGAGGCGACATGGGGCGACTGGCGCGACGCGCCGGAGGTCACGCCGGAGGTCGCGCAGGTGCTGGAAAAGGTGGAGCAGACGATCCGCGATCGGCTCGATGCGTTCGGCAAGGCGCCCGACCGCTTCAACCTGATCCACGCCGACATGCGTCTGGCCAACCTTCTGGTGGATGCCAACGGCACCCGCCTGATCGATTTCGACGATTGCGGCTGGGGGTGGTTCCTTTACGATTTCGCCGCCGCCATCAGCTTTATCGAAGACGACCCGCGCATTCCCGCCATGCGCGAGGCCTGGGTGCGCGGCTATCGCTCCGTCCGCGAAATGAGCGACGAGGAAGAGGCCGAGATCGACACGTTCGTGATGCTGCGGCGGATGGCGCTGCTGGCTTGGATCGGCAGCCATATCGAGGCGCCCGAGCCGCAGGAACTGGCGCCGGGTTTCGCGGCCGTGACGGCGCGGCTGGGCCAGGCCTTTATGGACAGGATCGGGGCCTAGCCCCCGTTGGCAAGAGGGACCGACATGAGCAACTGGAAAACCGCGTTCCGCAGCTTTTACTACGAGACCGCCGAAGAGCCCGAGGACATCGCGCTCGATCCGGCGAGCACCGCGCTGCTGGTGATCGACATCCAGAACACCTATCTCGAAGCTCCGGACGACGACACCGAGGCCCGACGCTGGCAGCCGTTTTTCGACCGGATGAACGATATCGTCATTCCGAACAACGCGCGGCTGATCGAATGGGCGCGTGCGGAAGGGATCGAAGTGATGTTCGCCCGGATCGCCTGCCAGACGGAAGACGGCCGCGACCGCTCGCTCAGCCAGAAGAAACCGGGGTTCAACTATCTGCTCTTGCCCAAGGGGCGCGAAGACTGCCAGATCGTCGACGCGCTCGCGCCGAAAGGCGACGAGATCGTGGTCACCAAGACCACCGACAGCGCGCTCACCGGGACCAACCTGCGGCTGATGCTGCACAATATCGGCATCCGCCACGTGATCGTGTCAGGCATCTTCACCGATCAATGCGTCAGCTCGACGGTCCGCTCTCTGGCCGACGAGAGCTTCGAGGTGCTGGTCGTGCATGATGCCTGCGCGGCGGCCACGGATGCCTTGCACGAAGAGGAGCTGAAGATCATCAACATGATCTACTGCCACGTCGTGGGGATGAGCGACCTGGACGGGTTTGTCACTCGCGACTGAAGCGCGCCGGTCAGCAGGTCAGGACGGGATGCCCCGGCGCCAGGACACCGGAGCGGTTTCGTCCTTGATATCCGATCGTCCGACTGACCGCGCTCTGGTGTTGGCCGGGGGCGACGGGGGCGAAGCCCCGGTCGCGCTTCAGACCCGAATGCCGTAGAGGGATCGGGCGGCTTGCGTGTCGTCGAAACGCGCCGCGACCTCCTGCAGGCCTTCGGCGAAGGAGGCGGCGTGCTCGAACCGTGTGTGCGGCCAGTCGCTGCCCCAGACGAAGCGACCGGCGGGCAGAAGGCCGGTCAGCCGGTCGAGATGCGCGCGGGTGTCCCGCGTGCCGCGATAGGGCGCGCTCAGCTTGACGAAGAAGCGTTCCCGGTTCGGGCAGGCCTCCAAGGCATCGAGCCAGGGCTCGGCCTGCGCGTCCTGCGATATCGGCAGGCCCATGTGGTCGATGACGACGGCGACGGGCGACCCGGCCAGGGCAGGCAGGTAATCTGCCCATCGGTCGCTTTCGAGCTGGACCTCGACATGCATCCCGTGCGCGCGAAGAAGGTCGAGGAACCGGCGCACCTGTCTGTCCGCGGGATCCGGCAGCGCCGCGCCGGCGACGAGGTTCCAGCGCACGCCGCGCACCCCCGCCACTGCGAGGTCGCGGAGGTCGGATTCGGGCGTGTCCATGCCGAGGCATGCAATGCCGGCGAACCGATCCTGGTCGAGCAGCGACAGTGCCTTCAGAAGCTGGGAGTTGTCCGTTCCCAGAAAGCTGACCTGCACGATGACTCCGCCGCGCAAACCATGATCGGATTGAAGCCGCAGCCATGTGTCGAGCGGTGCGGGCGCGTGCGGGACATACCGGGCGCCCGGCACCGCACGGATGTGTTCGTAGACATGGGCGTGACAGTCGAAATTTATCACCGGGAGTCCTCAAGTTATATACTTATATATAGAACTAGTTGACTGGCGTGGTCAACACGCGTATACCCGGCGTCGGAGGAGACCACATGGCCCAGGCATTGAACGTCAGCGACGACCGGCTTCCGGCTTACCTGCGTCTGCGCGACGATATCGCCCGCCGGATTGCCGCGGGCGAGTGGAAACCGGACGAGGCTCTGCCGTCCGACAACCGCTTGGCGGCGGAACACGCGCTTTCGGTCGGCACCGTGCGGAAGGCCTTGCAAAAACTCTCCGACGAGGGACTTCTTGAACGGCGCCAGGGCGCCGGGACGTTCCTGCGCAAGCCCGCCTTCGATGCGACGCTGTTCCGGTTTTTCCAGGTGCGCGAGCACGGTTCGGAACAGAGCATTCCCACCAGCCGCCTGATCTCGCGCGCGCTGGTGACGCCAACCGAGCATGTGGCCGCCGCGCTGGGGACGACCGAGGTCATCCGCATCGAACGCCTGCGCTGCCTGTCCGAGCAGCCGCTGCTGTTCGAGGAGATATACATTCCGCAGTCCCGCTTTCCCGGATTCGCGACGATCCCGGCGGACGAGATCGGTCCGCTGCTCTACCCGGTCTATTTCGAGCGTTTCGGCGTCTTCGTGGCGCGGGCCGAGGACGAAGTCAGTTTCGGCACCGCAGATCACGCCGTCGCCCAGCGTCTCGGGCTGGGCGAGGGCGCTGCTGTCGCAACCATCGAACGCACGGCCTTTGCCATGACCGGCGAAGCCGTTGAATGGCGGGTCGCCTACGGGCGGGCCGACCGATTTCGCTATCGCAGCCGTATCGGCTGAGACTTACCACCAGAGGGAGGAAACCCATGAAGACCCTGCTTATCGGCGCCAGTGCGCTGGCCCTGTCCACCGTGGCGGCTTTTGCAGAATACCCCGAACGCGCCATCGAGGTGACGATCCCGGCCCCTGCCGGCGGCGGCACCGACACGAGCGCGCGCAAGCTGGCCACCCTGCTCGAGGAAGAGCTTGGCCAGTCCATCGCGATCCTGAACGTGGCCGGCGGCGGCGGCTCTGTCGGCGTGACCCAGTTCATGATGGACAAGCCCAGCGGATACTCGCTGCTGGCGACCTGGAACAGCCCGATCACCACGGTGCCGCAAGTCCAGAGCGTCGCCTATGACATCGACAGCTTCAGCCCCATCGCGTCGACCTCCGAGACCGCCTACACGATGTGCGTGGGCCCCGACTTTCCAGCCGAGACCGGCGAGGAATTCCTGGCCGAGCTTGCGGCCAATCCGGGCAAGTACACCTATGGCAACGACGGCATCGGCGGCACGATGCAGATGGCCGCCGAGCGCATCTTCCAGGCCAAGGAGATCGAGGCTGTCGCCATTCCCTTTGGCGGGGCGGGCGAGACCTTGCAGAACTTCCTTGGCGGGCACGTCGACATCTATGGCGGTTCGATCTCGCCGGTGCTGCCCTATACCGAGTCCGGCGAGGCCAAGTGCCTGATCGTGACCTCGGCCGCTCCGGTTGACGCGTTGCCGCAGGCCGCGGGCCTGGAAACGCTGGGGCTTGGCGACGAGGAAACGCTTTTGTGGCGGATGGTGCTGGCACCTGCAGGCCTCGATCCGGCCATTGCGGAGCGCCTGTCCGCGGCGCTGGAGAAAACCGTGAACGATCCGTCCTATGTCGAGTTCCTTGCGACGAAAGGCGAGATCCCGAATGTCGTGACCGGCGACGCGCTCGCCGTGCGGCTGCGCAACGAATACGACGCGCTTGCCAAGGTCGCCGAAAAGCTGGGCCTGGGCGGCTGATGGAACGGCGGCAGGATATCGTTCTCGGCACTGTCTTTGCCGCCCTTGGTATCTTCGCGGCGGTCAAGGCCGCCGCGTATTCCGGTGCGTCGGGCACCTATCCCATGGTGCTTGGCCTGGTGCTGTCCGGTTTCGGCCTGCTGGTTGCGGGCAGGGGCGTGGTCCGGGGGCGGGCCGAGCCGCGCCCGCTGACCAACCATACCGGGCGCGTCTTCATCACCGTTGCGATCGGCGCTGTCTATCTGGCGATCGTTCCGATCCTCGGGTTCTACACCGCATCGGCGCTTGTCGTCCTTGCCCTGCCGGTCGCCCTGGGCTTCCGGCAGCCCGTCCTTCTGGCGTTGGCGACCGCCGTCTTCATCGGCATCGTGTGGGCCGTCTTCTCGATTGTTCTCGAAAAGCCGCTGCCGACAGAGTTCCGGCAAACCTTCTGACCGAGGCGATTTCATGGATATCGTGACCCAAGTTCTTTCGGGCGTCTTTGCGCTCGGGCCGGTGGCGGCGATGCTCGGCGCGTCCATCCTGGGCGTGTTCATCGGCGCGTTGCCGGGCCTCAACCCGGTCATGGCCATCGCGCTTCTGCTGCCGCTGACCTATTCGATGGAACCGCTTGTCGCGCTTGGCATGGTCGCGGGGATCTACAACGGGTCGATGTATGGCGGCGCGATTCCGGCGATCCTGCTGCGCATTCCCGGCACGCCGGCGGCCATCGCGACCACGTTCGACGGCTATCCGATGGCGCAGCGGGGCGAGGCGGCCCGCGCGCTCAAGATCGCCTGCTGGTCCTCGGCGCTCGGCGGCACCGCATCGGCCATCGCGCTGATGACGATCGGCCCGATCCTGGCGCGGGCCACGCTGGCCTTCGGACCGGCAGAGTATTTCTGGATCGCGATGTTCGGCATGGCCTCCATCGGCGTGCTGGTGGGGTCCGATGCGGCCAAGGGCCTGATGGCCGCGACCCTGGGCCTGCTGCTTGGAACGGTCGGCCTCGACCAGTTGTCCGGCGCGGCGCGCTTTACATTCGACCAGGTCTGGCTGCTGAGCGGCCTGGACCTGATCGTGATCCTCGTCGGTCTTTACGCCCTGCCGCCGGTCATCGCGCTGGCCGAGTCGGCGGACCTCAAGGGGCTGTCGGCCGCGCAGTTGAAACTTGAACCGGCAAAGGTGCCGTGGTCCGAGATCCGCGGCTTCGTCCCGACCTGGATCCGCTCGTCGCTGATCGGCATCGGTGTGGGCATCCTGCCCGGCGCCGGTGGCAACATCGCGGCCTTCCTGAGCTACAATGCGGCCAAGAGTGCCAGCGACGACCCCGACAGCTTTGGCAAGGGCAATCCCGCCGGCGTGGCGGCGGCGGAATGCGGCAACAATGCCGACAACGCGGCCTCGATGATCCCGGCGCTGACACTTGGCATTCCCGGCAACGTGGTCGCCGCGCTGGTGCTGGGCGCGCTTTTGATCCACGGTCTGCAGCCCGGACCGCAGCTGTTCCACCAGAACCCGAGCCTTGTCGGCGGGTTCATGGTGCAGATGCTGCTGACGTCGCTTTTGATCCTCGCCGTGGGCGGGGCGGCGGCAACCAAGGTCTTTGCCCAGGTCCAGCGGCTGCCGGGTGTGCTGCTGGTTCCCACGATCCTCGTGCTGATGGCCGTCGGCGTCTATGTCATCAACGGCCGGATCGTGGACTTGTGGATCATGTTTGCCGCCGGTCTTGCGGGCTATGTTTTCGAGAAGGTGAACGTCCCGCTTGCGCCGATCGTCCTTGGCCTGATCCTTGGCCCCATGGCGGAGCAGAACGTGCGCCGCGCGCTTCTGATCAGTCGCGGTGATGTCACGGAGCTGGTGACGCGACCGATCTCTGCCGTGATCGCCCTTGCCACGCTCGGGCTGATCCTCCTGCCGATCCTGTCGGCCATCTCGCGGCGGCGGCGCAGAGCCTGACCGCAGAGTCCCCCGAACGGTCGGGGAGATGTCCAGGGCGTCTCTTCCTCCAGAGACGTTCCGGAGGTCGGGACCGTGAGGCCAGGTGTGCATCCGTGGTTGGTGCTCGGACCTCCCCGGGGCCACATCTTTGACACTTGGCGGATTTGGCACGGGCCGAGATTTCGCAGTCCGGGAAGGCGGCAGGCCCGTCCCGTCTGGCAATCCGTTCCGCGTTCGGTCACGATCCGGGGCCTGCTGATTCGGTCGCGGGCCGGGCGCCGAAGCCCCAAGAAGCCGCGATGGTGTTTGGCAACGCAGGTCGTTTGATTGCACGGATTTTATGCTACGCTGACTTACTCAACCTTTATTGAATGGTTTTGACACATGCCTGACAATACTTCGAATTCATACTCTCTCAGACCATTGGAAAAGCCGGATCTGACTGCGATTACACAGTGGTTTCAGGACGTGGGGGATCTGGCGCTATTTGATCGCAACTCGCGCGTCCCCTACGATATGGCGACCTGTGAGAAACTGTGGAACATGACTGACACGCCCCAGGACCAGGACGACAAGTGCTGGTTCACGATCACATCCGAGGCCGCCGGCGTTGCGGGTATCGTCGGCCTGGAACGGATTTCGCATGTCAATCGCGACGCGGTCATAGCGCTTTTTGTCGACCGCGCGATCCGGCGACAGGGACTGGGCATTCGGGCATCTGCGCTGGTGCTGGATTTCGGATTCCGGCAGCTCGGGCTGAACCGGGTGACATCCTATTACCGCAAGGACAACGCGGGCAGCCGCGACCTGACCAGCCAGGCCGGCTTTGAAGTCGAGGGCACGATGCGGCAGGCCTGGTTTTCCGGCGGGAAGTACCACGACATGATCGTAGTCGGTCTTTTGGCGGAGAACTGGAACGCGCGGCGGGACGCGCTCGCACATGAACTTGGAGAAGAAACGGTGATCGCGTTCGGCGACGGGATGACGTCGGGATCGAAATGGCCACCGCAGAGGTCCGCAGCGCTCTGAATGGAAGCAGGATAGTTGACCCCGCAGGAACCTATTTTCAGACAGCGGCTCGGGGCTGTCCTGTTTGCCGATGTCGTCGGGTATTCCCGGCTCATGGGGCGGAACGAGATCGACACCTACAAGGCCCTGCGCGCCCTTCTGGAACGGCTCGAGGCGGCCTGTGTCGAGCACGGCGGGATGTTCGTCGACGTCAAGGGCGACGGTATCCTCGCGCGGTTCGACACGGCGACGGATGCGGTGCTGTTCGGCGTCGAACTGCAACGCATCACCGAGCGCAGCAATGCCGCCGTGCCCCTGGCCAAAAAGATCAGCTTTCGGGTCGGGATCCACCTTGGTGAATTCCTGCTCGACGACCGCGGCATTCATGGCGACATCGTGAACATCGCGGCCCGACTGCAGGAGATCGCAGACCCCGGTCGTGTCTTCGTCAGTTCCAGCGTGTACGAGCAGGTTCGCGACAAGCTGCGCCTGGGCTACGAGTTTCTTGGCCCGCAGATGCTCAAGAACATCGAGCAGCCGATCCCCATCTTCTGCATCCGCACCGAAGTCGAGGGCGCCACCATGGCGGCCACGGTTCGACCATCGTCGCCGTCGATGCAGTATAGCCGGCCGGACACGCCCTCGATTGCCGTTCTTCCCTTCGATATTCGCGGCGGCGACGACTCCGAGAGCTGGTTTGCGGAAGGGTTGACCGAGGACATCATTCTGGCGCTGTCAAAGTTCAAGAACCTGTTCGTCATCAATCGGAACACGAGCTTTGCGTTCAGGACGCAGGACCTGCCCCCAAGCCAGGCCGCGGCGAAGCTGGGGGTGCGCTATGTCGTGCGCGGCAGCGTTCAGCGCGCGAAGACGAAGCTGCGGATCAAGGTCGAACTGATCGATACGGATTCATCCCGGACGATATGGGGCGAAACCTACAAACGCGATCACGAGGACATCTTCGAGATCCAGGACGAAATGACCTCGTCGATCGTCGGAGCGGCGGCGGTCCTGGTCGAGGCAGAGGAACGTCGCCGGTTCAGTGCGTCGATCCCTTCGGATCTTGCGGCCTACGGCTTTGTGCTGCGGGCCCAGCAGTTGATCTTCAAATACACCCGGCAGGACAACGAGCATGCGCGGATGCTGTACGAGCAGGCCCTGTCACTGGACGGGAAATATGCCCGTGCCTCGGCGGCCTTGTCGCGGACCCTGAACATCGACTGGCGCTATTCCTGGAACGCGGACGGCGACGAGGCGCTCGACACCGCTCTTTCCTATGCCCGTCGCGCCGCCGACCAGGACCCGACGGATGCTCGCGCCTTCGGAGAACTCGGTTTCGTGCACCTGTATCGAAAGGAACACGAAGCGGCGCTGGGGGCGTATGATCGAGCGCTCAAGCTTAATCCGAACGATGCAGACCTTTTGTCGGATTACGCGGATGCCCTGGCGCATTCCGGGCAGAACGAGGAGGCGATCCAGCACCTGCAACGGGCGATGCGGCTGAACCCGTTCTTCCCGGACCAGTACCTGTGGCACCTTGGCGGGGCTTACTATAACCTCAAGCAATATGACGCGGTGATCGAAACCGTCAGCAAGATGAACAACCCGACGGAGGGGCAGCGGATGCTGGCGGCGAGCTATGCGCAGCTGGGCCAGACCGAACTGGCGCGCAAGATCGCGGAGAAGCACCGCACCGTGCATCCGAACTTTTCGATCAAGCGGTGGGAACAGATCATTCCCGACCGCCTGGAAGAGGACACGCAGCATTTCCTGGAAGGTCTGAAGAAGGCCGGGTTCTGACGGGGCTATCAGGCCTCGCCAAGGACCCATCCTTGAAACCAACTGCCATTAACCAAGGTTCAAGTGGCGCTTCAGTCGCCCGATCCACGTGCTTTCGCGCCACTCACTTTGGCACCGCTTACCTTTGCGCCGCTTACCTTGGCACCACTGACCTTAGCGCCGCTGACCTTGGCCCCACTGACCTTCGCGCCGCTCACGCCGCCACCGTCACCGGCAAAGTAGGCCTCCAGCAGGACCTGCTCGAACATGCCGGTCGAGACGTCCATGCGCATGGTCTGATCGGCCTTGTCATAGTTCCAGACCCGGATGTCGTTCGCGATCTGGAAGTCGGCGGCGGCAACGCCGCTTTTCGAGGGGTCGCTGGGGGCGCGTGCCCCCAGGTTACCGGGCAGGTCGCCATCGGTGGCGCTTTGACCCTTGCCATGAACGAGAAAGATCACGGGTTCCGGCAGATCGAAATACGTGCCTTCGTGGGCGAAGCCGTAGATCTTGGCGAAAGCGGGCGACTGCTCGCATTCCTTGTCGTCGGCCAGGGCGAACTGTTCGTCGAGATGCTTGTTGCCGCCAAGGCTTCTGGACGGGCTGCGCTTGTAGACAAGATCATCGAGAATGCGGCCGAACAACAGCACTTCTGAAAAGCTCAACAATGACTCCGACATGATGTCCTCTTTTAAAATGTATTTCAGGCAGGATGCCACAAACTCGGAGGATCGCCAAAGGTATTTGCGCCGCTACGGGTGCGGCACACGCGTCCGGACCGACGCCGCGTGGCTGTTGCCATCGGGATCGGCAAGTCGTGGCCCCACCCGCGCCAGACCAATGTCGCGCACGCGGAAATTGCCTTCGATGATCTGTTGGTACGCCCCGCCGGAGATATCGCGATCAACGGCCAGCAGCGCCTCTTCGACATGCGAATAGCTCAGCCCGTCCGCGTCCAGCATATCCCACGCGTCCGCAAGATAAGAGCCCATCAGGTCCCGCGCTTCCAGGAGCGCGATGCGGAAACCTTCGGGATCCCGCGCGTAGCGCTCGTCGAATAGGGCCTGCATCACGGTGCTGTAGTCGGGCGTGCCTTCGAGCCGATCGGACAGGTCTTCGATCTCGGGCGTAATCAGGCCGTGGTCCAGCAACCGTTCGTGGAACACGTCGATCAGGATATCGAACAAGGCGCCGGTCAGCGGTTCCGACAAGGCGTGTTCGCTTGTCCAGCCGCACGCGAAATCGGACAGGAGCCTGTCGTTGGCCGCCATGCGGATCTGGGCCGTCTGTGCCGTTTCGGCGAACCGATTGAGGCGATTGTAGGTGTAGAGGTTGCCCCGCGTTTCGTCGAGCAGCGTCTCGACCACCGACCCGAAATGCAGCGACGCCAGAAGTGCGACCATGTCGGCGGCGGATTCGTGGAAGCCGTAATATTCGCCCGATGCGTTTTCGTCCGAGGGCAGGCCGATGACGCTGTAGATCAAGGCGTGCCCGATTTCATGGGCGACGACGTCGAAATTCAGGCTGTATGGCCTGTATTCTCCCCCGTGTTCCGTGGTGCCGCCGGTTTCAAGGAACCCCCAACCGATATGCGCATTGTCGAGGCCGGGCAGCAGGGACAGTTCCAGCTTGTCGTAGTCGGACTCGAAGTGCCACGGGATCCGGCGCCCGAAATACCCTTCCCAGACATCCATCGTGAAATGCGCCGAGCCGAATAGATGCGCCGCCTCGAATTCCGGGGCATCGGGCGCGATGTGGATGAAGTTGCCGTATTCATCCGGGATGGCCGGCGCGTTGCGCTGCCCGTGCCAGGGCGGCAGGTACATACCCGGCCCTACGGGCCCGGGAACGATGGCGCCATAAGGTATGGTTTTGCCGACTGGGTCGACCACGTACATGCGCGGCCCCGACGGACCGGGGCCGATCGTGCCGGGCGGGGCCGAGATTTCGACCAGTTCCAGTTCCGCGGCGGCCTCTCCGAACGGGGATTGCGGAAACAGAAGAAAGCGCGTGCCCGGCGCTTCGTCCTCTGCGGCGTAATCCGGAAACTGCATCAGATCCTCCGTTTCGTCCTGGCGCGTGCTCCATGCGCGCGGGTCAGCCCCGGCTCCCGGCGCTCTGGGTGTCACCTTCATCTGGGTTATACCGGAACTCGCGTGCGATGAGCGCGATAAGTTCGTCGCGGCCTTCCAGCCCGAGCGATCGGGCGAACCTGTCCGGATCGTTAGGCACCGCGCGGCCGAGACGGGTTTCGAAGAACCAGACCAGCAGGCGCAGCCGGTCCGGCGATGCCTGCGGGCCGGCATCTTCGGCGGTGGTCCGGGCCTTTGCCTCGGCCCGGTGCTTCAGCTTGGCATAGGCGCCCGTCCAGCGCAGCTCGGACAGGATATGCGCGTCCAGCCCCGGCGACCGTGCGGCGCGTGTGTCTTCTATCAGGGCGGCCTCCGTCAGCAGGGTCTCGTAGCTTTGCCCGTCAAGGTCGTTCGCGTCGAGCCAGGTGAGCAGGGCGTCACGGCGGGACAGGGTATTCCGGCGCCGATGGCTGTCCATCACCGCGCGCAGGGTGTCGCGGTCCGCCTGCGCACCGCGACGTGCGGCATCCTCCAGGGCAAGGCTGCGCAACATGGCCCGGTCACGTGTGGCTTCGTATCTTTCGGGGTCCAGTCGCAGTTCGTCCAGCACGGCCCCGGCGGCGGCGGTTCCGGTTTCGCCTTCCGCCTCGATACGCCGCACGAGACCCTGCCAGACCAGCGTGCGCTCGACCCTCTGCGCCTCTGTCCCGTCGCTTCGGGCCTCGCTTGCGAGGAATGCGGCCATGTGGTCCAGCATGGATCGGGCATCGTCGCCTTTGGCGTCGACCTTTCCATCGGGAAGCCAAGCGAAGAACGCTGCAAGGCCCGGCTCATGCAGAAGCCGCGCCGATATTTCGTCCCAGGTGCGGGTCTTGTAGTGGAGCGATTTTGCGGTTTCGGTCAGAAGCGCGGCCGCGTCGGGCGTCAGGACCTGCGCGGAGATGGCGCGTTTCACCGTGGCGCGGACGGAGACCATGGGCTCGCTCAATGCCACGAACCCAAGCTCTGCCGGACCGTGCAGGACGGCGACTTCGTCATCGTCGGCGATCTCGCCTTGCAGGTAGGACTCGAATATCGCACCGACGCCGATCATGCCGAAGTCGTGCAGTTCGGCGGCCCGCAGGGCGCCCATGCTGGCGCTTCCGAAGACCGGAATGCCCTGCTCCATCGCCCAGAGGATTTCCTTGTGCCAGACCGACGGCACCCCTTCGAAATAGCCGTCGATGATACCGATGGCCGGTGGGCGCCGACGCGCCGCGCGATAGACGTCGCCCTGGGCCACGGGGGGCAGCACCTCGGCATCGAGCACGGTCCGAATATCCTGGGCGGCGATGGTCGGGCCTGCAAAGATCACGGGCGTCATGCGGCACCTGCCTGCAATGCCCGTGCCCTTGGGCCGGCGACGAAATCCGGGTCGTCATGCGGTGCCTCGAGCCCCGGAATGACCGCGCGGATCACGGAAATCCCGATGTCCGGGCGCGACAGGTCGACCGTCACGACCTGGTCCATGCCGGCGGAAGACAGGCGCTGCAGCAACCATGCCAGGTCATCCTCGAAGGTTTCCGTCGTCGCGTTCGGGGCGTTGGTGAAACGGCGCTCCGGCCTTGCGCCGGCGATCAGGTGACGCACGTAGCGCCCCCTGGCCGCCACGGCCCGGGTCGTGAATTCCGAAGGATCGAGATCGTCGCGTGCGCCGGAAATGTAGGTCAGCCGGGTCTGCGCCGCCTCGGTCACCGCGCGCAGAAGGGCGATGGCGCGGTCCGGGTGGCAGCCGTCCCCGATCCCGATATGGCCTTGGATGTCGCCTGCCTCGCAGATCATGCAGCGAAAGGCGGGCACGCCGATATCCGACGTTGTCTCCCACAGCCCGATGTCCAAGCCGGCCCCGACCACTCGATTGAGCGCGTCGCGGCACCGGGGGTCGTCAACCGATGCGGGGTCGATCCGCGTGTCCCCGGACCCGTGATGCCAAAGCGTTGTCGCGTCCCGCTCGATCAGTTCGCAGATCGCGTGACAGGTCGCCTCGGTCGTGTCGTTGCCGGAGGCAAGGCCGTTCGTGGTACGCGGGAACGTTCCGTGCCCGCCATCGGGTGGCCCGGTATAGTCGGTGTCGACCATCTCCAGCGGCACCCAGCAGGCGGAATCCTGACCCAGATCCCGCCCTTCGACCCACAGGATCCGGCGATGCGGGTCGAACCTGGCGCCGGTGACGTCCGGCAGGCGCATGACGTCCGCGACCGCCACCTCGGCCTGCAACCCGGCAAAGGACTCGCGGCGGATCGGTCGTACGACCCTTTCAGCGTGCCAGGTCTCGACAGCCTCCATGACGCCCGAAACCCGCGCCGCCTCCAGCGACAGCCCTTTGCCCAGCGACACCGCGACCGAGCGGGAATTCGGCCGCGTCACCATGACCGTCGGCAAGCCGATACGGTCGAGGCCCGTCAGGTTGGCGATGCGGGTGATGCCCATGCGGGACAGATGCGGCCGGACGCGCTCCAGCGTTTCGGCGGGATCGCACAGGCGATGCGTATCAAGCAGGTATTCTTTCCTGGACGACATGCGAATGACTTTGCTTTCAGCGGCTTCGACGGAAATCGGTAATCAAATGCGGCGATGACACATCTCCGCTTGCAAGAGTGATCCATCGCCCGTCGCCGGTCAATGTGGCCGATGACGAACGATGTCTTGCCCGCATCATTCTCCAGATTTCGAAAAAGTGGTATAACCGACGAAGGCCGGAGCCCACCGAACGGAGCCAACGGATGCTGAACGGTATTCCCGAAGACGTTTATCACTGGATCGGATATCTTGGTGTCGCGCTGTATCTCGGGGCGTATGCCTTGCTGCAGACCGGGGTGATCCGCGGGAACGGCTATGCTTACGTGATCCTGAATTTCCTCGCGGCGTCCTTCGTTCTTGTCGGTTTGACGGTCGCGTTCAGTTTGTCCTTGGCGATTGTTCCGATCCTCTGGATCCTGATCAGCGTCGTCGGGCTTGTCCGCATGTTGCTGCTGGATCGCATGGCCCGATTGAACGAGGAGGAAAGCGCTTTTGTCGACAAGATCTTTCCGGAGTTCTCCAAGACAACGGCGCGCAGGTTTCTTGACCATGGTATCTGGCTCGATGCCGAACCGGGCATCAGGATCACGCAGGAACACGAGCCGGTCACGCATCTGACCTTCCTGGCCCGCGGCTCGGCCGACGTATTCTCGTCGTCGGAGCGGATCGGCAGGGTTGTTTCCGGGCTGGTCGGCGAATTGAACGTCATGCAGAAGGGGCCCGCATCCGCGACCGTGCGCACGGCAGAGCCAAGCCGCATCTTCATGATATCGTCCGAGGCCCTGGCGGAGCTGGCGGCGACGGATGTCGAATTCCGGCGCGGGCTGGAAAGCGGGATGAACCTTGACACCCGCAGCAAGCTGGTTGCCGCCAACAAGGCCCTGACACGACAGAAGGCAGCGGCAGAGTGACCGAGAGCGGGATCCTGATCTTTCTGGT
The DNA here is from genome assembly GCF_009363655.1 of Roseovarius sp. THAF27. Lineage (NCBI taxonomy): Bacteria > Pseudomonadati > Pseudomonadota > Alphaproteobacteria > Rhodobacterales > Roseobacteraceae > Roseovarius > Roseovarius sp. THAF27. Next base: position 1,023,959 of record NZ_CP045393.1, read on the forward strand.
CCTGATACAGGTCAAACATTATCTCGCGGACTTCCGATGGCAGACGGGTGACATGCTTGCGCACAAGGGGGAGTTCCTGCACCCGGCCGGGTTAGCGCATGCAGGGCTTCACGGTCTGCTGAGCGTGCCGGTCATGGCGCTTGCGGGTCTGGGCGGGCCCGGTCTGATCGTCGGGCTGGCATTGGCCGAGGTTTTCGTGCATCACGTGATCGACTGGAAAAAGGCCAACCTTCAGAAAGCAAATGCTGATCTTGGCGAGGCCGGGTTCTGGAGGCTGGTCGGGCTGGATCAGGCCGCACATCAGCTGACCTATGTGGCGATACTTGCGATCGGTCTGCTGTAGTTGGCTTTGCCGGTCGGAACAGGCACGTGTTTGCGGAGCATCCAATGAAGATCGCGGACAAGCAGAAACAGAAGTACCTGTGTGCCTGCCCGCTGTTCTCGAACCTCGGGAAAGACGTGGTCGAGCGCATTGCGGCGCGGGCACAGGGTGTGTTCCTTCCGCGTGGAAAAGTCCTGTTTCACCAAGGCGATCCCTCGGACGGCCTTTACGTGCACTGCACCGGGATGGTCCGGGTCAGCATTGTCAATACGGACGGTGACGTCCTGACCCTCGCGGTGCCGGAACGGGGGGCGCCCCTGGGCGAGATGACCCTGGTCAGCCCCGATCCCCGGTCGGCCACGGTGACCGCGATGGAGGATTCCAGCCTGCTTCACCTTGAGACGGGCACCATGGTCGCGCTGCTGGCCGAAGAACCGGCGCTTGCGGCGCACCTGATCGGGTTTCTGTCGCAGCGGCTTCGGGAGTCGAACGAGACGCTTCAGAAATTCGCATTCGACAACCTGTCGCAACGGCTGCTTCAGAAGCTTGCGGAGCTGGGGTTGAAACACGGCACGCTCGACGACGAGGTGTTGGACCTGGGCCGGAAGTTTTCCCAAAGCGCGTTGGCCGAGATGCTGGGCGTCACGCGAGAGGCGATCAACAAGCAGTTGAAGCTTTTGCAGGACCAGGGAAAGATCTCGATGCGCAAAGGCGTCATTCAGATCATGTCACCTGCGGATATCGTCAAGAACACGCCCGGTCGTTGAATCCTTGCGAGCTGTTTGACCCCATGCACAGGCCGGGAGATCTTCGCGACCGCTGTGGTGTCGGTTTGCGCAACAAAATTGTTTCAAACCCGGCCGGTGACGACAAAATCGAAAACATGTGATCCCGTTCACAGTCGGGCGCTTGGCTTTGGTTAATAATGCTTAACAGGGGGACAGAGCTTACCTCCGGGATTTCTGGTAGCAGCCTTGGGTATTAGCCAACTGCGATTCAGGCTAGGGCGGTCAAGGCCGTCTGGGCAAACCGGGGGCAAGACAGTGAGTGGTCTGTGAGAACTGTTCTCTCGGGTTGGCAGGATACTAGCTGGCCGAAGTTGTAAATAGGAAGCATCATTTTTTAGTACCAAAGCTCCCGGGACGGGCTGGCAGCTGTGTCAAAGCAGTATGCGGTTCGGACCCGGGTTTTTACATTGGTCCGGACCTTGCGAGGTGTGGTGACGGCCCGGAAATATCCTTGGGGCGAACAGGACTTCGATGGGACGTCCTGCTGAAGTGTTTCTCGAACGTGCTGCCGGGAGAGCGCCTGGAATTGGCGTCACCCGTCAGCGCGTTGGGAACAGACTGGCGTTGTTTCGTCGGAAAGGATGTCAGCGAGCGGGCCTTGGTGTCGCCAGAACCGGCGGAAGTTCAAGGCCGCCGCCGGCAGGAGGTGGCCGCTGCCCGAGGCAGCTGCCGGTTCATCATTGCGTTCACACGTCCACCGACACCTTGCCGATGGGGTGCGAACAGCAGGCGAGAATATAACCCTCGGCGATATCGTCCTCCGAGATGCCACCGTTATGCACCATGTGCACCTCGCCCGCGCTTTTGCGGACCTTGCAGGTGCCGCACACGCCGAAGGTGCAGCCCGACGGGATGTTCAGCCCGTTGGCCCGCGCCGCCGACAGGATGGTGTCTGTCTCCGAGACATTCGCGCTGACGCCGGAGAGGGCGAACTCGACCTCGGCCTGTGCGGCCTGGTCGGGGACGACATCGTCGATCTCGGGGATCTCGGCCTCGGTCGCCGCCGGTGCGTGGAAGCTTTCCTGGTGGTAATGCGCCATGTCGAAGCCGAGACCTTGAAGCGCCTCGCGCACCGCCTGCATGAAGGGCTCGGGGCCGCAGCAGAAGACTTCGCGTTCGAGGTAATCCTGCGCCATCAGCCCCAGCATCAACTGGTTGAACGTGCCGCGATAGCCGGTCCAGGGCGCATAGCGGTCAGGGGTTTCGACCACCCAGTGCAGGTCGATGCCCGGCACGCGGCTGGACATGTGTTCCAGCCGTTCGCGAAAGATGATCTCGCCGGGGCGCCGGGCGCAGTTGATGAAGACAATGTCGGGTTCGGTTCCCAGGTCGAACATCCATGTCGTCATCGACATCATCGGCGTGATGCCGGAGCCGGCCGAGATGAACAGGTATTTCTCGGCGGGGTGATCGAGATGGGTGAAGAGGCCCGAAGGCCCCAAGGCTCTGATCCGAACGCCGGGCACGAGGTTGTCGAGCATCCAGCGCGTGCCCACGCTGTCGGCCTGCGCCTTGACCGTGACCGAGACCGACCGCGGCCGCGACGGCGAGGACGATATCGTGTAGGTCCGGTGCACGGTGCCGCCCGGCGCGGGGATTTCCAGCGTCAGGAACTGGCCCGGGCGATAGTCGAACAGTGCCCCCGACGGCGCGCGAAAGGTAAAGGTCGCGGTGTTCGGTCGCTCGGGAATGACCGAGACGCATTCCAGCATCTCGTCATCCGACCAGATCGCACGGGCGGGAACGTGGGACAGATCGTTCATCGGATCACTCCGCCGCCATCGCGACAGGGTCCAGCCGCTGGCGCATCGTGTTGCAGTACCACTCGACGAAGCCGATCACGCCCGTTTCGTGGATCGGGGAATAGGGGCCGGGTTCGTAGGCCGGGGACAGGATGCCAAGCTGGTTGTCCTCGACCACGCGGCGGTCCTCGTCATTGGTGGCGACCCAGACCTCGGACAGGCGCGTGACGTCGTAATCCACGCCCTCGACCGCGTCTTTGTGCACCAGCCACTTGGTGGTGACCTCGGTCGTCATCGGCGTCAGGGGCGTGACGCGGAAGACGATGGAGTGATCCGGCAGGAAATGGTTCCAGGTCGTGGGGTAATGGTATTTCAGCAGCGTGCCCGCCGTGTCATCGCTGACCCGGCCCAGCCATTTCGACACGGCGGGCTTGAGGTCCATGGTAAAGCTCTTGGCGCCGGGCAGCAGCGGCATCCGCGCGAGGCGGTATTGCATGTCGTCCGACATGCGGAACTGCGACGGGACGCCCTGTGCCTCCAGCCGGTCGAAATGCGCCTGAAGATGGGGCGGGGTGACGCCTTCCTCGATGCCGGTGACGTTGGGGTCGTCGGTGAAGGAGCGGCAGAGGCCCGGATGGTTGCCGCCGCAGTGATAGCACTCGCGGTTGTTCTCCCACACCAGTTTCCAGTTGCCGTGCTCGACGATCGAGGTCTCGAAGGCGACCTTGGCATTCGTCAGGTCATGCACCTGCAGGTAGGGCTGCGCCAGTTCGGCGAAGGCGTCGAAATCGGGCGCATCGTCGGCCAGGCAGATATAGACCAGCCCGCTGAGGATACGGCAATGCACCGGCTTCAGCCCGTGCTTGGTGGGGTCGAAGTCAGGCCCCATTTCCCGCGCCCACAGCAGCCGCCCGTCCAGTTCGTAGGTCCATTGGTGATAGGGGCAGACCAGCTTGGGCGCGTTGCCCTTGGCCACCTTGCACAGAACCGAGCCGCGGTGGCGGCAGGAATTGTGGAAGGCGCGGATCTCGCCATCGGCGCCGCGCACGATGACGACGCCATAGTCGCCGACGCGGTGGGTCACGAAGCTGCCCGGCTTGGGCAGTTCGCAGGCCGGCACGGCAAAGAGCCAGTCGCGGTAGAAGATGTTTTCCATGTCCGCGCGGAACACGTCCGCATCGGTATAGAATGCCTGCTCCAGCGCATGGCCCGGCCGACGCCGCGCCAGCAATTCGCTGATCGGTTGGGTGTTCATCCTTGGCCTCCTGCCGCGCCCCGCGGCAAATTCGGGCAGGAGGTCGGCACGCGCGGTCCACAGGTGCGGCAAGCGAGGAGCCGGACCCGAAGCAGCGCCCGCACCGCCTCCCGCGGTTTGACGTCATTGCAAGGCTGGTTTCCGGACTCCGGTGCGGCCCTTGTGCGGGACCTCGTGGCGCGAAACCTTCCCGGGGCTCCTCTTCCCCAGTGGTCGTGACCGCGCCCGTTGCAACACCGTTACCGTTGCGGGGGCAGTGCCGGGATTTCACCGGCTTCCCAATTCTCCGCCCGCAGGCGGCACCTTGCAACTTCCCCGATTATCACAGGCCGGGCGGCGCAATATGAGAATTGCGACACTCGCTGAAGTGAATCAGACATCCTGCACGATGGGACAAAAATCGCTGCAGCAAGGTAAACTATATATTGACAGTTTCGTGTGCCAGTACCCAATATGGTGTTGCTTTGGTGCCCGCGACTCGACATTGTGGGTGAAAAGGGAAGCCGGTGCGACACCGGCGCTGCCCCCGCAACTGTAAGCGGCAAGCCAAGGTCCGGAACCACTGGTGAGGCAACACCGGGAAGGCGGACCAAGGCGCAAGAGCCGCGAGCCAGGAGACCTGCCAAGGCGCAGTGAACGACGACCGCGGGCGGAGGGCCCGGGCGCGTGTCAGGGGCCCTGGTGGCCTGCTGTTCCCGTGTCCTGTCCCGCCATTCGCAAACCAAAACAAGGGACAGAGCACCATGAGCATCACCGTCTATTCCAAACCTGCCTGCGTGCAGTGCACCGCAACGACCCGAGCGCTGGACGCCCGTGGCCTCGCCTATGACATCGTCGACCTGACCGAGGACACCGCCGCGATGGAGCACGTGCAGGACCTGGGCTACCGGCAGGTGCCTGTCGTCGTCGCCGGAGACGATCACTGGGCCGGGTTCCGTCCCGACATGATCGGCCGGCTCTGCTGAGCGCATGGCGGGGCTGGTCTATTTCTCGAGCGGGTCCGGCAACACGCGGCGCTTCGTCGAAAAGCTGGACCTGCCGGCACGGCGGCTGCCGCGTGTCGCGAGCGATCCTGTCCCGCAGATCACCGCGCCTTTCGTTCTGATCTGCCCGACCTATGCCGATGGGCATGGCAAGGGCGCAGTCCCAAAGCAGGTGATCCGCCTGCTGAATGATCCCGCCGCCCGCGCCCTGCTGCGCGGGGTCATCGCCAGCGGCAATCGCAATTTCGGCAAGACCTTCGCCATGGCCGGCGACGTGATCGCCGCCAAATGCAGCGTGCCCGTGCTCTATCGGTTCGAACTGGCCGGCACCGACACCGACATCGCCCGCGTGCGCGCCGGGCTCGACATATTCTGGAGAGAGACATGCTTGACGCCAGCCTGACCGCCGACCTCGACTATCACGCGCTGAACGCGATGCTGAACCTTTACGACGATCAGGGCCGCATCCAGTTCGAGGCCGACCGGATGGCGGCGCGGCAGTTCTTTTTGCAGCACGTCAACCAGAACACAGTGTTCTTCCACTCGCTGGACGAAAAGCTGGGCTACCTTGTCGACGAAGGCTATTACGAGCCCGAGGTGCTGGACCAGTACTCGAAGAACTTCCAGCGCCGGATCTGGGACGCGGCCTATGGAAAGAAGTTCCGCTTCCCCAGCTTTCTGGGGGCGTTCAAGTATTACACCTCCTACACGCTGAAAACCTGGGACGGGCAGCGTTACCTGGAACGGTACGAGGACCGCGTCGTGATGAACGCGCTGGCGCTGGCGCGCGGCGACGAGACGCTGGCGCTGCAACTGATGACCGAGATCATCGAGGGCCGGTTCCAGCCCGCCACGCCCACCTTCCTGAATGCCGGCAAGAAGGCGCGGGGCGAGTTCGTGTCGTGTTTCCTGCTGCGGCTGGAAGACAACATGGAAAGCATCGGGCGGGGCATCAATTCCGCATTGCAACTGTCCAAACGCGGTGGCGGCGTCGCCCTGATGCTGACCAACATCCGAGAGCACGGCGCCCCGATCAAGGGGATCGAGAACCAGTCCTCCGGCGTTATCCCGGTGATGAAGCTGCTGGAAGACAGCTTCTCCTACGCCAACCAGCTCGGGGCGCGGCAGGGGGCCGGGGCGGTCTATCTCAATGCGCATCACCCCGATATCCTGCGCTTCCTCGATACCAAGCGCGAGAATGCGGACGAAAAGATCCGCATCAAGACGCTGTCGCTTGGCGTGGTGATCCCCGATATCACCTTCGAACTGGCCAAGAAGAACGAGGACATGTACCTGTTTTCCCCGCATGACGTGGAAAAGGTCTATGGCTGCGCGTTTTCGGACATCTCCGTGACCGAGAAATATCACGAGATGGTCGACGACCCGCGCATCCGCAAGAAGAAGATCAACGCCCGCGCGTTCTTTCAAACCATCGCCGAGATCCAGTTCGAAAGCGGGTATCCCTACATCATGTTCGAGGACACGGCGAACCGCGCCAACCCGATCGCGGGGCGCATCGCCATGTCGAACCTCTGCTCGGAAATCCTGCAGGTGAACGAGGCATCAGAATTCAACGACGACCTCAGCTATGCCCATATGGGCGCTGATATTTCCTGCAACCTCGGCTCGATGAACATTGCCCGCGCAATGGACGGCGGCGACCTCGCCGGGGCGGTCGGCACAGCGATCCGGGCGCTGAACGCGGTGTCTGAAATGAGCGCCATCGACAGCGTGCCGTCGATCCGCAAGGGCAACGAGGACAGCCACGCCATCGGGCTGGGCCAGATGAACCTGCACGGCTACCTCGCGCGCGAGCGCATCCACTATGGCTCGCCCGAGGGGATCGACTTCACCAACATCTATTTCTGCACCGTGCTCTATCACGCGTTGCGGGCATCGAACGCGCTGGCCCGCGAGCGGGGGCGGTCGTTCAAGGGGTTCGAGGCCTCCGATTATGCCGACGGTACCTTTTTCGACAAATACGTCAGCCGCGACTGGGTGCCCGAGACCGAGCGGGTGACGACGCTATTCGCCGAGGCCGGTGTTGCCGTGCCCACCCAAGAGGACTGGGCGAACCTGCGCGACGCCGTGATGGCGGACGGGCTTTACAATCGCAACCTTCAGGCGGTGCCGCCCACCGGCTCGATCAGCTACATCAACTACGCCACCTCCTCGATCCATCCGATCACGTCGAAGATCGAGATCCGCAAGGAAGGCAAGATCGGGCGCGTCTATTATCCCGCGCCCTACATGACCAACGACAATCTCGAGTATTACCGCGACGCCTACGAGATCGGGCCCGAGGCGATCATCGACACCTATGCCGCGGCCACGCAGCATGTCGACCAGGGGCTGTCGCTGACGCTGTTCTTCCCCGCCGAGGCCACGACCCGCGATATCAACCGGGCGCAGATCTACGCGTGGAAGAAGGGGATCAAGACAATCTACTATATCCGCCTGCGCCAGATGGCCCTGGAAGGGACCGAGGTGCAGGGCTGCGTCTCGTGCTCTCTTTGACCTGACGCCCCGCAACCGCACCGCCGCAATACCGACGCGATACAGACGTGATGCCGACGTCGAAAATCCGCCCCCAAAGGCCCGGAGACCGCCATGAAAGACCTCGCCAAAACCACCCGCGCCATACCCCGCGCCGTCAACTGGAACCGCCTCGAGGACGAGATCGACCTCGATGTCTGGAACCGCCTGACGGTCAATTTCTGGCTGCCGGAAAAGGTGCCGTTGTCAAATGACATCCCCAGTTGGTCGCAGCTGACCGAGGACGAGCGACAGTTGACAATCCGGGTGTTCACCGGGCTTACGCTGCTCGACACGATCCAGAACACCGTGGGCGCACCGAGCCTGATGGAAGATGCGATCACGCCCCATGAAGAGGCGGTGCTGAGCAATATCTCCTTCATGGAAGCGGTCCATGCTCGCAGCTATTCTTCCGTGTTTTCAACCCTTTGCCAGACGGCCGAGGTGGACGAGGCGTTCCGCTGGTCGGCCGAGAACGAGCACCTTCAGGCGAAGTCGCGCCTGATCCTCGACGAGTACGACGCCACCGCCTCGCCCCTGCGAAAGAAGGTGGCCAGCGTATTTCTGGAGTCCTTCCTGTTCTACTCGGGCTTCTACCTGCCGATGCACTGGTCCAGCCGGGCACGGCTGACCAATACCGCCGACCTGATCCGCCTGATCATCCGTGACGAGGCGATCCATGGCTATTACATCGGCTACAAGTTCCAGCGCGGGTTGGAGCGTCTGCCCGAGGCCGAACGGCAGGAGATCAAGGATTTTGCCTTCGGTCTGCTGTTTGACCTCTACGAGATCGAGGCGCGCTATACCGAGCAGCTTTACGATCCGCTGGGACTGACCGAGGATGTGAAAGCCTTCCTGCATTACAACGCCAACAAGGCGCTGCACAACCTCGGGTTCGAGGCGCTATTTCCCGACGAGGCCTGCAAGGTAAATCCGGCGATCATGGCGGCCCTGTCGCCCAACTCGGACGAGAACCACGATTTCTTCTCGGGCTCGGGGTCCAGCTATGTCATCGGGAAGGCCGTCGCGACAGAAGACGAAGACTGGGATTTCTGAAGTGAGGTCTTCACTTTTTCGGGACGACGGGCCTGTGCGAGTCTTGCGGCTGAGACGCTAGAGACCAGCGGATGTGCCGAGGCACCTCGTTCCTTCGGTGCTGACGTCGACCATGCGGGTTTCAACATGTTCTCAGAAGCCGAAGACCGTCATAGACGGCCGCATGGATATTACGGGAGGCAACGGCGTCGCCGATCCGGAAGAGCGAAAAACTGGATTGCGTGTTGCGGATGAGGGTCTGGGGGCGTCCGGCCAAGAGAGCGTCCCTATCCACCTCGCCCAGGTTGCGGGAGAGGGGTTTGAGGTCGAAATAGAGGTCGTCCAGGGGAATGGTGCCATTGTTGACCACGACCTGGTCCACCTCGCGCGTGGACTGCGCGGCACTGAAATCGCTGCCCAGCCTGGCCAGGAGACGGTTGCCCGCGCGCTCGACCGATCGCAGCCGCCACGTGACTGTGAAGGTTACATCGCGCGCCTGCATTTCGCGCAGGAAGGGCGTCAGCGTCATCGGCATCACCTCGGCTGACAGGGCGCGCTCGGGGCTGACGATCTCGACCCTTGCGCCGGTGGCCGCGATCATCTCGGCGGCCTGAAGGCCGGCCGCGTCGCCGGAATTGTCGAACACGAGAACGTTGCGGCCCGGCTGCGCATCCCCCGAGAGGATGTCCCAGCTGGACACGGTCAGGTCCTGACCGGAGCTGAGCGGTACCTCATGGGGCAAACCGCCGGTGGCGACGATCACCACGTCCGCGCCGGCCTCGGTGACGGTTTCGGTCTCGGCGAAGCTGTTGAAGTGGAACCGCACGCCCAGCCGTTCGCATTCGGCCATGCGCCAGCCGATGAGCGACAGGATCTCGCGCCGCCGCGGCGACTGGGCCAGCAGCCGCACCTGTCCGCCGGGGTCGTTGGCGGCTTCGTGAAGCTCGACCCGGTGGCCCCGCAGGGCGGCGACGCGCGCCGCTTCGAGACCGCCGGGGCCGGCGCCGATCACCAGCACGCGGCGGGCCGTTTCGGCGGGTTCGATGCGATGGGGCTGTTCGCGTTCCCGCCCGGTCGAGGGGTTGTGGGCGCAGAGCGCGGCGGCCCCCTGAAACCGGCGGTCGAGGCAGAAGTTGGCCCCGACGCAGGGGCGGATGCGCTCTTCTTCGCCGGCGGCGATCCGGCGTCCGATATCGGGGTCGGCCAGATGGGCGCGGGTCATGCCGATCATGTCCACCATGCCGGAGGCGATGGCGTGCCGCGCGGTGGCGACATCGGCCACCTTGGCGGCATGAAAGACGGGCATTTCGGTGGCCTTGCGCAGGCTGGCCGCGGCGTCGAGATGCGGCGCGCTGGGCATTCCGTGAACCGGGATCATATCGGTCAGTCCGGCGTCGGTGTCGATATGGCCTCGGGTCACGTTGAGGAAGTCCACGAGGCCGCTGTCGCGGAGGCGACGCGAGATTTCCACCCCTTCTTCGGCGTCGACGCCGTCGGCGCACATTTCATCGCCGGCATAGCGCAGCCCCAGAAGGAAGTCCGGGCCGACGCGGCGGCGGGTCTCGGTCAGCACCTCCATCGCGAGACGCATGCGGTTTTCGAGCGATCCGCCATAGGGCGCGTCAAGGTGATTGGAGCGTGGCGACCAGAACTGATCCAGCAGGTGGCCGGTGGCGAGAAATTCGAGCCCGTCGAGGCCTGCATCACGCATCCGTTCGGCGGCGGTTGCGTAATCGTCGATGATGCGGGCGATGTCCCAGTCCTCGGCCAGCTTGGCCGCGTGCCGGTGCGCGACCTCACGCTCATGGCTGGCGGAAATCGTCGGCAGCCAGTCGCCCCGGTCCCAGCGGGTGCGCCGGCCGTGATGGGTGAGCTGGATCATCACCGCGCAGCCATGATCGTGGCACTCGTCGGCCAATCTGCGCATCAGCGGTACGATCTCGTCGCGATAGGCCTGCACGCCGCCTGAACTGGGGGCGCTGTCGGGCGAGACCGCGGCGGAGCCCATCGTCATCGTCAGCGCCACCCCGCCGCGGGCCCGCGCGACATGATAGGCGCGATAGCGCTCCTTGGGCAGCCCGTCCTCGGAGTAACCCGGCTCGTGCCCGGTGATCAGCAGGCGGTTCTTGAGCGTCAGCGGCCCGATCTGGAAGGGCTGCATCAATGGGTCTTCGCGCATGGGTCGGTCTATCCTCGTTGGTGGCGGTTGTCTTGTCACCCGGGCCGGTGCGATCCCGAGCGCGCGGGGTTCAAGGGCAGCTTTGCAAAAAACAAAGCGCATATGCTGTGGTATCCGGGCCGGAAACCGCAGAAAAAACCGTGACGATTGGTCGATACTGTGTAGGAAGTGGTATTCGACCCCGCGCGGCACGGCCCGACGTGCCTGCGCCGCGGAAGATGAGGGATATGCGTACGCATGGTAAGACAGGTTGGCGAGCCCGGAAATGACGCATTGTCCGCGGGAGACGCGTCGACGGACGACAGCTTTCGCGTGGACAAGTTCGTGGCCACCGCGCACCGGATCAGCCTGGCCGACCGGGCGCTGTTGCACGAACTGACCGTCGGGGTTTTCTGGCCGCACCGATGGCGTGATCTGGATGTCTTCATTTCGCTGGGCGAAGGGTACTTGGCGGTCGACGAGATCGGTCGCGCCATGGGGTCGGCCATGTGTTTTCGCGCGGAGCCGGATTTCGCGATGCTGGGCATGATGGTGACCGCGCCGCGGCTTCAGACGATGGGAACGGGGCGTTGGCTGTTGCGCAGGGTGATGAAAGAATGCTCCAAGGCGGACTTGCGGCTCAGCGCGACGCGGCAGGGATACCGGCTTTACAAGGAAGCGGGCTTTGTGCCGCTGACGACGATCCGGCAGCATCAGGGCATGACGCGGCGGGTTCAGTCGCCCGATCCGGTGCCTGGCGTCACCGCGCGCGCGATGGAGGTGGAAGACACCGCCGCAATCGCGGCGTTGGATACGCAAGCGTATGGGGCGGCAAGGGACAGGATCCTGGCGGAGATGCTGCGCCTGTCCGATGGCATGGTCGTCGAGCGGGAGGGCACGATCTGCGGTTTTGCGCTGCGCCGCCGTTTCGGGCGCGGGTGGGTCATAGGACCCGTGGTCGCCGAGACCGAGGACATCGCGATGATGCTGGCCGCCCCGCTGATCAAGCGCAGTGAAGGCGATTTCGTGCGCCTTGACACGCCAGTGGAAAGCGAGAAGTTCAGCGCTTTCCTGTCGGCCATCGGTATGGGGGTCTACGACACCGTCACCGAAATGTACCTGGGCCGGCAGCGTCGACCGCTGGACGGCCCGCGGATGTTCGGACTGGCGGCCCACTCGCTTGGCTGAGCGCGGCGGGCATCAGGCCAGACGATCCTTGAGCGCAAACCACATGCCGACGAAGGGCAGGAACCAGGGACGGCCCGAGTAACCCGGCACGGTCGGCCAGTCGAGTCCGGCCAGAGGGTTGGTGTCTTCGCGGCCCATGGCGAGATCGGCGAGCGACGCGCCCACCAGGGTCGACATTTGTGCGCCGTGCCCGGAATACCCCATCCCGTAGATCATGCCGTCCATCTCGCCGGCGCGGGGCAGCCTGTCCTTGGTCATGCCCACAAGCCCGCCCCAGCAATAGTCGATCGGCACATTTGCAAGCTGCGGAAAGATCTGCGCCATGCCGGCGCGCAGGATGGCCCCCGACTTGGCGTCGGATCGCTGGTCGGAGGTGGCCGAGAACCGCGCGCGTCCGCCGAAGATCAGGCGGTTGTCGGGCGACAGGCGGAAATAGTTTCCGATGTTCATGGAGGTCACGCAGGTGCGGTTGCCGGGCATGGTCGCCGCGACTTCGTCGTCGTCGAGCGGGCGCGTGGCCACGATGAAGGAGCCGACCGCGATGATGCGCTTGCGGAAGGGCTTGAGTGGTGCGGCGCCGTGGACGCCCGAGTAGGCGTCGGTCGCGGCGATCACACGCTCCGCCTGGAGGTGACCGCGCGGAGTTTCGAGCCGCCAGCCGCCATTCTGCCTGTGCCGGGCCGTCACCGGCGCGCCTTCCCAGATCCGCGCTCCGTGGCCGGAGGCGGCGCGGGCCAGGCCGGTGACGTAGCGGCCCATATGCATCATCGCCGATTTCGGCTGAAGCGTCGCGCCGTGGAAGGCGCGAGAGCCGATTTCATCGCGCAGTTCGGACGCCTCGAGCCAGCGCGCCTCGGGGTCGACCTCGCGGGCGATCAGGTCGCAGTTCGCGCGCAGCCCGGCGACATGGCCGGGTTTGGAGGCGAGCTTGAGCTTGCCCGAGCGGCGGAAATCGCAGGAGATACGTTCCTCGGCAATGATATCCTCTATCATGTCGATCGAGCGATCGTAGGCCTTGTAAAGCGCGTGGGCGCGTGTTGCGCCCAGATGTGCCTTGGCGGCGGCATAGCCATGCGCAATGCCGTTGTTGAGATGCCCGCCGTTGCGGCCCGATCCGCCTGCGCCGACATGCTGTGCCTCGAGCAGGGCCACCGACACGCCCGCGCGCGCCAGTCGCAGCGCGGCGCTGAGGCCGGTGAAGCCGCCACCGATGATGGCGACATCGAACCGTCCCTCGACCGGGCCATCTTGGCCGCCCTCGAAGGGCGGGGCGGTGTCGAGCCAATAGGACGTGTATTTCATGTTCGTCTCCGCGTGCATCAAAGCCCGACCAGCGCGGGCAATCCGGAGATGTCCGGAATCTCGGTATATCCGTAATACGGATTGGCGGGCTCGTGGCCGCGATTGACCCAGGCCTTGTGGGTGATACCGAGATCATGCGCCGTCATCAGGTCGTAGCGGAAACTTGAGGAGACGTGCAGAATATCCTCGGGGCCGCAACCCAGCTGGTCGAACATGTATTCGAAGGCCTGCATCCGGGGTTTGTAGGCCTGCGCATCCTCGGCGGTGAAGACATGCGTGATGGGCACGCCGAGGTTGGCGATGTTGTGCGGGATCTGGCTGTTCATCGCGTTGGTCAGCGCAACGAGAGGGATCTTGCCGGCGATCTTGGAGAGCCCGGCGGTGACGTCGGGATGCGGCCCCCAGGTGGGCACGCGTTCATAGATTTCGGTGGCGACAGCAGGGTCGAACGCCACGCCGTTGCGCTTGCAGGTGCGTTCAAGCGCGTTGTGCACAACCTCGGCATAAGGTTTCCAGGCCCCCAGAACTTCGTCCAGGCGGTAGGCGGAGAAATCGCGGATGAAGACCTCCATCGCGTCGGACGACAGCACCTTGCCGTAGTGATCGCGCGCGGCCTGGCCCATGTCGAAAAAGATCATGGTGCCGTGGCAGTCGAAAGTGATGAACTTGGGGGTGAAAGGCATGGGGGTCTCCGAAGGGTTCAAGATGCTTTCATCCTCGCCGTATCCGGACGGAATGGATTGCCGGGTTTTCCGCGCCTGCCGCAGGATATCGCGTTGATCGGGCGGGATGCGGCAAAAGGTGCCGTGGTATCGTGGCGATGCGATGCCCCTGATCGCCGCTTTCCATCCAGGATACACCATGCAGGCTTGCAAGCCGAAACAAGAGGAGTCGAGACGACATGCCATTTTCGTGCGCACCCGAAGATATGCTGGAAGAACTTGTGGGCCACGAGACGGTCGTGGGGCGCCCGAATCTGTCTTTGATCGAGGCGGTGGCGGACTGGCTGGTGGGTCACGGCATATCCTGCCGTATCCTGGTTGGGCCGGAGGGCGACCGGGCCAACCTTTTCGCCACGATCGGGAACGCGGATCGGCCAGGCTATGTTCTGTCGGGCCATGTGGACGTGGTGCCGGCGGGCGAGCCGGAATGGCAGGGCGATCCGTTCCGCCTGCGCAGGCGCGACGACCGGCTGATCGGGCGGGGCGCGTGCGACATGAAGGGGTTCGTTGCCGCGGTCCTGGCGGCGGCGCCCGGGTTGGCCGAGATGAGGCCCGCCGTTCCGATCCACATCGCGCTGTCCTATGACGAGGAGGCGGGGTGCAAGGGCGTGCCGCACATGATCGCGGCGATGCCGGAGTTATGTGCGCCGCCGCTGGGCTGCATCGTGGGCGAACCCACGGGGCTCGTGCCGGTGCTGGCGCACAAGGGCAAGGCCGCGCTGCGCCTGCGTGCGACGGGCGTGGCCGGTCACAGCTCGCGGCCCGACCTTGGGGCGAACGCGATCCATGCGTTATTGCCGGTGCTGCTCGCGGCCCGGGCGCAGGCGCAAGCGCTGGAGGCCGAGGGTCCGCGGGACGACCGCTTTGCGCCGCCGTGGTCCAGCCTGCAGATCGGCACGGTGGCGGGTGGCCAAGCGCTCAACATCATTCCCGAGCGGGCGGAGGCGGAGATCGAGGCACGCGCCATCGCCGGTGTCGAGCCCCGGTCGCTGCTGGCGCCGGTGATTGATGCGGCGGAGAAGGCGGGTGTCGGCACCGAGTGGCTGTCGAGCTACCCGCCATTGGCGCTGGACGCGGGCGATCCGCTGGCCTCGCTGGTGGCGGAGTTGTCGGGCAATTCTTTCGTCCGCGCCGTCAGTTTCGGGACCGAGGCGGGACTTTTCCAGCAGGCTGGCATGCCCGCGATCATCTGCGGACCTGGCGACATCGAGCGGGCGCACCGGCCCGAGGAATACCTGACACGGTCCGAGTTGCACGCCTGCCATGCGATGATTCTGGGTCTGGGCCAACGCTGTGCCGCCTAGGGCGGCATTTCCTGCGGCGCGAGACACCGGGTGCGACAGAAAACTGCCGGACGCATTTCGCATCAGGCGAAACATGCCGATCCGTGCGGCCTAGCATCCAGAAAAATCAGCAAGAGTGAGTTCATGTCCGAGGCACCCGTGCAGACGCAGCCCGCAGAGAAACTGGAAATCCGGCCGCTTGGGCCAGAACATGTGGACGGCGCGTTGGCGCTGTCTCGCCAGGTTGGCTGGCCGCACCGGAAAGAGGACTGGGACCTTGCCCTGGCCGTTTCGGAGGGGGTTGTCGCGACCGAGGGCGACAGGGTGACGGGAACCGCCTGTTGCAGCCGCTTCGGTTCCGTCGCGTTGATCAACATGATCATCGTCGACGAGGCGATGCGCGGGCGTGGCCTTGGCCGGCGCCTGATGGAGGCCGCGATGGCGCTGGGCGCAGGCGACGAGATGCGTCTGGTGGCGACGCGCGAGGGACTGCCCCTCTACGAGAAGCTGGGATTCACGGCGACGCACCAGATCTTGCAGCATCAGGGCATCGCCCGAGCCGCCGCACCGCAGCTTGTCGTGCGCGACGGCAGCCTGTCCGACATCGGCCGCCTTGCGGAATTGGACCGGGGAGCGTGCGGGCTGGAACGGCAGGCTCTGCTGGAGCGGATTGCGGCGCAGGGTCAGGTGCTTCTGGCGGAGGAAGGCTTTGCGCTGTTGCGGGAATTCGGACGCGGGCACGTGGTCGGGCCGGTGGTGGCGAAGGACGCGGCCGTGGCGCGGGCCCTGATCGCCGAAGCGGCAAGCCGGACAGAGGGCCGCTTCCTGCGTATCGACCTGCCCGAGGCGGCTGGACTTTCGGAATTCGTCACCGCGCTGGGGCTGGAACATGTAGGCGGAGGAACCGCGATGGTTCGCACGCCCGCGCCCGCAACGCCCTCAGACTACACGACTTATGCGCTTGTATCCCAAGCCCTTGGATAATCGGAGATAAACATGCTCGCAAATTCGCTTGTTGAACTTGACCGCCGGCACCTGGTGCACCCGCTTTCCTCTTTTCGCGGGCATGAGGCGCGCGGCGTGCGCGTCATGCGGTCCGCGCAAGGGGCGCGGGTGACCGATAACGAGGGGCATGAACTGATCGACGGGTTCGCTGGACTGTGGTGTGTCAATGCAGGCTACGGCCAGGAAAGCGTTGTCGAGGCCGCCGCGGCGCAGATGCGGGAACTGCCCTATGCCACCGGGTATTTCAATCTGGGCGCGGAGGCACCGATCCGGCTGGCGGCGGAACTGGCCGAGCGGGCGCCGGGCGATCTGGACCACGTCTATTTCAGCCTGGGCGGGTCGGATGCGGTGGACAGTGCTGTGCGGTTCATCCGCTACTACTGGCATGCGCAAGGCAAGCCCGAGCGGGATCAGTTCATCTCGGTCGCGCAGGGGTTTCACGGTTCGACCTCGGCGGGCGCGGGTCTGACGGCGCTGCCGGTTTTCCATGAGGGGTTCGGTGTGCCCTATGACTGGCAGCACAAGATCCCGTCGCATTATGCCTATCGCAATCCGGTTGGATCGGACGAGGCCGGGATCATCGCCGCCTCGACCGCGGCCCTGCGTGCCAAGGCCGAGGAACTTGGCCCCGAGCGCGTCGCCGCGTTTTTCGTCGAGCCTATCCAGGGATCGGGCGGGGTCCTGGTCCCGCCCAAGGGATGGATCAAGGCAATGCGCGAGGTGTGCACCGAGCTTGGCATCCTGTTCGTGGCCGACGAGGTGATCACCGGGTTCGGCCGGACCGGGCCACTGTTCGCCAGCGAAGAGGAAGGGATCGTGCCCGACCTGATGACGGTCGCCAAGGGACTGACCTCGGGTTACGCCCCCATGGGCGCCGTGTTCATGCGCGACCACGTCTACCAGACGATCGCCGAAGGCGCGGGCCAGAAGCTGATCGGGCACGGGTTTACCTATTCGGGGCACCCGGTCTCCGCGGCGGTGGGCCTGGAGGTCCTGAGACTCTACGAAGGCGGGCTTCTGGAAAACGGCCGCCGGCAAGGCGCACGACTGCAGGCCGGGCTGGCCGGGCTTTCGGACCACCCGCTGGTGGGGGATGTGCGGGGACGCGGAATGCTGGCGGCGGTGGAGCTTGTCACGGACAAGGACAAAAAGACACCGCTGCCCGCAGCTGCGCTGGAGGGCGGTACGCGGCTGTTCGACCGCGCCTACGATAACGGCTTGATCGTACGGGCTTTTGCCCAGGGCATACTGGGTTTTGCCCCGCCGCTGTGTTGCACCGATGGAGAGATCGATCAGATCATCGAGCGCACGCGCCGGGTGCTGGACCTGACGTTGGAAGATCCCGAGATCCGCGAGGTGATGCGCGCATGACCTTGCTGTTGATCGGACCATCCGAACGGGGGCGGGTCTGGCGCCAGATCTTCGATGAGGCCGGGGAGCCGATGGTATTCGGCGAGGACGCGGTGGACGATCCGAAGGCGGTCTCTCACCTGGCCTGCTGGAACCCGTCCGATGACCTGGGGCGCTATCCCAACCTGAAGACCGTGATCAGTGTCGGTGCCGGGGTCGACCAGATGCCGCCCATGCCGCAAGGCGTCGCCCTTGTGCGCACGCTGGCGCCCAGCGTCGACGAGATGGTTCGCGACTGGGTCCTGATGGCCACCCTGATGCTGTACCGCGACATGCCGCGCTATCTTGCGCAGGCCTCCGAGGGCGAATGGCGCGCCCATCCGCCGCAACGGGCCAGTGCCGGCCGGGTGGGGATCATGGGCCTGGGCCGGATCGGACGCGCGGTCGCGGAGGTCGCGGGGGCGCTGGGTTTCGATGTTGCGGGCTGGAGCCGGTCGGGCGCGCCCGTCGCCGGCGTCGATGTTTACGGGCCGGATGATCTGGAGCCATTCCTGGCGCGGACCGACCTGTTGATCTGCCTGCTGCCGTTGACCGATGAGACGCGAGGGCTGTTGTCCTCACGCGTTTTCGCAATGCTGCCCCGGGGGGCTGCGCTGGTTCATGCGGGACGCGGCGCGCAGCTGGACATGGAGGCGATGCGTGCTGCGCTGGACGACGGACACCTCAAGTCCGCGATGCTGGACGTGACAGAGCCCGAGCCCCTGCCGAAGGACCATTGGGCCTGGCAGGATCCGCGGGTCATCGTCACGCCGCATATCGGCGGGCAGACGGATTCGGAAGAAGGGGCGCGTCACGCCCTGGCTGTCATTCGCGCCAGCCGGACGGGCGATGATCTGCCGGGTCTCGTACACGGAAAAAAGGGGTACTGACGCAAGGAAATGCCCCGGCATTTCGCACCGCGCAACCGGGCAAAACGAAAGAATCTGCCGCTTCGCAAGCAACTTTCGATCCCACACCGCCTGCTGACGCGGCCAGTATCAATGAAGGAAAGGCGCCTTCTACGCAGGTAACGCGGTGGCAGGCAAAGAAAAGGTTCATATGGCACAGATGACAGCGACAAAACCCTTGACCACCTTCAGCTACGTGAGTTTCGACGTGGTCGGAACGCTGATCGATTTCGAAGCCGCGATCACCGGGGCGATTGACGGCGTCGCGGTGGAGGCGGGTGTCGACCTCGATCTGGAGAAGGTGCTGTCATTCTACGGCGCACTGCGCAGCGAGCCCGAGGCGGAACTTTTCCCGGATGACTTGGCACGGTGCTATGGCCGTATCGCCGCCGAGTTCGGGTTGCCCGACACACCCGAATTGCGCACACGCATCGTCGAGGCGGTCGGGGATGCCGACCCTTTCCCCGACAGTGCCGAGGCGCTGGCGCGGATGGGCGAACGCTACCGGCTGATTGCCATGACCAACGCCCGCCGGTGGGCTTTCGAGCGCTACGACGCCAAGCTGGGTCATCCCTTCTGGGCCGGTTTCACGACCGATGACACGGGCACGGAGAAGCCGGACCCGGCCTTCTTTCACAAGGTTTTCGCCCATGTCGAGGCGACAGGCGGTACGCCGGAGCAGATCCTGCACGCGGCGCAAAGCCAGTATCACGACATCGGAATCTCGCGGCAGCTTGGCATGACGAATGCCTGGATCGAGCGTCGCCACGGGCAGGCCGGGTACGGCGGCACCATCAAACCCGAGGCCGTTACCGAACCCGATTACCACTTCAAATCTCTTGCGGAACTGGCCGATGCGGCCGACCGCGCCGCCGGGAATTGAGCCCGGCATCCAGTCGCGAACCGGCCGCCAGAGCCGGGCGTGGCCAAACCTGAACCAGAAACCGACTTAGCAACAGGGAAGACAAGACATGACCCACAAGAAACCCAACAACTGGACCGGGCGCGACGACGCCATGGTCGAGGATGCGATTCGCCGCGGTGCCTCGCGCCGCGATCTGCTGAAGATGCTCATGGGCTCCGGTATCGCCCTTGGCGCCGGTAGCAGCCTGCTGATGAGTGCAAGCCGCGCCGTGGCCGAGACGCCCAAGAGCGGCGGTCACCTCAAGGCCGCGGGCTGGTCCGCCTCGACCGCTGACACGCTTGACCCCGCAAAGGCGTCGCTGTCGACCGACTACACCCGCTGCTGCGCGATCTACAACCGCCTGACCTTCCTTAACGAGGCGGGCGAAGTCGAGATGGAACTGGCCGAAGCGGTCGAGTCCGAAGACGCACAGACCTGGAACGTCAAGCTGAGACCGAACGTCACCTTCCACGATGGCAAGACGCTGAGCTCTGCCGATGTGGTGTTCACGCTGAAGCGGCACCTGGATCCCGATGTCGGCTCGAAGGTGAACTCGATCGCGTCGCAGATGGCCGAGATTTCGGCGGTGGACGATCTGAACGTCAAGATCGTTCTGTCGGAACCCAACGCCGACCTGCCCACCATCCTGTCGCTGCACCACTTCATGATCGTGGCCGATGGCACCACGGATTTCGCCAAGGGCAACGGCACCGGCGCATTCAAGGTGGAGGAGTTCGAGCCGGGCGTCCGGTCGATCCTGGTGAAGAACCCGGATTACTTCAAAGAAAGCGGGCCCTACCTGGACAGCTTCGAATACTTCGCGATTCCCGACAACAATGCCCGCGTCAACGCGCTCTTGTCCGGGGACATCCACCTGGCCGCGGCGGTCAACGCGCGGTCGCTGCGGATGATGGAAGGCCAGCCGAACGTCGAGACGATGATCAGCACCTCCGGCAACTATACCAACCTGAATATCCGCCTGGACCTGGAGCCGGGTGCGAAGGCCGGGTTCATCGAGGGCATGAAGCACCTTGTGCGCCGTGAGCAGATCCAGAAATCGGTCCTGCGGGACTTGGCCGAGATCGGCAATGACCAGCCGGTTTCGCCCGCGAACCGCTATCACAACAGCGAATTGGCGCCGAAGGCCTATGATCCCGAGAAGGCCAAGGCATTGTTCGAGAAGGCCGGTCTGATGGGCCAAACGATCCCGATCATCGCGTCGGACGCCGCCAACGCGTCGATCGACATGGCGACCGTGGTGCAACAGGCCGGTGCCGAAATCGGCATGACCTTTGATGTGCAGAGGGTGCCGTCGGATGGCTACTGGTCCAACTACTGGCTGAAGTCGCCTGTCCATTTTGGCAACATCAACCCGCGGCCGACGCCGGACATCCTGTTCTCGCTTCTGTATCATTCCGAGGCGCCCTGGAACGAAAGCCAGTACAAGTCCGAGAAGTTCGACAGCATGCTGGTCGAGGCGCGCGGAATGCTGGACGAGACCAAGCGGACCGACATGTACTGGGAGATGCAGGAGATGGTCGCCAACGAGGCCGGCACGATCATCCCGACCTACATCTCGAACGTCGACGGCATGGCCAAGGAAGTGAAGGGCATGCGTCCGAACCCGCTTGGCGGGCAGATGGGTTATGCCTTTGCAGAGTACGTCTGGCTGGACGCCTGAGGCCCCGGCTGAACCAAACGCCCGCGCGTGGTATCATGCGCGGGCCACTTTCATTCCTGACACGCGAGGCGCCTCATGCTCCGCTCGACCACAACATGGATCCTTGTCGGCAAACGGCTGGGTATCGCGTTCCTGACGCTGATCATCGTGTCCTTCGCGGTGTTCTTCGCGACCGAAATGCTGCCGGGTGACGTGGCGCAGATCCTGCTGGGGCAGGCGGCGACCCCCGAGGCCGTGGCCGGCCTGCGCGATGCGATGGGCCTGAATGAACCTGCATTGCAGCGCTTCCTGGGGTGGTTGGCGGGCCTTGCCACGGGCGACATGGGGCGTTCTTACGTCAATGGCATCGATGTGGCCGAGTTGCTGGGCGGACGCTTGCAGAATTCGTTGCGGCTGGCCGGGATCGTGACCGCGATCTGCGTGCCGGTGGCGCTGACCCTGGGGATCGTCGCCGCGATGTACCGCGGCTCGTGGCTTGACCGGGCCGTGTCGGTGGCGACTATCTCGGTCATCTCGGTGCCGGAGTTCATGGTCGCAACGTTGGCCGTTCTGGTCTTTGCCGTCTGGCTCGATTGGCTGCCGGCACTGAGCTATGGCGTCAACGTGGACAGCATCGGCGCGATGTTGCGGGCCTATGCGATGCCGGTCATCACCCTGAGCTTCGTCGTGTCGGCGCAGATGATCCGCATGACCCGCGCCGCCGTGATCGAGACGATCGAGACGCCCTATGTCGAGATGGCGCTGCTGAAAGGCGCGTCGCGCCAGCGCATGGTCCTGGTTCACGCCCTGCCAAATGCCCTAGGACCCATTGCCAACGCGGTGGCGCTGTCGCTTTCGTATCTCGTGGGCGGGGTGATCATCGTCGAGACCGTCTTCAACTATCCCGGGGTCGCCAAGCTGATGGTGGATGCCGTCTCGACCCGGGACCTGCCACTGATCCAGTCCTGCGCGATGGTCTTCTGCGTCAGCTACCTGACGCTGATCACGCTGGCGGACATGGTCGCAATCCTCTCGAACCCAAGGCTACGCCAGTGATGACGACAACCAACGGCTCTTCCCGCAAATTCCGCCTGCCGACACCCGGAAACATGGGCTACAGCTTTGGCTGGGTCGGCAGGATCGGCGCCGCGATCATACTGTTCTGGGCGATCGTCGCGCTGGTCGGCAACTGGATCACCCCTTATCCCGTGGGCGAGATTGTCGACTGGGACTATTTCAGCGGCGTCAGCGCGGCGCATTGGATGGGCACGGATTACCTGGGCCGGGACATCTTCTCGCGGGTCCTGATGGGCGCACGCTACACGGTGGGGATTGCCCTGGCGGCGGTGACGCTGGCCTGTTCGATCGGGGTCATCCTGGGGATGATCGCGGCGGTCATCGGTGGTTGGTTCGACACGCTGCTGTCGCGGCTGCTGGATGCCTTCAACGGCATCCCCTCGCTGCTCTTCGGCCTTGTTGTCGTGGCTGCCGTGGGCTCCTCGATCCCGGTTCTGATCCTGACGCTGGCGGCTATCTACATGCCCGGCTCGTACCGGTTCGCACGGGCGTTGGCGGTCAATATCAACACGATGGATTTCGTCACCGTGGCGCGCGCGAGGGGTGAGGGCCCGCCCTACATGATCGCGCGCGAGATCTTTCCCAACATCCTGGGGCCCGTGCTTGCGGACCTGGGCTTGCGGTTCGTCTTTATCGTTCTGGTCCTGTCGGGACTGTCGTTCCTGGGGCTCGGCGTGCAGCCGCCCTATGCGGACTGGGGCGCACTGGTGCGCGAGAATATCGAAGGGCTGAGCCTTGGGGCGCCGGCGGTGATCTTTCCCTGCATCGCCATCGCGTCGCTGACCATCTCGGTGAACATGTTCATCGACAACCTTCCCACCAAGATCAGAGACAGGGCAGACTGATGACAGATACACCACTTGTTTCCGTCCGCGACCTGCACATCGGCGCGGTGACCGACTCGGGCCGCAAAGTCGAGATCATTCGCGGCGTGGATTTCGACATTGCGCCGGGCGAGATGCTGGCGCTGATCGGCGAATCCGGGTCGGGAAAGACGACGATCGCACTGTCGCTAATGGGCCATACGCGCCGGGGCTGCGACATCAAGGGCGGCACGATCCGGGTGGGCGAGCATGACATCACCGGCATGAGCGAACGTAAACGGGCGCGGCTGCGTGGCTCGGACGTCTCGTACGTTCCGCAATCGGCGGCGGCGGCGTTCAACCCCTCGAAAAGAATCATGGACCAGGTGGTCGAAGCCACGCGCATTCACGACCTGATGCCGCTGGACAAGGCGCGCGAACGTGCGCGGTCGCTCTTTCGAGCGCTTGCGCTGCCCGATCCCGACACGATCGGGGATAGGTATCCGCACCAGGTGTCGGGCGGGCAGCTTCAGCGCCTGTCGGCGGCCATGGCCTTGATCGGTGATCCGCAACTCGTGATCTTCGACGAACCTACGACGGCGCTGGATGTCACCACGCAGATCGAGGTCTTGCGCGCGTTCAAGCGAGTGATGGAAGACGGGGGGATGGCCGGTGTCTATGTGAGCCACGATCTGGCCGTCGTGGCGCAGATCGCGGACCGGATCGTGGTGCTGAAGAACGGCGAGATCCAGGAGCAGGGCACGACCGAGCAGATCCTGAACGCGCCGAAACATCCCTACACCAAGGAATTGCTCGCGGCTTTCGACCCGGTGCCGCACGAGGCCGTCGCCCAGGTCGAACCCGAGAAGGAGACGCCGATCCTGGAGGTTCGGAACCTGTGCGCGGGCTACGGCCCGATGAAGGATGGTGAGCCTCTTGCCAAGGTGATGAAAGATGTGAATTTCGAGCTGTATCGCGGTCGGAATCTGGGTGTGATCGGCGAATCGGGCTCTGGCAAGTCGACACTGGCGCGGGCCGTCGCCGGAATTCTGCCGGCCTATCGCGGCGAGGTGCTGCTGGATGGAAAGGTACTGGATCCGTCGCTGGCCAAGCGCAGCAAGCAGGAATTGCGCCGTGCTCAGATCGTCTTTCAGTTGGCCGATACGGCGCTGAACCCGGCGCATTCGGTGGGTGCGATCATCGCGCGGCCCCTGAAGTTCTACAAGGGTTTGCGCGGAGAGGCCTGCGAGAAGCGCGTGATCGAACTCTTGAACATGGTCCACTTGCCACCGGCTCTGCGGCACCGCCTGCCGTCGGAACTGTCGGGCGGGCAGAAACAGCGTGTGAACCTCGCGCGTGCGCTGGCGGCCGAGCCGGAATTGATCCTGTGTGACGAGATCACCTCGGCGCTGGATACCGTCGTGGCCGCCGCGATTCTGGAGCTGCTGAAGGAACTGCAGCAGGAGCTGGGCCTCAGCTACATGTTCATCAGCCACGACCTGTCGACGGTCGAGGCGATCTGCGACGACGTTCTGGTCATGTACAAGGGCGAGGTCGTCGAGGCTCTGCCGGCCGCGCGCATGTCCGAGGAAGCCAAACATGCGTATTCGCGTCTGCTGGTTTCTTCAGTGCCGCAACTGGATACTGGCTGGCTTTCCGGCCTCGAGCAGGATCCGGAACTGTTGGCGGCATTCTCGGACCGATAGCGCGAGCGCGGCGTGTCACTGGGTGTCGGCAAAGAGCCGGGTCAGTGGCAGTTGCCGCTTGACGAACGGGGTCTTCATCACGACGAAGCTGAAATAGCGGTCGATGACCTCGCTGCGGTCGATGAGGTCCTCGATGATTTCCTGATAGTCGCTGATACCGGACGTGACGAACTTTGCCAGATAGTCGTAACCGCCCGAAATCAGGTGACATTCGACACAGTTGTCGATCTTTTCAAGGGCCTCCTGAAAGCGGGCGAAATCTATCTGACGATGGTTCTTCAGCGTGAATTCGGTGAAGACGGTCAGCGTCTCGCCCAGCTTGGCCACGTTGATCAGCGCCGAATAGCCGGTGATGTAGCCAGATTTCTGCAACTTCTTCACGCGGGTCAGGCAGGGCGAGGGCGACAAGTGGACGAGATCGGCCAGTTCGACATTCGTGATCCGGCCGTTGCGCTGCAACTCGGCCAGTATCCTGACGTCGATGCGGTCCAGCTTTTGCGAATTGCTCATCAGTCCTGTCCTTGCATGAAACGGCGCCCCACGCCATGCCGTGGTTTGCCCGCCCACGAGCCCCGGCAAATACGCAACGATCTGCCGGTCAAATTCCCATATGCGGCACAAAGCACCGAAACTCTACAGCTAGGTTTCGAGAAACACATGGAATAATCATGCCTGCACCTTTGCTTGAAATCGAAACGCACAGCGAAATTCCGAAGCACGCCGATTGCGTGGTCATCGGCGGCGGGATCGTCGGCGTCAGCGCCGCGTACTGGCTGGCCCGCGCGGGACAAAGCGTCGTCCTGCTGGAGAAAGGCCGGATCGGCGCCGAACAATCCAGCCGAAACTGGGGCTGGTGCCGCCAGCAGAACCGCGATGCGCGCGAGTTGCCTCTGTCGACCCGGAGCCTGAACCTCTGGGAGGAGATGAGCACGGATATCGGCGCGGACCTGGGGTTTCGTCGCTGCGGGCTGTTGTACCTGTCCAACGACGCCGCCGAACTGGACGGCTGGGCGCGTTGGGGCCGGTTCGCCCGTGGTGAGGGTGTGGACACGCGGATGTTGAACGCGGACGAGGCAACGCAGCGCGGCTCGGCCACCGGCAAGGGCTGGCAGGGCGGTGTCTGGTCGCCCAGTGACGGGGTTGCGGACCCGTCGCGCGCGGCACCGCTGATTGCGACGGGGATCATCCAGCACGGCGGCACTGTCGTGCAGGGATGCGCGGCACGCGGGCTGGAAACCGAAGGCGGCGCGGTCTCTGGGGTGATCACAGAGCGCGGGACGATCCGCACCCGGGTGGCGGTGATGGCCGGCGGGGCCTGGGCCGGCAGCTTCATGTACTGCCACGGCATAGGGTTCCCGCAGGCCTCGGCGCGCAGCTCGATCCTGTCGGTGGCGCCCGGCGCGACGGACATTCCGGATGCGCTGCACACTGCCAAGGTGTCCGCCACGCGGCGCCGGGACGGCGCCTATACGCTGGCGGTCTCGGGGCTGGCCAATCTCGATCCGACGCCGGGGGCCATAGCCGGGGCGCGACATTTCCTGCCCATGTTCGCCAGGCGATGGCGGGTTCTGCGCCCCGGTGGCGCACAGGCGTGGCGCGCCGGTTTCGAGACGCGCAAGGCCTGGGCGTTCGACCGCGAGACGCCGATGGAGCACACCCGCATTCTGGATCCAAGACCCAGCAAGGCGCTGATCGACCTGACGCTGAAGCGCGCGCGTGCGCTGTTGCCCGGGTTGGCCGGGCTGCCGGTGCAGGCGCAATGGGCGGGTTATATCGACAGCACGCCGGACGGCGTGCCGGTGATCGACGCCGATATCGGCACGCCCGGGCTGGTGCTGGCCGCGGGCTTGTCCGGGCATGGCTTTGGTATCGGGCCAGGCGTCGGGCACCTGGTGGCGGACCTGGTTCTTGGGCGCACGCCGATCACCGAGACCCGGCAATATCGTCTTGCCCGTTTCGGCAAAGGGCAGTGGGGCAAGGTTGCCGACTTCTGATCTCATGCCGCGAATCGAGTGATGGAGAAATCTTCCAGCGGTGTCTCGCACTGCCCCGCCGCGATCAGTTCTGCCATGGCCGAGCCGACGCCTGGACCCAGCTGAAACCCGTGCCCGCAGAACCCGAAGGCGTGGAAGAGGCCCGGTGTCGTCCCCGAGGGCCCCATGACGGGCAGAGCGTCGGCCACGTAGCCTTCACAGCCCGACCATTGACGTATGATGGCCACGTCCGCCAGCGCCGGAACCAGCTTGAGGACCGCCGCCACCTGGGCGGGCAGGCGGGCGGGATCGGGTCTTGCATAGCCCGGCTCCTCCGCAACGCGCACGCGGTCGACAGCGCCGCCAAAGACGACGTTGCCGCGTTCGACCTGGCGCAGATAGGCGCCGTGCGCCTGGGACCAGACGCCAACCACGGGCGCGATACGGTGCGGCAGAGGCTCGGTCACCGCCATCTGCGGGCCCCAGGTTTCCAGGGGCACGTCCTCGCCAAAGCGTGCGGCGATGGCGCGGCCCCAAGCGCCGGCACAATTCAGCAGGTGGGCGGCGTGAAACGTGCCCTTGGCGGTCTCGACCGTGAAGCCCGTGCCGGTCCTGCGGATGTCCGAGACCGGGGCTTCGTCGATCACCGACGCGCCCGCCCGTGCCGCCGCGTCCGCGAAGGCCGGGCCGATCAACCGGGGATTTGCGGATCCATCGCGCGGCGAGAACGAGGCCGCGATGGCGTCCGGGCCGATGCCGGGAAACCGGGCGTGCAGTTCCGCCGGGTCGAGTTCGTCGAGGACCAGGCCCTCGGCTTGGGCCGCCTGGGCGTAGCTGCGCATATCCTCCAGGCTGTCGGCGTCGAAAATCAGTCTCAGATGCCCGGTGGGCTGGAATTCCACGTCACGACCGAGGAGTGTCTCCGCCTCGTTCCAGAGCGCCAGCGAGCGGGCGGCCAGGGGCAGTTGCGACAGGTGACGCCCACTGCGCCGGATGTTGCCGAAGGAGGCCACGGTCGCCCCGGCTCCGATCCGGGCGCGCTCGATCAGGGTGACGCGGACTCCGCGACGGGTCAGGAAATAGGCCGAGGCCGTTCCCATAAGACCGCCACCGAGAACGATTGCATCCATGCAGCACTGTCCTTTCGACACAGGAATTTGCGCAATGAGACGCTGCAAGGCCGCTTGTGTCAAAGACCGGATACGTGGCACGCTATAAGTCGCACCTATAGGATATGAATGATGCGCGCACGTCAGCTTGAAGTCTTTACCGCCGTCATGCGGGCCGGAACCGTCACAGGAGCGGCGCGACTGCTCAACATATCTCAGCCCGCGCTGAGCCAGATCCTTATTCACACCGAGGCGCAACTGGGCTTCGACCTTTTCGACCGGGAAAAAGGCCGCTTGCGGCCGACGCCCGAAGCGTTCGAGATTTACCCCGAGGCCGAGCGCCTGTTTGCCGGGCTCGAAGGGTTGCGGCGCAAGACGTCGGATTTGCGACTGGGCCGGGCGGGCCTGGTGCGCATCGCCGCGTCGCCGCCACCGGGAATGTCGCTGCTGCCTCGGGCGCTTCGGGCGTTTCGCGCGGATCACCCCGAGGTGGTGCTGCGGACTCACGTGGCGCCGCTGGCGGCGATGGTGGATCTGCTGCGCACAGGGGATGCGTCGATGGCACTTGCGCTGGATGACGACCTGCCGCCTGATATCACGGTCGAACATATCGGCACGACGCATTTCTGCTGCCTGCTTCCCGAAGATCATGCTCTCGCGGAAGCAGAGGCGCTCGACTACAGCGACCTGAAGGACGAGACGATCATCTCGTATCGCAGCCAGACCCGACCGCATGACGAGCTGGACATGGCGATGCGCAGGCGCGGCGAGACCTTTGCGCCGCAGATCGAAATCGACAGTTCGATCTCGGCGGCGGGGTTCGTGCGCGCCGGGCTGGGCGTGGCGCTGGTCGATGCGCTATTGCCCTGGGCACAGTTTCCCGGCGTCGTGCCGAGACCGCTGAGCGACACGCCGAGCCTGCCCGTGTCGCTCCTGGTGGCGCGCGACAGGAGCCTTTCCCGCGCCGAGGAGGCGATGCGCAAGCTGCTCCACGCGACACCCTTGACCGAACCATAAGTCATCCTTATGCGCCGCCGCGCGATCAGTCTTGGACGGCGTGCGGCTTATCTGGTCCTGTCATGGCAAATCACGGAAAGGACCAGGCAAGATGGATGGCACTCGCGCCCCGGCGGACTGGAAGGTCGGCGTCGATATTGGCGGCACCTTCATGGATTTCTGCGCGCTGGACACGACCAGCGGACGCATTGCGTCGCTCAAGGTACTGACCACGCCCGATGATCCGGGGGCCGAACTTCTCACTGGCCTCGACATTCTGGCCGAGCGCGAGGGGCTCGACCCTGCCTGCGTGACGCGGTTCGTGCACGGGACAACGGTGGGCATCAACACCATCCTTCAGCGCAAGGGCGCGACGCTGGCGCTGATCACGAACGAGGGTTTCGAGGACGTCATCGAACTGGCGCGGCTTGCCATGCCCGACATGTACTCGCTGTTCTGTCACAGGGCAGAGCCGCTGGTGCCGCGCGACCGAGTGTTCGGTATTCCGGTAAGACTGCGGGCTGACGGCAGCGAACCACTGGCGCCGACCTCCGAAGCCGTGCGGCAGGCGGTTGAACACGCGCGCGGTGTCGGTGCCGAAGGGATCGTGGTGTCGTTCCTTCACAGCTGGCGCAACGGGGCGCAGGAAACAGCGGTGAAGGGCATGATCGAGGCCGAGGCGCCGGACCTCTTTGTTTTCACCTCATCCGAGGTCTGGCCGGTCATCCGGGAATATGAGCGCAGTTCCACGGCGATCCTGAACGGCTATGTCCACCCGCGGGTATCGGGTTATTTGGCGGCGCTGGAGGAAAGACTGGCGGGGCGCGAGGTGCCGGCGAAGGCGTTGCTGACCAAGTCGAACGGCGGCCTGATGAGCGCCTTCGAGGGGCGACGCGACTGTGTTTCGATGCTCCTGTCGGGCACGGCCTCGGGAGTGATGGGCGCGGCTTGGCTGGCGCGGCAAGCGGGGGCATCGAGAATCCTGACATTGGATATCGGCGGGACGTCGGCGGATTTTGCGCTGATCGTGGACGGAGAGGTCCAGTACGGCTCGGACGAGAAAATTGGCGACTTCCCGCTGCATATCCCGTCGGTCTCGGTCAGTTCCATCGCCATCGGCGGTGGCTCCATCGCCAGTGTCGACAGCCAGGGCGTGCTGCGTGTCGGGCCGGAATCCGCCGGATCGACCCCGGGGCCTGCATGCTATGGGCGCGGCGGCACCGCACCTACCGTGACCGATGCGATGGCCGTCTGCGGCTGGTTGGGGCAGGTTGAAATGGCCTATGGCCAACTGAACATCGACCGCGACCTTGCCCGCGCGGCGGTTGCGCGTCTTGCCGGGCCGGTGGGTCGCAGCGTGGAAGAAACCGCTCAAGCCATCCTCGATATCGCGGTGTCGGAACTGTTCGTCGAGGTCGAGAAGCTGGGCTCTCGGGCCGGGGTGGACCTGCGGGACTTCACGCTGATGCCGTTTGGCGGTGGCGGGCCGATGCTGGGGGCGTTTCTTGCGCGTGAGCTGGGCATGGCGCGGGTGCTGGCGCCACGACGGCCAGGGGTGGTGTCCGCACTGGGTGGCCTCGTGGCAGACATGCGGGGCGATTTCCTGCAGACCGTCTTTACCGGGCTTGATACCGGCGCCGTGCCTCAACTGCGGGCCGCGTTCGAAGCGCTGCGGCGCGACGGGCAGGCCTGGCTCGCGGCGCAAGGTCACGATGGCCCGGCGGAGGTGCGGCTGTCGGCGGACATGCGCTATGCCGGGCAGAGCTATGAGATCGAAACGGCGCTGGAGCCTGACTGGCTGACCGATCCGGCACGCATCGCCGGGGCGTTTCATGAGGCGCACCGCCAGATCTATGATTTCGAGGACCGAAATGGCGCAATCGAGATTGTGAACCTGCGGCTTTCGACCATCGGCATCACGCCCAAGCCCGACATGACCGAAGAGGCTGACACAGGCGCGGCGCCCGCGTTGCCCGCGCGGCACGTACAGGTGCATCTGTACGGCGCCCGCGACATTCCTCTGTTCATGCGGACCGACCTTGTGCCGGGGGCGGCGTTCCACGGTCCGGCCGTGGTCTGCCAGGAGGACACAACGCTGGCGATCCCAGATGGCGCCGCGGCGCATGTCGACCGCCATCTCAATATACACCTTGAATTCGCGGAGTGACCCCATGACCGACAAGATGACCCTTCGGGTTCTGGCAAATCACGCCCGCGCCGCGGCCGAGAACATGGCCTTTACCTTGCACCGCACGGCGCATTCCGCCTTCGTCAAGGAGACGCAGGACTTCACGGTCATGATCATGGACCGCCTGGGCGATACCTTTGCCGTGCCTATGGAACTGGGTGCGACGTGGTATCCCGGACTGACCTACGGGCGGGCCATCGACATGATCGACGATTACCGTCCCGGCGACGTGGCCTTTACCAACGACCCCTATTCCGGGCACGTGGCGACCCACGCACCGGACACGCACCTGTGGAAGCCTGTCTTTTGCGACGGCGAGATCGTGGCCTGGACCGGCGGCCATATCCACAACACAGACATGGGCGGCGCTGTGCCTGCGTCACTGTCGCGGTCGCTGACCGAGATCCACCAGGAAGGGGTACGTTTCCCGCCCATGAAACTGGTGAACGAAGGTGTTTTCGATGCGCAGATCCTGCGGATCATGGAGACAAACGTGCGCAAACCGGGCCTGAATATCGGCGACATCAAAGCGCTGGTGGGCGCGCTCAACACCGGCGAGCGCAAGGTTCATGCGATGCTGGACCGCTTCGGGCGGGACGGATTTCTGACAGGCGTCGCGGCACTCAAGGATCAGGCGGAAGCGCAGGCGCGCGAGATTCTGGAGGCGATCCCCGACGGTGAGTATACATTCGCCGATTACGCCGACGAGGACAGCGATTTCGCCAATCCCTGCCGTCTGAACCTGACCCTGCGCATCCGTGGCGACACCGCGGAGCTGGATTTTACCGGATCGGACCCGCAACTCGGCTCGTCGCTGAACGTGCCGTCGGGTGGCGACCCGCGCCACACGATCCTGATGGTGGGGATCTACTATGTGCTTTACACCCTCAATCCGCAGCTGTTGCTGAATACCGGCATCACGCGGCCATTCACCTGCATCGCGCCTGAGGGGACCGTGCTGAACCCCGTCGCACCGGCGGCGGTGGGGATGCGGTCGCTGACCTGTGCGCGGCTGCGCTCGGTCATTTTCGGTGCGTTCAGCCGGGCGGTGCCCGAGCGGATGCCCGCCGCGCCCGCGGGCAACAACTGCATCGTCAACGTCATGACCCATGACGAGCGCAGCGGACAGAAGATCATCGCGGCGGTGAACCCCGTGGTGGGCGGCGGCGGCGGGATGCCCGACCGTGACGGCACCAACGGGTCGGGCGCGGACGCCGCCTATCTGCGCAACACGCCGATTGAGATCACCGAGACCGAGGTGCCGGTGGAATTCGTGAAATACGGTCTGGCCCAAGATACCGGCGGGGCAGGGCGCTGGCGCGGCGGGCTGGCCACGGAAATGGCGTTCCGCGTCTTTGCGCCCGACACGCGTATCACGGCGCGCAACCGCGACCGTTCGCGTTTCCGCCCCTGGGGCGTTCTGGGCGGGCGCGCGGCGGGGCTGGCCGAGATGGTGGTCAATCCCGGCACGCCGGAGGCCCGCGGGATGGGCAGCGCCGACACCGCAATCCTGCAGCCGGGCGATGTGCTTTCGCTGCGGTCGGCCGGCGGTGGTGGTCGCGGCGACCCGATGGAGCGCGAAGCCTGGCGTGTCGCCCTGGACGTGCGGCGCGGGCATGTATCCGAAGAGGCTGCCCGAAGCGAGTATGGCGTGGTGATCGTCGCTGGAGCGGTGGACGAAGAGGCGACCGCCAGGCTGCGGGCCGAGTCCCGTGCGCATGAAGGACATTTCCATTTCGGACCCGAGCGAGAGGCGTTTGAAGCGCAATGGACGGCCCCGGCCTATGCGCGCCTGACCGATATCCTGATGGCGCTGCCCGTGCATTGGCGCTTTTTCGTCAAGACGGAGATATTCCGCAGGATGGACGGACGCGCAGGCGCGGAAGGTGTCAGTGCCGCGTTCGAAGAGACCTGCGTTCGTTTTCCGGATATCCCGCACTTGCAGGCCACTGTCGAGGCCGCGGAATGAGCCAGGCCGGTCCGACGGAAACAGGGCGCCTGCAACGGGTGGCCGAGGCGGACCGTCCCGTTCTGGCCTTTACGTTCGGAGACCGTACGCTTTTCGGTTTGCAAGGCGACACGGTGCTGACGGCGATCCTGGCGTCGGAGCCCTCGCTGCGGGACGCGGAATTCGGACCGGAACGGCGTGCGGGGTTCTGCCTGATGGGCGCGTGCCAGGATTGCTGGCTCTGGCAAGAGAACGGCCCGCGATTGCGCGCCTGTTCGACATTGCTGCAAGAGGGGATGCGGTTGCACCCGGCCCCGCCCGACCGCTGGCCCGGGCCATGACGCGCGTTCTGATTGTTGGGGCGGGGCCGGCGGGCATCCGCGCGGCGGAAACGCTCGTCGCCGCCGGTCTGTGCCCGGTTGTCGTGGACGAGGGTGCACGCGCCGGAGGCCAGATCTATCGTCGCCCCCCCGAAGGCTTCCTGCGCCCGCCGCGTACCCTGTACGGATCCGAGGCCGGGAAGGCCATGAACTTACACGAGACGTTCGATGCCCTCGTGCGTGACCGGCAGATCGATTATCACCCTCGGTGCAGTGTCCTGGGTCTCCAGGACGGGAGCGCTCAGGTGCTCTCTCCTGACGGTGTCCTGTCGCTGCCGTACGATTGCCTGCTGCTCGCGCCCGGCGCGACCGATCGGCTGGCGCCGGTGCCGGGATGGCAGATGGCCGGCGTCTACACGCTGGGCGCCGCGCAGATAGCGCTGAAGTCCCAGGGCGTGGCGCTCGGACGGCGGATCGTGCTGGCGGGCTCCGGGCCGCTTTTGACGCTGGTGGCCTCGCAGCTGATTGCCGCGGGGGCGACGGTGGCTGCGGTGCTGGACACCGCGCCATGGCGTGCTCAAGTCCGGGGCGGTATCGGTATGGCGCTGGCCCGGCCGGGGGTCACGTTGCGCGGTCTGCGGCTGCGGATCGGGCTGGGTCGGCGATACTCGGCCGGTGTCAACCTGACGGGGATCGAGGGCGATGGGAGCGGCCCTGCCGCGATCACCTGGCGGGACGCAGGCGGTCGGCATCATCGCACGCCCTGCGATACCGTGGCGCTTGGGTGGCACCTGCGCGCCGAGACGGCGCTGGCCGATCTGGCGGGGGCAGAGTTCGCGTGGTCGGATACGTGGGCGCAGTGGCTGCCCCGGACGGACATGGCAGGACGGGTCCGGGACGGGCTGTATCTGGCGGGGGACGGGATGTGTCTTTTGGGAGCCGACGGAGCGGAGATCGCCGGGCGGTTGGCCGCGCGCGCCTGCCTTGCCGATCTGGGGCATCCCGTGGACACGGGGGAGCAGGATGGCGATATTCGAAGGATGCGGCGCATGGCCCGTTTCGCCAAGGCGGTCGCCGCCGCGTTTCCCTGGCCTGCGGAGATGGTCCGGGCCGTGCCGGACGGAGCGGTCCTTTGCCGCTGCGAAGGCATCACCGCGGGCGAGCTGCGCCGGAGCCTGAGCCTGTCCGGAAAGGAGGCGAACCGGGCCAAGTCGCTCAGCCGTGTCGGCATGGGGCGCTGCCAGGGTCGGTACTGCCAGATTGCGGGGGCCGAGGTGATGGCGGCACAGGCAGGGTGCGATCCCGCCTCGGTGGGCCGTCTGCGGACACAGCCGCCGGTGCGTCCAGCGCCGCTTGGCCTGTTGGCCGCACGCGCCGACGCGCGCGAATGAGCGACACAATCTTCTGCGTCCCATGATGGCGTTGGCGGCGAAAAATGCCGCCATCCGAACGCTTTCGGCAAGTGTTGCCAATCCGATCACGTCAGACTGTGGACAACCAACGAGAGGTGACCATGACACTTGCCTTCGATCCTGCGGAGCTGACGCTGCCCCGCGGGCATTACATCGGTGGACGCTATGTGCCCGCCCGCGACCAAATCACAGTGACGGCCCCGTCGAACGGTGCCACGCTGAGCGCAGTGCCCCAAGCGGACATGGCGGTGGTGGACCGCGCGGTCGAGGCCGCGCGCACCGCTCTGCGCACGTCCGGCTGGGGGCGTGCGGCCCCGCGCGAACGGTTGCGCGCGCTGCATCGGTGGGCCGACCTGATGGAAGAGGAGGCCCCCGTACTGGCCCGGCTGGAAGCGGTCTGTTCAAGCCGCCCCGTGTCCGACACGGTGGCCGGGGACATCCCCGTGACCGCCGAGCAGATCCGGTTCTTCGCCGAGTTCGCCGACAAGGAATGCGACGCGCTGGCGCCCACGGCAGAGGGAAGCCTGGGTATGATCACCTCGGAGCCGCATGGCGTGGTGGGCGCCATCACGCCGTGGAATTTCCCGATCTCGATGGCGGGATGGAAACTGGGACCTGCGCTTGCAGCCGGCAACGCAGTGGTTCTCAAACCGTCCGAGATGACGCCCTGGTCCGCGCTTTACATGGCCGAGCTTTCAGTGCGTGCCGGTCTGCCCGAAGGGCTGGTCAACGTGGTTCTCGGGGACGGTCCCGAAACCGGCGGGGCGATCACGGGGCATCCCGGGATCGACAAGATCTCCTTTACCGGGTCTACCCGCGCCGGTGCCGCGATCATGGAAAACGTCGCACGCTGCGGCATCAAGCCAATGACGCTGGAGCTGGGCGGCAAGAGCCCGATGATCGTTTTCGAGGATGCCGATCTCGACCTTGCGACAGAGTGCCTGGAGCGTGGCATATTGCCCAACGCGGGCCAGTTCTGCGTGGCAGGGTCGCGGATGATCGTGGCCCGCAGCATCGCCGACGAGCTGGCCGGGCGCCTGACCGAAAGGTTCAACCGGCATGAGCCCGCAGCCACCTGGGACGCACAATCCGGGTTTTGCCCGATCATCTCGGAGGCGCAGCTTGGCCGTATCGACAGCCTTGTACGCGCCTCCTGCGAGCACGGGGCCGAGCCGCTGTGCGGTGCTGCGCGGTTCGATCGTGAGGGCAGCTATTACCGGCCGACGCTGCTGGCGGGGCCGTCGCCGGACAATCCGGCCGTCACCGAAGAAATCTTCGGTCCCGTCGCCACCTTCCAGACGTTCGAGACCGAGGAAGAAGCCATCGCCATGGCGGCGCATCCGACATACGGTCTGTGTTCCGGCATCTTCACCCGCGACCTGGCCCGCGCGCTGCGCGTTGCGGGCCGCATCGAGGCGGGGACGGTCTGGATCAACCGCTATGGCCGATCGCGCGACCACATCCTGCCCACCGGCGGCTGGAAGGCCAGCGGGTTGGGCAAGGACCTTGGTCGCGAAGCCTATACCGCCAACCGCCGCACGAAATCCGTGCTGGCGACTATCTGAATGAGTAAGACAAAGGAATTTCAATGAGCGAGCACCAGATTGCCTTGATCCCCGGCGACGGGATCGGAGTTGACGTGACGGAGGCGACCATGAAGGTGATGCACGCCGTCGCCGAGGTGGAGAATTTCACGCTTCGCACCGGGACCTTCCCATGGTCCTGCGCCTATTACCACGAGACGGGCGCGATGATGCCGGAGGACGGGATCGAGACCTTGCGCGGCTTCGACGCGATCTTTCTGGGGGCAGTCGGCTGGCCCGAGACGGTGCCGGACGCGGTTTCACTGCACGGTCTGCTGCTTCCGATCCGCAAGGCGTTCGATCAATATGCCAATATCCGCCCGCATCGTCTGTTGCCGGGCGTGGAAGGCCCGTTGAAATCCGACGCCTTCGATATCCTGTGCATCCGCGAGAACACCGAAGGCGAATATGCCGGCGCGGGCGGGCGCGTGCACCCGGGGCGCGACAACGAGGTGGCCGTGCAGACCTCGGTCTTCACGCGGCAGGGGGTGGAGCGCATCCTGCGCTTTGGCTTCGAGCAGGCGCAAGCACGGCGCGGGCACCTGACCTCGGTCACGAAGTCGAACGCTCAGCAGTATTCCATGGTTTTCTGGGATGACATGACGCGTGCGGTTGCGGCCGATTATCCCGATGTCACGGTAAGCCATGTGCATATCGACGCAATGGCGGCCAAGATGGTGATGAACCCCGAGGATCTCGACGTGATCGTGGCGTCCAACCTGTTCGGCGACATCCTGACGGACCTGGGCGCGGCCATTCAGGGCGGGCTTGGGTTTGCCGCGTCGGCCAATATCTGTCCTGACCGGACCGCGCCTTCGATGTTCGAGCCGGTGCACGGCTCGGCCCCGGATATCGCGGGCAAGGGGATTGCAAACCCTATTGCGGCCATCTGGTCGGGGGCGATGATGCTGCGCCATCTGGGCGAAGACGGTGCCGCCGATCGGGTGGAAGAGGCCATATCCGCGACGACGGCTCAGGGCATCGGCATACGCCCCGGCAGCCACGGTACGGACGATATCACCAATGCGGTGATTGCCGCGATGAAAGGTTGAACGATGAAGCTATCCGACCCCGATCTTTTTCGCCAGGCCGCGCTGATCGACGGTGAGTGGATTGCGCGCCCTGACATGGAGGTTACCAACCCCGCGACCGGCGCGGTCATGGGCACCATGCCCGACACGACGGCCGACGAGACTGAGCGCGCCATTCAGGCCGCCGAGGCGGCGATGCGGGATTGGCGGGCGCGAACCCATGCCGCGCGTGCCGATATCCTGATGCGGTGGCACGACCTGGTGCTGGAGCATACCGAGGATCTGGCGCAAATCCTGACCGCCGAGCAGGGAAAGCCGCTGGCCGAGTCGCGGGGAGAGGTTGCCTATGGCGCATCGTTCATCCGTTGGTTCTCCGAAGAAGCCCGTCGCATTGACGGGTCAATCATCCCGTCGCCGGTACAGGGCAAGAAGATCCTCGCAATGAAGGAGCCGGTGGGTGTCTGCGCGATCGTAACGCCCTGGAACTTCCCCATCGCCATGATCACCCGCAAGGTCGCGCCCGGTCTGGCTGCGGGGTGCACCATGGTGGTCAAACCGTCTGATTTCACGCCTTACTCGGCCCTCGCGCTGGCCGTTCTGGCAGAGCGGGCCGGTCTGCCGAAGGGGGTGGTGAATGTTCTGACCGGGCGGCCCGAGGTCATTGGCAAGACGCTGACATCATCGCCGGTGGTGCGGAAACTGTCCTTTACCGGCTCGACGCGCGTGGGCGCTCTTTTGGCCGAGCAATGCGCCCCCACGCTCAAGAAGCTCTCGCTGGAGTTGGGTGGCAACGCACCTTTCATCGTGTTCGACGACGCCGATCTCGACGCGGCGGTCGAAGGGGCGATGCTGTCGAAATTCCGCAATGGCGGGCAGACCTGCGTTTGCGCGAATCGTATTCTGGTGCAGGCGGGGATACACGACGCGTTCGTGGCGGCGCTGTCAGAGCGGGTGAACGCCCTCAAGGTCGGGCCGGGGGATGCGGAAGGCAGCGACATCGGGCCGATGATCAACCAGGCGGCGATCCAGAAGATCACCGCCCATGTCGAGAACGCCCTGTCGAAGGGCGCGAGGCGCAGTACCGAAGTGCGCGAACTGGGAATGCAATATGCCGATCCGATGGTGCTGACCGACGCCACGCCCGACATGCAGCTTGCCGGGGAAGAGACCTTTGGCCCCGTGGCGCCGATCTTCAGGTTCGAGACTGAAGACGAGGCGCTGGCGCTTGCCAACGGGACACCCTTCGGATTGGCGGCCTATTTCTACACGCGCGATCTGGCCCGCGCGTTCCGGGTGGGCGGGGCGCTGGAATTCGGCATCGTTGCGCTGAATACCGGGGTGGTCAGCCATGCCGAAAGCCCGTTCGGCGGGGTCAAGGCATCGGGGCTTGGCCGCGAAGGGGCGCGGGAAGGCATCGAGGAATATCTCGAGACCAAGGCGTTTCACGTGGGCGGACTTTCGGTGTCCTGAGGGACCGGCCGGGCGTCGGGCGCAGGACGCCCGCCGCACCGCCCGCCGTCAACGCCCAAGGGATGAACGGTTCTCGGCGCGAACTGTCAAGGTTCGCATATTGCGTCGGGAGAGGCAGAGTTGGTCGCGTTGAAATCGATCAATCACTAGGCGCGGGTCAATCAACCGAATGCACTCTGCTCAAGGGCTTGGCATTCGCTCGACGATCTTAATGGTCGTCTCTCCGTGCAGAGTGAAAGCACGTTCTCGGAACGACACAGGATAGCTGCGCATTCCTTCAGCGTGCTGGGCCGCGTGCCGTTCTGAATTGCAATCCGCACCTGCCTGTGAAATGGACCACCCTTAGGCAGCCAGTCATCCGCTACCCAGAAAAATCAAATCTACTGGGGAATGGATTATGCGCACTGTCACGCCGTATGCGTCGGCTATCTTCATCATCGGAACCGGGAGCGCGTTTGCGCAAGCGCCCGAACCGTTCGTTCTGGGCACGATCTATATCGGTTCGGATGCCACCACCTCCATCGGGATCGACAACGAGGACCTGACGCGCACGACGCCGAAGGATCTGCAGGAGGTCTTCAAGTCC
Source organism: Roseovarius sp. THAF27 (assembly GCF_009363655.1). NCBI lineage: Bacteria > Pseudomonadati > Pseudomonadota > Alphaproteobacteria > Rhodobacterales > Roseobacteraceae > Roseovarius > Roseovarius sp. THAF27. The sequence continues at coordinate 1,063,340 of NZ_CP045393.1, forward strand.
GAGCCGTCGGTGTCGGTGGGTAGTTCGTTGCCGATATCGCAGAAAATCTATGTAAACGGAGTCGAGGAGAACAACCTGAACGTCACAATCGATGGCGCGCGGCAGAACAACCGAATCTTTCACCACAGCGCCACGACCTATATCGACCCAGAACTGCTGAAGGCGGTGCGGGTCGACCCCGGCGTGGCGCCGGCAGATGCGGGACCCGGAGCGATGGCCGGCGCGATCGCGTTCGAGACGAAGGACGTGGGCGACCTGTTGGAAGAGGGACGCACGTTCGGCGGGCGGTTCATCACCGAGTATCAGAGCAATGGTGATGTCTTTACCAACAGCCTGGCGCTCTTTGGCGTGTCCGGGCGGTTCGAGTATCTGGCCTTCGGGAAGTATGCCGATGGCGGTCTGCGCGAGGACGGCTCCGGCGTGGATATTACCGGCTCGGGCACGGGGCTGACCAGCGGGTTGGCCAAGGTGGCGTTCAACGCCGACAACGGCGGGCGGCTGGAACTGGGGTACGAGATCGTGCGCGACGATGCGCAGCGTCCCCTGCGGGCGGATTTCGCGGGCTTGCGCGGCGTTCTGGACACGAGGACCTATACGCTGGAGCGCCAGAACCTGGTGTTGTCCTATGAGTTCGGGAACACCACGGCGATGTGGAATCCGTCGGTGCAGATCGCCTACAATTCGACCGACCTTTACACCGGGCCGATGCCGGGCGCCACGGACGCCTATGCGGGCAAGACCACGAGTTTCACGGGCAAGATCCAGAACGAGTTCCAGGTGGCGAATGGCACCGTGAATGCGGGTCTCGATTTTTACAGCGACGTGGCGGATATCAACGGCGAGGGCACGGCGGTATTCTTTGCCGAGGAGAAGGCCACGAATATCGGCCTCTTCGTGCAGGCCGAGCTGGACCTGACGGATCGGTTCCGCCTGTCGACAGGCGCGCGATACGATTTCCAAGAGTTCGAGGGCGTCGACGGCACGACCTATGACAATGACGGGCTGTCGGCGAACATCGCCGGGGATTTCGACGTGACCGACGCGATCACGGTCAGTGCCGGGGCCTCGCGCGTGTGGGGCGGTATCGCATTGGCGGAAAGCTTCCTGTTCGACACCGCCTGGACCTATCCGGCGTCGATCGAGCCGGTGACCTCGGAGAATTATTACCTCGGGGCCAATTACCGGGTGGGCAACTGGGACTTCAACGCCAAGCTGTTCAAGACCGATATCGACAACGCGCGGACCCTGCTGGACCCCACGACAGGCCTGTTCAACGGCGGGCCGGGGCAGGTTTCGGACCTCGACACCGAGGGGTACGAGATCGGCGCGGCCTATACATGGTCGAGCGGGTTCGCCCGCATCGCCTATGCCGATATCGACACCAAGATCAACGGAGGTCCTGCCGACAGCTACACCGGGCGTTACCTGACCACGCCCCTGGGGGACAACCTTGTGTTCGAGGTGGCCAACACGTGGGATCGGCTGGGTCTGACGTTGGGTGCGGATGCGCAGATCGTGTTCGACAAGTCGGCGGCGGGCGCGCCCGGGGGCGAGATCGACGGGTTCGAAGTGGTCAACGCCTTTGCCGAGTACACGCCGCGCCGGATGGAGAACCTGACCGTGCGGGCGGAGATCGACAACATCTTCGACGAGACCTATACCGAGCGGGCGACCTACGGTCAGGAATTCGCGACGGTGACGCCGCTGCGGGAGCCGGGCCGGTCCTTCAACCTGCGGGCCACGCTGCGGTTCTGAGCATGGGCCTGCCCGTGTGGGCGGGGGTCCGTGCAAGGCGTGTTGATTATCGCGACCGTAAGGGTCGCGGTCATCAAAGGGCGAAAGTCCGTTGTGAGCCCGTTGCCAGACAAAGGCGTCGAGCACCTAGCCGGTGAACAGCCGCGAAGCGGCCCGGCCATCGTCAGCCCCTCCCTTGGGCTGGCGATTTGGCTGAGGCTGGGCGCAATCATCATACTGAGGATGTCTTTGGCAGGCATAAAGTGCGTCAGAATTCCCGTCGGATCGCCATCCCAGGGGCTGACGCTCGCCTCCGTCGTGAACGGCAGCAAGACCTGCATCTCGGCCATTCACTTTCATCGCAGCGAATGTACGGTGCGAACCCATATTTGCCATAGTAACAAAGCGCTGGCGCGGAACAAGGGCGAAGCCCGCCGCGTATCGCCGGGCCGCTCCGTCTCGCCAGAGGCGTGCCGACTATAGTTGGCGCACCTTTGGTGCGACGGCACGGCGATTTGGCAGGTGACGTGCCACGCTCTCAGGTTGGATGTGCCTGGCAGGCATAAACTGCCCATCACCATCGTCGGTTCGCCGCACCACGGCCCGTCGATGCGCGTCTCCTCACCGTGGCAAAATAACGTCCGCTTCGTTCCGCTGAGCGGACAGCCGTTGGGGGGCGCGGCGCAGCACCAGGGTCACGCTGCGGTCCATTCCATGCCTGCGATCTTTTCGCGGTGGGCGAAGGTCACGAGGTGGCTGTCTATGACGCCCTTGGCGGCGGGCACGTTTTCGTCCTTGTCAACTTCGAAGCAGATCGTGAAGCCCTGAGGGTCGGCCTCCATGATCGCGCGGCCGAAGACGAAATCGGCACGGCCGTGGTTGCCGTCCCAGGTGGCGTCGATCTTGTGGGCGAAATGCTTGCAGAGCTGGGTGAGGTATTTGGCGCCGTGCTCGGTTTCGATGCGTCCGATGAGGGTTGGCATGGCTGGCTCCTTTTCGTGAAGTGTTGGGCGTAGACTCTTCTTTTCGCTGCGGTTAAGCACAGCGCGACCGCGCCTGCAAAGCCAGACTTCCCAGCCATGCAGGTTTTTCAAGACAGAGGGAAGACATGCTTCGAAAATTCGCTTTTGCGCTTTGCCTTACGGCAGGGCCGGTTGGTGCTCAGGATGTGACCGTCGAGACCTTTCGCGGCGCTGTGGCCGTTGCGCAGACCCCTGAGACAGTCGCCGTATACGACATGGCCGCGCTCGATACGCTGGAGGCGCTGGGTGTCGAGGTGGATGGTACGATTTCCAATGTTTACCTGGACTACCTGGAAGACGCGGCGGAGGGCGCGGCGCGGATCGGCACCCTGTTCGAGCCGGATATGGAGGCGCTTTACGCGTTGCAGCCGGACCTGATTGTGGCCGGGGGGCGCAGCCATGACAAGGTGCCCGATCTTGCCAAGATCGCGCCGACGATCGACATGACGATCCATGTGGAGACGCTGGCGACGGGGCTGAAGCGGCTGGAGGCCTACGGCGCGATTTTCGGCAGGCAGGACGAGGCGGCGGCATTGGCTGACAAGTTGACCCGCAAGCAGGCCGAAGTAACCGAGGCCGCCGCTGGCGCGGGCCGGACGCTGATCGTGATGACGAACGGGCCGAAGGTTTCGGCCTACGGCCCGTCCGGGCGGTTCGGCTGGCTGCACACGGCCTTCGGGCTGGAGGTGGCCGCCGAAGAGGTGGCGGGCTCGGACCATGGCGAGGCGATCAGTTTCGAATTCATCCGTCAGGTCGATCCCGACGTGATCCTGGTGATCGACCGCAGCGCCGCGATCGGCGACGTGGAGACGGCGACATCGACGCTGGACAACGTGCTGGTGCGCGAGACGAAAGCGTGGCGCAACGGCAAGGTCATCACCCTCGATAGTGCGCCGATCTACATCGCGGCGGGCGGGGTTCAGGCGCTCAATCTCACCATGGACCAGTTGCTGGCCGCATTTTCCGGAAGCTGAACTGTGGGGAAGATCGTCCTCGGGGTGGTGGCGCTGCTGGCGCTGTCGGTCGTGTCGCTTTTCATCGGCGTGATCGACTTGCGCCCGGCTGCGCTGTTGCAGGACCCCGCGGCGCTGCAGCTGATCGCGGTGAGCCGCGCGCCGCGCCTGTTTGCGGTTTTGATCACCGGGGCGTCGCTGGCGGTGGCGGGGACGGTCCTGCAGATGCTGGTGCGCAACCGTTTCGTCGAGCCGATGACGGTGGGCAGCGGTGAAGGCGCGGCGCTGGGCATCCTGTTGGTCACGCTTTATGCGCCGGCGGCATCGCTTTTTGCAAAGATCGCGATGGCGTCGGCGACGGCGTTCGCCTCGACCGCCGGTTTCCTGGCCATTGCCCGGCGGCTGCCGCCGACGCAGCCCTACATGGTCGCCCTCGTGGGGCTGGTCTATGGCGGGGTGATCGGGGCGGCTGTGACCTTCGTGGCCTACCAGAACGACCTGTTGCAGATGATCGGCGTCTGGGTGACCGGAGAGTTCTCGGCCGTGTTGCAGGGCCGCTACGAGACGTTGTGGCTGGCCGCCGTCGCGGCGGTGCTGTGCTTCGTGGCCGCCGACCAGTTTTCGATCCTGGGGTTGGGGCACGCGGCCAGCATCAACCTTGGGCTCAATTACCGGCAGGTGATGCTGTTCGGGCTTCTGGCCGTGTCGCTGGTCTGCGCGCTGACCGTTGTGAGCGTGGGGATCATTCCTTTCGTGGGTCTGATCGTGCCCAACATCGTATCGCGCATGATGGGCGACAACCTGCGCCGCACGCTGCCGGTGATCGCGATGATGGGCGCGGGGCTGGTTTTGGCGGCGGATATCGTGGCCCGCGTGCTGCGCTATCCGTTCGAGATGCCCTCGGCCACGGTGCTGGGGGTGGTGGGCGCGGTTGTGTTCATCTGGCTGCTTTACCGTCCGGCGCGCCATGCACCGTAGGCGTCTGATCGTTCTTGCGGTGCTGTTCGTGGCGTCGGCGGTGGCCTACATGACGATCGGCGCACGCGGCAACTGGGGCTTCGTGCTGGAGTTTCGCGGCGCGAAGCTGGCGGCGCTGTGCCTTGTGGCGGTGGCGCTGTCGACCTCGACGGTTCTGTTTCAGACGATCACGCAGAACCGCATCCTGACGCCGTCGATCATGGGGTTCGACGAACTGTTCGTGCTGATCGTGGCGATGGGCGTCTTCGTTTTCGGGATGACCGATTACCTTCTCGTAACCTCGTGGGTGCAGTTCGTGGTGTCGCTGGTGCTGATGACCGGGGCGTCGATGCTGCTGTTCGGGACGCTGTTGTTGCAGGAGCGCCCCGACCTGATGCGGATGATCCTGACCGGGCTGGTGCTGACCGTGCTGTTCCGATCTCTGCGCACGCTGTTGGTGCGGATGCTGGACCCCAACGAGTTCAGCGTGGTGCAAGTGTCGTCCTATGCCCGGTTCCACCAGATCGAGACCGGGCTGCTGGCCATCGCGGCGGTGACCATCGGCGCGGCGTTGGTCGGCGCATGGGCCATGCGGCACCGGCTGGACGTGCTGTCGCTGGGGCGCGAGGCGGCGATAAATCTGGGCGAGGACGTACGGCGCGGCACGTTGCAGGTGCTGTTCCTGATCGGCGTGCTGGTGTCGGTAGCGACCGCGCTGGTCGGGCCGACGGCGTTCCTGGGGCTGCTGGTGGTCAGCATCGCCCATGCGGTGACGCCTACGGGGCGACATGCCGTGCTGCTGGTTTCGGCCGCGCTGATTTCGGCAACGACGCTGGTCGGGGGACAGGCCCTTCTGGAGCGTGTGTTCGGGCTGGTGACACCGCTGACCGTGGTAATCGACCTTGCGGGCGGCGTGCTGTTCCTAGTGCTGGTGATGAAAGGATTGAAGCGATGATTTCCGTGACGGGCGTGAGCCACGACCTGGGCGGCACCATGGTGCTGCACGATATCGAGCTGGAAATCCCTAAGGGCAAGGTGACCGCGCTGATCGGTCCGAACGGGGCGGGCAAGAGCACGCTTCTGTCGCTGATCGCGCGGCTGGCGCGGCATCGCACGGGGCGGATCATGGTGGACGAGCTGGAGGTGGGCGTCTGCGCGTCGAACGCGCTGGCGCGGCGGCTGGCGATCCTGCCGCAAAGTTCCGAAATCGCGCCGCGCCTGACCATCGCGGAACTGGTCGCCTTCGGGCGTTATCCGCACCATCTGGGGCGGCCGGGCAAGCACGACCGCGAAAAGGTGGCCGAGGCGCTGACCCTGTTCGACCTGGACCCGCTGGCACAGCGGACGCTGGACACGGTGTCGGGCGGGCAGCGGCAGCGGGCACTTCTGGCGATGATCTTTGCGCAGGACACCGACTACATGCTGCTCGACGAGCCGCTGAACAATCTCGATATCGCGGCGTCACGGTCGCTCATGGCGCTGTTGCAGAGGCTGGCGCAGGAGCACAGGCGCACAGTGGTAATCGTGCTGCATGACATCAACTATGCCTGCGCCTATGCCGATCATATCGTGACCATGAAAGGCGGGCAAATCGGCCCGCAGGGGGATGCCGAAACACTGGTGGACGGCAGGCTAATGCAGGACATTTTCGGAACCGACGCAGTGGTGCACAGGATCGGCGGGCGGACCTTCGTGGCGGTATGAACAAGCCCGTCCGGATTCCTGGCGTCTTCCCGCTTAGGATTCGGAGGCTAAGGTCGCCAAGCTTGAGCGGAGCGTCTCAGCCGTTGCCTTGGGGCGGCATGCCGCAACGCGGGCCGTTCATGCCGCTGGCCTGCCGCCTGTTTCGCAAAGCATAGACTGTGATGTTCCGATCTTCGGCGAAGCACCGAGCGGGGCCCCGAAACCTGACGAACGGTCTTCGGTTGTGCGGGCATGTCTTGATTGTGCTATCGTGTTCGTCAGGAGGGTCTCATGGTTGAGCGTCATCATGTCGAGGAGATCGCGCAGGTTCTGGACGGTCATGCGTCTGGTCGGGACGGTTACGTAGATGCCTCCTGGCGTCGGTGTGTCGAGCTTTACGGGATGGACCCGACGCGCAGCGATCCGGCCCATATCGTAACGGACACGGAGTTTCGCATACATCGCGATCAGGCTGACTGGATGATCGGCGCGGCGCGCTCCAGCCTGCAAAGCCTGTTTCGGCAGGTCACAGGACAGAACTACGTTCTGCTGCTGACGGACGCAAAAGGCGTCTGTGTCGACTTTTTCGGCGATGATCTGTTTGTCGACGAGTTGCGCAACGCAGGTCTTTATCTCGGTTCGAACTGGTCCGAAGACCTTGCCGGCACCTGCGGTGTCGGGGCTTGCATCTTCACGGGCGAGCCGGTGACCGTGCATCAGGACGACCACTTCGGAAACGCCCACACGGGGCTGTCATGTACCGCAGCGCCGATCTACGACAGCCTTGGGCAACTTGCGGCAGTGCTGGATATCTCTCTGCTGCGCTCTCCGGCCCCGAAAAGCAGCCAGAACCTGGCCATGTCCCTGGTTACGGCGGCCGCCCGGCGGGTCGAAATGGCGAACCTCATGGCGGCCAGCCGTCGCGAGTGGGTGCTGAGGTTTTCCTCCAGCCCCGAATTCCTCGACGTGGACCCGGAAGCGGCCGTATCCCTCGACGGGTCAGGTCGGGTGATCGGGGCCACGCGCGCCGCTACACGGATGCTGTCGCGTGGCAAGAGCCTTATCGGTGAAAAGATCGACAGTCTTCTGGGGTTGAACGTCGATGACCTGCCTGACCTGATGCGGGATCGTCCCACCGAAGAAAGGGTGGTGGCTTTGGGAGACGGAGGCGCCGTGTTCGGCCATGCCATATCACCGCAGGCTCCGCGCAGGGCGTCTGTGGGTGCGGAGGCTTCGGAAAGACGTGCGCTGAGCGGTTTCCATGCAACCCTCGCTGGAAGCGATCCAACCTTGATCCGGCTCTTGACGCAGGCGGACCGGCTCGCGCCGACGCAGGTGCCGTTGCTCATCTGCGGCGAAAGCGGCAGCGGCAAGACCAAGCTGGCCCGCGCCATTCACATGGCATCCCGCCGCGGGCGTTTCGTTGCCATTGATTGCGCCGGAACGCAGCCCGAAGAGATGCGTGACGCGCTTAACTGTCAGTCGGGGCCGGGAACGTTGCTGCTGCGCCGAATCGAGGATCTGCAGCCGGACACCGCGCGGGTTCTGGCGGGGCTTCTGGATGCGAACCCGGATTTGCGCCCGATCTCGACCACCACATACGCGCCGTCGGACCTGATGGCGCAGGAGATCATGCCATCTGCGCTGTACTTCCGGCTTTCTGGCTCCGCACTGGAACTGCCGCCCCTGCGCGAAAGGCAAGACCTTGGCTGGTTAATTGACCGCCTGCTGAGACGTCGCCGCGGCGGGGAAATGCGCCTGACACCTTCGGCGCGGGCCGAACTGACTGCGCGCACCTGGCCAGGCAACCTGCGCGAACTTGGCAATGTGCTGGATGTGGCCTGCGCGATGGCGGAAACCAACGTGATCGATCTGCCCGATCTACCTCCCGCCCCGCAGTCTCGGGCGCACGAGCAGGATCTGGAGGCGGTTCTGGACGCCTGCAACTGGAACATGGCCCGTGCCGCACGTCGATTGGGGGTCAACCGTTCCACGATTCTGCGCCGCATCCGCAAAGAAGGGTTGCGGGCGCCCGACTGAAATGTTGCGTCTTGTTGCGTGTGCAACATGCTGGAGCGCGGCAATCACACATAGGACGACATTGATCGGATTTCCGTGGAATGGCCGCAGGGCCATTCGCCACTCTTTGCTCATCACATTGCTGATGAGGAGGAACCGCAATGCTCGATTCGACAGTCACCTTACAGGTGCAAGAGGTGCTCGACAGCCTGAACGCTGCCTTGGAGGAAGGCGACGTGCAGGCAGCAAGCGCTCTGTTTGCCACCGACAGTTACTGGCGCGACCTGGTCGCCGTGACCTGGAACCTCAAGACGGTAGAAGGACCGTCTGGAGTTCAGGACATGCTGACGGCGCAATTGAAACACACCAAGCCGCACGCGTTCGCTATCCAAGAAGACGAAGCTCCCGGCGAGGATGGCGGTGTCGTCACCGCATGGATCACTTTTGGAACCGCCGTGGGCCGCGGTTGGGGCCTGATGCGCCTGAAGGATGGGCGGATCTGGACACTGCTGACTGCGCTGCAGGAATTGAAGGGCTTCGAGGAAAACAGCGGCAAGCGCCGTCCGTTGGGGGCAGAACACGGCGCCGCCAAGAACCGCAAGTCGTGGAAGGAAAAGCGCGAAGCCGAGGCCGCCGAGCTTGGATATTCCGAGCAGCCATACACCGTGATCGTCGGTGGCGGGCAGGGCGGCATCGCCCTTGGCGCGCGCCTGCGCCAGCTGGGCGTGCCGGCCATAGTTCTCGACAAACACGACCGGCCCGGCGACCAGTGGCGGTCGCGCTACAAGTCGCTCTGCCTGCATGACCCGATCTGGTACGATCACCTTCCATACATCAAGTTCCCCGATAATTGGCCGGTCTTCACGCCCAAGGACAAGGTGGGCGACTGGCTGGAAATGTACACCAAGGTCATGGAACTGAACTACTGGAGCCGCTCCGAAGTCACCAGCGCCAAGTTCGACGAGGCCGCAGGCACCTGGACCGTCACCGTCAACCGCGACGGCGAAAACGTCACCTTGCATCCGACGCAGCTGGTGCTGGCCACGGGCATGTCCGGCAAGCCCAACATGCCGGAGTTTCCCGGCATGGACAGCTTCAACGGCACGATCCAGCACAGCTCGCAGCATGAAGGCCCGGACGCCTGGAGCGGCAAGAAAGTGGTCGTCGTCGGATCGAACAACTCGGCCCATGACATCTGTGCCGCGCTCTGGGAGGCAGATGCTGATGTGACGATGGTTCAGCGCTCGTCTACGCATATCGTGCGGTCCGATACGTTGATGGATATCGGGCTTGGCGCGCTCTACTCCGAGGAGGCGGTGGCCAATGGCGTGACGACCGAGAAGGCCGACATGATCTTTGCCTCGCTGCCATATCGGATCATGCATGAATTCCAGATCCCGCTCTATGACCAGATGCGCGAGCGGGATGCCGAGTTCTATGCCGGGCTTGAGAAAGCCGGGTTTGAACTCGACTGGGGCGATGACGGGTCTGGCCTGTTCATGAAATACCTGCGACGCGGCTCGGGGTATTATATCGACGTGGGCGCCAGCCAGTTGATCATTGATGGCGAGATAAAGCTGGTGAAAGGCCAGGTAGAGCGCTTTGACGCGACCGGCGTGGTACTGTCGGATGGCACGCATCTGGACGCCGACCTGGTGGTCATGGCGACTGGATACGGCTCGATGAACGGCTGGGCCGCAGACCTGATCAGCCAGGACGTTGCAGACAAGGTTGGCAAGGTTTGGGGGTTGGGCTCCGACACAACCAAGGATCCCGGCCCCTGGGAAGGCGAGCAACGCAACATGTGGAAGCCGACTCAGCAGGACAATCTTTGGTTCCATGGCGGCAATCTGCACCAGTCTCGCCATTATTCCTTGTACCTTGCGTTGCAACTGAAGGCGCGGATGGAAGGCATCGATACCCCCGTCTACGGCCTGCAAGAGGTGCATCACCTGTCGTGATGCCGTGTCCGGGCAGCACCTAACATGGCGCGCCCAAGTGCCCGGCACCTTCCTCCCGCCGGGCGCACCCTTAACTGACACTGGAGAAAAGAAATGAAAGCAGCACGTTGGCATGGCGTGAAGGATATTCGCGTCGAAGACATCACGGAACCAAAACCGGGCAAAGGCGAGGTGAAGGTCAAGGTGGCATGGACCGGGATCTGCGGTAGCGACCTGCACGAATATCTGGCCGGGCCGATTTTCGTGCCGGTGGATGACGATCACCCCCTGAGCCACGACAAGGCGCCAATCACCATGGGGCACGAATATTGTGGTACCGTCGCGGAACTGGGCGAGGGCGTCACGGATATTTCGGTGGGCGACCGCGTCGCCATCGAACCGATATTTGCCTGCGGTGAGTGCGCCGCTTGCCTGGAAGGGAAATACAACCTGTGTGACAGCCTCGGTTTTGTAGGCCTGTCCGGCGGGCACGGTGGTTTTGCCACCCACAGCGTTGTCCCCGCCCGCATGGTGCACAAGATGCCCGAGGCGCTATCCATGGAGCAAGGCGCGCTCGTCGAGCCTGCTGCCGTCGCCCTGCACGCGGTGCGCCTTTCGAAGATCAAGGCGGGTGACAAGGCCGCTGTCTTCGGCGCGGGTCCGATCGGACTTCTGGTTTTGGAGTCGCTGCGCGTTGCCGGCGCGTCGGAGATTCACGTTGTGGAACCCTCTGACGTGCGGCGGAAAAAGGCGCTGGATCTCGGCGCGACGTCGGCAATAGACCCAACCGCGACCGACGCTGTCGCGGAGGTTCGAGAAGTGACGGGCGGGGTTCATGTTGCCTTCGAGGTGACCGGCGTACCTCAGGTACTGCCGCAATGCATCGACGCCACGCGCCACGAGGGACAGGTTCTGGTCGTGTCGATCTGGGAACAGGAGGCCTCCTTCCAGCCCAACACAGTCGTACTCAAGGAGAGGCAGTTGCAGGGTACCATCGCCTATCGCAATGTCTACCCGGCGGTAATGGCGCTCATGACCCAAGGGTATTTCAGCGCCGATCAACTGGTCACCAAGCGGATTCCATTGGATGAAATCGTCGCAAAGGGCTTTGAAGCGCTTGCGGCGGAGAAGTCTCATGTGAAAATCCTGGTCGAAGCGCCCGACTGACGTCCTGCGGCAGTAGAATTCCGGCCACCCCGATCACAGGCGGCGGCCGGAGCCCCTTACAGGGGTCATCCACACCCCATGTATTGCATCGGTTTGATGTGTTTTGGCGCTGGCGGTTGGCACTGCAATTCAAACGCTCGCGAAAAAACCTATGCTGGACGCTGCATCTTCGCGCAGCAGGCTGCCCCTTTCCGGTCGCCCATCGGTTCGGGAATTTACCAAGGGTTCGGTGCTGTTATCAGTGCACCAAATGTGCAGGTCGCCGAGGCCCCTCACATGGCCCAGAACGCGGTTATGTAAAGTTCGCTTGCCGGAAAGTCCATGGTCTTTGCGGCACTTCGCAGACGGCGTGCAGCCTTCTTTTCACCGGCGAACTGTCCGTCGTCAGATGATTTGGAACACGTTGGCCTGACGGTTAGCGGAGGCTCTGGCTCTTTCATGGTTTAGGCTACGCGGCTGTCTGGCGATGAAGCAAGCGCCGCTTCTCGATTGTCTTCTGTTTGATCTCCTTTCGTCGTCTGAGGATGGTGTCTGCCCTGCCGAAGTAGACGTCGGCCGGGGTCAGGTTCCCGAGGCTTTCGTGGTACCGCTGGTGGTTGTATTGCTCGACAAAGTCGCCGATGGACTCCTCGAGCGCGCCGGGCAGGTAGTAGTTCTCGAGCAGGATGCGGTCCTTCAGGGTCTGGTGCCAGCCACTGCCCGGCAGGCGATTGCAAAGCAATCTGCCGAGAGGGACTCGATCTTGCCCTGGGTCTGGGGATGGTTCGGCGCGCCGCGGACGTGATCCATGCCCTGCTGTTCGAGCCAGGCGGCCAGATCGCCAGAGATGTAGGACGATCCGTTATCGCTGAGCAGCCGCGGTCTATGGGCGACCGTCGCGCCGTCGCATCCTGAGGCAGCCAAGGCATCCTCCAAGGTCGATGTGACATCCCCGGCGCGGATCGTCGTGCAGAGCTGCCAGGCAACGATGTAACGGCTGTAGTCGTCGAGGATCGTCGAGAGATAGAACCAGCCGTCGTGCCGAAGGCACGCCTCCGGCGTGACCGATAACCTTCAGATAGGTGAAGTCGGTCTGCCAGAGCTGGTTCGACCGGGTCGTCTTCTCGTGGAACTCATCCGCTGCCTTGATCACCGCGAGGGCCGGGCTCGTGACGAGGTCATGGGCCTTCAGGAGCCTGTAAACGCTGGCCTCGGAGACGAAGTAGCGCTTCGTATCCGTGAACCGGACCGCGAGATCACGTGGCGACAGCTCCGGTTCATCCAGGGCCAGGTCCACGATCTGGCGGCGCACGGTGTCCGGGATACGGGTCCAGACCCGACCAGGCCGCGAGGACTGATCCTCAAGACCGGCTTCGCCCAACGAGAGGTAGCGGTCGTACCAGCGATAAAAGGTGGTCCGCGGGATGCCGAGCATCCCAAGTGTGCGCTTAACCGGCAGGTGAGACTGCTCAACGATACGAATGATCTCCAGCTTTTCAGAGGCTGGATATCTCATGCGTCGTCGTCCCCATCTCTATGGACTTGCCCGGTTTTGGTGGAGAGCGTTTAGCTCACTTCGCGGGCCTTTCGCTCGAATGCTATCGGGCTTTGGAAGCCGAGCGATGAATGGCGTCTGACGGGATTGTAGAACCCGTCGATGTATCTGGCGATGGCGTTTTCGGCCTGTTGGCGGGATTTCCAGGCGACCGGCCAGATCAGCTCCGACTTGATGGTTTTGAAGAACGTTTCCACCATTGAGTTGTCATAGCAGTTCCCGCGCCCGCTCATCGAGATCAAGATGCCACGTTTGCGGAGCCGCGCCTGATAGTCCACCGAGCAGTATTGCGATCCGCGGTCGGAATGGTGAACCAGTCCTGGCTCAGGGTTGCGAGCGGCCAGAGCATGGCGCAGGGCTGCGATGGCGAGGTCACGCTTCAGACGATCACTCGTGGCCCAACCGACGACGCGGCGCGAGAAGAGGTCCAAGACAATGGCAAGGTAAAGCCAGCCCTCTGCCGTCCAGATGTAGGAGATGTCCGCCCCCCACTTCCTGTCCGGACAGTCCGCCGCGAAACCTTGTGCCACGAGGTTGGGCGCCACAGGCCAGGCATGTTCACTGTCCGTCGTCCGTTTAAAGCGCCGCTTTTGCCGCGCGATCAACTGGTTCTCGCGCATCAGTCGTGCCGTGCGGTGCCGCCCTATCTTGAGCCCCTCATTGACGAGGTCGCGGTGCATGCGGGGACTGCCGTAGGTCCCGTTCGACAGCTCAAAGGCCGTTCGAATGTGGGCAAGATGGATCATGTCCTGCTGCTGGCGATGACAGGCAGGGCGGTCCCGCCAAGCGAAGAACCCGCTCTGGCTGACACCGAGAACATGACACATTCGCCGGATCGGGAAGCTGGCCTTCTCCGCCTCTATGAAAGCGAAGCTCATCGACTTGCGTCTTTCGCGAAGAAGGTTGCGGCCTTTTTTAAGATGTCGCGCTCCTGCTTCAGAACCGCGTTCTCGCGTCGCAACCGCTTCAGCTCCGCGTGCAGATCGACCGATGCCTCGACCGGCCCACCAGCGTCCCGCTCGCGACTGAGCCATCGCGTCAGTGTCGAAAGCCCGATCCCCAGATCTTCCGCGATCTCCCGTCGCGTCCGGCCGCTGGTCAGCGCCAGCCGCACCGCTTCACGCCGGAACTCCGGCGTCGGTCTGTTTCCGTTTCCCATAGAACACCTCCTGGTTCCTCAGTTGGTGCTCTCCACTTTTCCAGGGCAAGTCCAGATGATCCTTAACGCACACTGAGCAAAATCTAGAAAGGAGCCGAAATGCTTCGATACGAAGACGACAGCGAGGTGTGGTTCAGAGAAGTCATCGATGACCAAATTGAGGAGGCCCGGAAACGGGCTTTCTCGATCATCGAAAACGCCGTGAAGCAAGAGGACGGGTGCTTCGTCACAAACACCGAACGACCTCAGAAGATACGCTTCCACGGGCGCACGATCGACGCCTACCGCTTCATCTGCTGCGTGTTGACCGGCGAGGTCGCGTCGCGGGATCGGGTGGTGCGTCACCGCTGCCACAATCGTCGATGCGTCAACCCGGACCACCTCCGGATCGGGTCGCAGAGAGACAACAAGCACGACGACTGGGAGCATTGGGCCTACGGAACGGACCCGGACTTCCTCTGACGGCCAAGCGGGAATGCCTCCGCCGGAACCACCGAGCCGCTCACCCGCGGCACCCGGCGGGGGCACTTTCCGGGGCACTTCGCCGCCCGGACGGCGTCGCGGTCTCAGCGGGGCAAGGATCGGAGAGAGATGGCTGGGGTGGTAGGATTCGAACCTACGATACACGGTACCAAAAACCGATGCCTTACCACTTGGCTACACCCCAACGGTGCCGCGCTAATTACTCTGCTCTTCGGTGCGGTTCAAGGGCTGAGATGAATTTATTTGGCGGTTTCTTGATGCCCGTGGTCGGACGCGAGATCACTCGAGAATTTCGCCCGATTCCACGCCCCACAGGGCCGCCTTTTCCGCCCAGCCGCGATAGCCGCCGGCCATCAGACGGCACCAGTCGATCGCGCACTCGTCAATCCGTGCGACCACGCCCATTTCCAGCTGCGCCACCATCATCGCGCCGGGGTCGGGCTTAGAATATAGGTTTGCCATGTCGGACTCGACTATCACCGTGCGCGTGCCGGACAGAAGCGAATAGTGAATCCAGCCACCCTGACCGTCGCGGTCGCGGACGCGGCGCCAATGGCCATGCTCTGCAATGATCTCCAAAGGCAGGTCGCGCCGCTTGAACACCCAGTCGATGCGGTGTGTCAGGCTGGGTCCGCGCCGGACGTTGGCCTCGGCGGCCTTCATCGACACGAAACGCGGCAGGGGAAGGTTCGTGACCGGGCCGCGTTCCTCTGTGTCCTGAGCGAGGGCGGGCATTGCCAGCACCGCGATCAGGGCGGCCCCGATTGAGGCGGAAAACCGTTTCATGGCGTCAATACTGCTCACTCATATGACCCGGGGTTCTTGTGCCCTCGGTCGTCCTGCGTCACTGTACAGAAGAACACGCATTATGGAAGACGGGGGAAACGCTATATGCCATCTGGTCGACTGAGTGTTGTCGTAACGCGACGCCTGCCGGAGGCTGTCGAGCGGCGTATGCAGGAATTGTTCGACGTCACGCTGCGCGAGGACGACAGGCCGATGAGCCGTGACGCGCTGGTCGAGGCTGTCAAGTCGGCAGATGTGCTGGTGCCGACGCTGAGCGACCAGATCGATGGCGGGCTGATCGGGCAGGCGGGCGAACGGTTGAAGCTGATCGCGAATTACGGCGCGGGGGTGGACCATATCGACGTGCATACCGCCCGGCAGCGCGGCATTCTCGTGTCGAACACCCCGGGTGTGCTGACAGACGACACCGCCGACATGACGATGGCGCTGATCCTGAGCGTGACCCGCCGCATTCCCGAAGGGCTTTCGTTGATGCAGAAGGAGGACTGGCCCGGCTGGTCCCCGACCGCCATGCTCGGCGGCCGCATCGCCGGACGGCGCCTGGGTATCCTCGGAATGGGCCGGATCGGGCAGGCGGTGGCGCGGCGCGCCGCGGCGTTCGGGATGCAGGTGCATTATCACAACCGGCATCGCCTCCGGCCCGAAGTCGAGGACGAGCTTGGCGCGACTTACTGGGAAAGCCTCGACCAGATGGTGGCTCGGATGGATGTGCTGAGCGTGAACTGCCCGCACACGCCGTCGACCTTTCACCTGATGAATGCCCGACGCCTGAAACTGATGAAGCCCGACGCGGTGCTGGTGAACACCAGCCGGGGCGAGGTGGTGGACGAAAACGCCCTGACGCGGATGCTGCGCGCGGGAGAGATTGCCGGCGCCGGACTGGACGTCTACGAGAACGCCGGCGCGATCAACCCTCGCCTGCGAGAGCTAAAGAACGTGGTCCTGTTGCCCCACATGGGGTCGGCTACGGTCGAGGGGCGGCTGGAAATGGGCGAGAAGGTCCTGCTGAACATCAAGACTTTCGACGACGGCCACCGCCCGCCGGACCAGGTCGTACCGTCCATGCTTTAAGGCTTCGCGCGAGCGTCGCAAAAACCGGAGAATGCCCATGCGCCTGCTTCTTGCCAGTCTCGCCGTGTTTCTTGCCGGGATGGCGGTGGCCCAGCAGGCCGCCGACGGGGTCCAGCCTGAAGGCGAAGGCGCGGGCGCGGTGGTCACCTCCGAAACCGTGGCCGCGGCGCTGGACGCGAAACAGGCGGGCCGTCCGGTCGAGGCGCAAGACTGGATGGTGGCGGCGGCCAATCCGCTGGCGGTCGAGGCCGGGGCACGGATTTTGCGCGAGGGAGGCACGGCGGCGGATGCGCTCGTGGCGGTGCAACTGGTGCTGGGGCTGGTGGAGCCTCAAAGCTCCGGCCTGGGAGGCGGGGCGTTCCTTGTCTGGTATGACGCCGAAAGCGGCGCGTTGACCACGCTCGACGGTCGCGAGACCGCGCCGCTGGCCGCCTCGCCGACATTGTTCCAGGATGAGGCGGGTGAGCCGTTGTCCTTTTACGATGCGGTCGTGGGCGGGCGGTCGGTGGGGATTCCCGGTACACCTGCGCTTTTGCAGGAAGCCCATGAACGCTGGGGACGCGCCCCTTGGGAAAGCCTGTTCACCGAGGCCACGACCCTTGCCCGGGACGGGTTCGAGGTGTCGCCAAGGCTGGCGGCGATGGTGGTGCAGGACGCGGTCCGCCTGTTCAGGTTCGGGGCGACGCGCGATTATTTCTTTCCGGCAGGCCAGCGCATCGAGCCCGGTGATCGCCTGAAGAATCCGGCCTATGCCGACACCTTGCGCCGCTTTGCCGAAGAGGGCGCGGAGCCGTTCTATACCGGAGACATCGCCGCCGACATCGTGACCGCCGTGACGCAGGCGGAGGGCAACCCCGGGGTGATGGCGGCAGTCGACCTGGCGATCTATCGCGTCAAGGAACGTGCCGCGGTCTGTGCGCCCTACCGGGGCTTCGACGTGTGCGGGATGGGCCCGCCATCCTCGGGTGCGTTGACCGTCGGGCAGATCCTGGGTCTGCTGGCACCGTTCGATATCGGGGATCTGGGACCCGACAGCCTGGACGCATGGCGGCTGATCGGAGATGCCAGCCGTCTCGCCTTTGCCGACCGGGGCCGGTACATGGCAGACAGCGATTACGTGCCCGTGCCAGTGAAAGGCCTGCTGAATCCGGGATACCTGGCCGGTCGCGCGGAACGTCTGAACCGCGACACCGCTTTGCCGGACGTCTCGCCGGGAGAGCCCGAGTTCGACCATGCGCTCGATCTCGGGGACGATGCCTCGATCGAGTTGCCCTCGACCTCGCATGTCTCGATCGTGGACCGCTTCGGGAACGTGGCGTCGATGACCACCACGATCGAGAATGCCTTCGGCTCGCGGCTCATGGTGCGGGGGTTCCTGCTCAACAACGAGCTGACGGATTTCTCGTTTCGCAGCCACGAGGATGGACGGCCCATCGCCAATCGGGTGGAGCCGGGCAAGCGGCCGCGCTCTTCCATGGCGCCGACCATCGTGATGAAGGACGGCGCACCCGTGCTGGCCGTGGGCAGCCCCGGCGGCAGCCGCATCATCGGTTACGTGGCCAAGACGATCATCGCGCATCTGGATTGGGGGCTCGATGTGCAGGCGGCGGTGGAATTGCCCCATCTCGTCAACAGGTTCGGCACCTATGACGTGGAAGTGGGGACCGGGGCGATGGAGCTTTTGCCGGGACTGGAAGCGCTGGGTTTCGAGATGGCACCGCAAGTGCTCGTCTCCGGGCTGCACGCGATTTCCATTGGCGAGACGTTGCAAGGCGGGGCCGATCCGCGGCGCGAAGGTATTGCCCTGGGCGAATAAACCGCGCCGGGAAATCGCCCCGCAGCCATCCCAATCCTGCCCGAATTGACTGGCATGCCATGTCGCAAACACGTTGCGGAGCAGGGCATGATTAACGCATATTCCATCGGGTTCGTTCTGACCGCCGGGACCATCCTGGCCGGTGTGGATTATTACGATCAATCGAACAGGGCCGGCTTTTCGTTCGGGCAAATGACGCCTGGGGCCTATATCGAGACCATTCCGAACAGGTTCAGCGCCGCCAAGGATGAGAAGCTGGCCGAGCAGGCCGAGCGCGAGCGCCAGAGCCGCTGGCGGCAGGGCGGCCAGCTCTATCTGCCCGAGGCACCCGAAGGCTGGGAGCGGCGCGCCCTGCTGGAAGGCGACGACAGTGCGATCCTGCCGCCCGAGGCCGGGGTGGACGGCTCCATGAGCAGCTCTGCCGGCAAGGGGTTTCTGCAACAGATGGAGGCGCGCGACCACGTCAAGCAGCTCAAGGAGCGCGCCAAGCAGTCCTGGATCTATCAGCGCGGAACCGAAACCGTCCTTGTCGAGGTGCGGCTGGTGAAGCGGCCCAGCTCGAACTCGCTTTTCGGTGTCGTGGCCAGTGCGATGGATGGCGCCATGATGAACGCCTTCGAGCGCAATGTGGGATACGGCGTGACCGGCGGGTTCGGCCTGACCGAGAAGCTGGCGCATGACGGCGAGCGGCCCTATCACTTCCGCTATCTCGAAGGGTCGATCGGCTTCGGCAACGAAGTGCACCTGCGGGTCCACGCCAACGCGTCGCGCGACGCCACGCAGGAAATCCTGAGCCGGATCGACTATGACGGCCTGAACAGCCTGCTGCCGCGTCCGGTGCCGAGCGTGGGCAATGACGTGGGCCTGCCCGACGGCATCGACCCGGTCGCGCTGAGCCTGGAGTTGCGCCGCCTGAAGACGGAGTTCCTGGGCCTGCGGGCGCTGGAGGCGCAGTACAAGATCCAGAATATCGACACCGGCGCCATGGTTCTCAGTGCCTATTCGACGCGCCTTGGCGGCATGGGCGGCGACATCGACATCACAGGCGGCAAGGTCACCGATCTGAGCGGGTTGATCGAGCTCGGCTATTACCGGGGCCGTGAGGCCGTGATGGCGGGCAAATCCGCCGAGGAGGTGCAGGCCGAGGTCAAGCAGATGGTCGACACCGTGATGATGGTGGCCGATGCCGAGACCGCAGCCGCGGCAGCCCGCGCCGCCAACGCGCCCGAGCCGGAAATGTCGCCCGAGCTGCAGGCCGAGCTTGGCGCGCTGAGCGAGGCCACGAACATGCCGCTCAAGACCGCTCCGGCATCGAACGCGCTCGGCACGGAAGCGATTGCCGCCGCCAACCGGGCACGGGACATGGAGGCATCGGCGGGCGGCAAGATCCTGATGCAGGTCGACGAGGAAAACAGCGACCGCGACGCCGGGATGATCTTTTCCAAGGCTATCGGCCTTGTCGAATTCGAAACATTCCGCGCTGCGCGCAATGCCAGTGACGAGGAAATGGAGATGGGCATGGCCATCGCCGCCTCGGGCTTCGAAAGCAGGCACGACCTGCCGCAGGGCAGTTGCGGCTTTGACATGGCTGCGCTGCGGGTGGAATGCGACACGTCGAAGGGAATACAACCCGGCGGCCTGCTGTCCAAGCTGATCACCCAGGTCACCGGCGGCGAGGAAGCCGCGTCGTTGACGCCCCAACCCACGGAACCCGCGGCCATGCCCAAGCGGCTCGAGTTGTCCAGTGGCAGCGGAAAGTCCGGCCAACGCTGCGTCGGAAGTTTTTGCGACTAGACCAGAGCTGTCTTAACGAATCCTGAAGGCGCCGTGCCCGAGTATGGGCGCGGCGCGTCGTTTTTGTTCGGTGACATGTCGGATGGACCCGCCGCATGTTTACAGGCGTGATACAACGCTCGCCAGCATGCCTGCCAAGGGAGTCGGATGTCATGAAAACCCAAGTAAAAGCACTGATCGTGGGCGGCGGTGCCGTCGGGACCTCGATCGCCTATCATCTGGCCCGCGCAGGCTGGGAAGACGTCATGCTGATCGAGCGTGACGAGCTGACCTCCGGCTCGACCTGGCACGCCGCGGGTCTCTTGCCGTATTTCAACATGTCTTATGCGACGACGCATATTCATGACTACTCGATCAAGTTCTACAAGACGCTGGAAGAAGAGACCGGGCTGAACGCCGGCTTTTCCGTCGTGGGCAACCTGCGCATGGCCCAGAGCAAAGAGCGTATGGATGAATATATGCTTTACGCCTCGACCGCCGAGACCTGTGGCGTGCCGTATGAGTGGATGACGCCCGCGCAGATCAAGGAGCGGTGGCCGCTGGTCAATACCGACGATCTGGAAGGCGCGATCTATCACCCGACCGACGGCTATATCAACCCCGCCGACGTGACCATGGCGATGGCCAAGGGCGCGCGCCAGCGCGGCGTGATGATCGAGCGCAAGTGGCAGGCCGACGGCTTTGAATGGAAGGGCGATCACTGGGATGTGACGCTGACCAAGATGGTCGAGAAGGGCGGCAACCTGGTGTCCTCGGACGAGCAGATTGTCGTGTCCGCAGAGCATGTTGTGACCGCCAGCGGCAACCACGCGCAGCGCACCGCGCGGATGCTGGGCATCAAGATGCCGGCGATCCCGGTGGAGCACCAGTTCATCGTGACCGAGCCTGATGCCGAGCTGGTCAAGTACCGTCAGGACGGCGGCGAGGAGCACCCGGTTCTGCGCGACGCCGACGCCAAGTGGTATGTCCGCGAGGAGCGTGGCGGCTGGATCCTTGGCCCCTACGAGCTGAACGCGCCGGCGCGGTTCGAGTATTCGGTGCCGGACACGTTCCGCGCTGACCTCTTCCCGCTGGATCTGGAGCGGATCGAGGAAGAATACATGTCGATGATCCACCGGATCCCGTCGACGGAAACCGTTGGTCTGAAAGACGATTACAACGGTCCGATTTGCTATACCCCCGATGGCAACCCGCTGGTCGGGCCGGCGCCGGGGCTGCGCAACATGTGGTTGGCAGAGGGCTTCAGCTTTGGCATCACGGCGGCTGGCGGCACGGGCTATTACCTGGCGCAGCTGATGGTCGAGGGCGAGGCCGAGATCGACATGGCGAGCCTCGATCCCAAGCGGTATTCCAGCAACTGGATGACGACCGAGTTCGCCGCGCGCAAGAATGAGGAAGCCTACGAGCACGTCTATATCCTGCACCACCCCGACGAGGAGCGGCCCGCCTGCCGTCCGCTGCGCACGGCGCCAGCCTATGACCGGCAAAAGGCGCGTGGCGCGCAGTTCGGATTCGTCAACGGCTGGGAAAGACCCAACTATTTCGGGCCCTTGGGTGCCGATGACAATTTCGATCACGACGCGCGCTCGTTCCGCCGCGGCGGTTGGTGGGAGCACACCAAGGCCGAGGCGGAAGCGGTGCGGAACGGCGTGGGCCTGATCGATGCGACCGCATTCACCAAGCACGTGGTGAAGGGACCCGGGGCGACGGCGTTTCTGGACTGGTTCACCTGCAACAAGCTGCCGAAGGTGGGCCGTATCAACCTGACATACGCGCTGACGGATCATGGCACGACGCGCACGGAATACACCATCGTCCGGACCGGCGAGAACGCGTATTACTGTGTCTCTGCAGGGGCTTGGACGGAATATGACGCCGATTACCTGCGCAAGGCGGCCGCCGACAAGGCCGAAGAGTTCGGGTATATCGAGATCCAGGACGTGACGAGCCAATGGGGTGTCTTCGCCATCGCGGGGCCGAAATCGCGTGCCGTTCTGAACGAGGTGATCAAGGACGCGGATCCGGCTACGGCCTTGAGCAACAAGCGTTTTCCGTGGTTGTCGTGCCGCGAGATCGAGCTGGGCATGTGCCCCGTTAAGGCGATCCGCGTGGCCTATACCGGCGAGCTGGGCTGGGAATTGCATCACCCGATGGAGATGCAGAACTACCTGTTCGATCTGCTGGAAAAGGCAGGCGAGAAGCACGGCATGAAGCTGGTCGGGGCACGGGCGCAGAACTGGCTGCGGCAGGAGAAGTCCTATCGTGCCTTTGGCAACGAGCTGGGCCGCGACGCGACCCCGCTGGAGGCCGACCTGCCGCGCTTTGTCGATCTGGATAAAGACTTCCACGGAAAGGATAAATTGCAGGAGACGGGTGTCCGTTCCAAGTGCTGCACCGTTCTGATCGACGGGCCGGAGGATGCCGATCCGTGGGGCCGCGAGGTGCTTTATTCGGAAGACGGCACGCGGGTCGGGCGGCTGACCTCGGGCGGGTATTCGGTGCATTTCGGCAAGTCCATCGGGATGGGCTATGTCACCCCCGATCTGGCCGTGGAAGGCACCAGGCTGAAGGTCAAGATGTTCGACAAGCTGTGGGACGCGACCGTGACCTGCGACAGCCCGTATGACCCGAAAAACGAGACCATCCGCAAGGATGGGTGAGGGGTGCGCGACTCGGGGTGTTAACGCCTGAAACCCGGGTCGGTATCACGTCGGTATTTCAGTGGTAACGCGTCGGTGCCTTGCGCACCGGCGCGTTTCTTAATGGAGCGTCCCAAAAGCGGTTAAAACTGTGTTAAGACTCGGGGGAAACCAGACCCCGGGAGGATACCATGACACGCCGAACAACAAAGGGCCGCGGCCGCCGCTATGACAGCGTTCTGGACACGGTGGGCGACACGCCCGTGATCCGGGTGAACCGCATCGTGCCCAAGGGCGTGACCGTCTACGTCAAGGCCGAGGCGTTCAACCCGGCGGCTTCGGTCAAGGACCGGCTGGCGCTGAACATCATCGAGGCCGCCGAAGCCGATGGCAGCCTGAAGCCGGGGCAGACGGTGGTGGAGGCCACGTCGGGCAATACCGGGATCGGGCTGGCGATGGTCTGCGCCGCCAAGGGCTATCCGCTGGTGGTGACGATGGCCGAGAGTTTCTCGGTCGAGCGGCGCAAGCTGATGCGGATGCTGGGGGCGAAGGTGGTGCTGACGCCGAAGGCGCTGAAGGGGTTCGGGATGTACACCAAGGCCAAGGAACTGGCCGAGGAGAACGGCTGGTTCCTGGCGAGCCAGTTCGAGACAAAGGCCAACGCCGATATCCACGAGGCCACGACGGCGCGCGAGATTCTGGGCGATTTCGAGGGCGAGCGGCTGGATTACTGGGTTACGGGCTATGGCACGGGCGGGACGGTGACGGGCGTGGCGCGGGTGCTGCGCCGCGAGCGTCCCGACACGAAGATCATCCTGAGCGAGCCGGCCAATGCGGCGATCATTTCTTCGGGGTATGTCAATACCCGCAACGACCAGCATCAGCCCACGGAAAGCCACCCGAATTTCGAGCCGCATCCGATCCAGGGTTGGACGCCGGATTTCATTCCCTACGTGATCCAGGAGGCGATCGACAACAGCTATTATGACGAGTTGATCCCGGTTGCCGGGGCGGACGGGGTGACATGGGCGCGTCGGCTGGCGGCGGAGGAAGGCATCTTTACCGGCATTTCAGGCGGGGCGAGTTTCGCCGTGGGAATGCAGGTGGCCGAGACCGCGCCTGAAGGATCGGTGATCCTGGTGATGCTGCCGGATACGGGCGAGCGGTACCTGTCGACGCCTCTGTTCGAGGGCGTGCCGGAGGAGATGACCGAGGAGGAGGCGGAGATTTCACGCTCCACCCCGTCGGCGCAGATGGAATAGGGGCGTCGTCGCTTCGGATGTGGTCTTTGCGGACAAAGAAGACGCTCGATCGACAGCCCCGGCGCGGAAACGGGCCGCAGGCCCCGCGCCATCGACGGGCCGCCCCCACGGCCCGGCGATTGGGTGAAATACGGTGAATCGCTCGATCCTGTTTCGGATTTGGCCTGGATAAAGTGTTGCCGAACCACCGTCGGATCGCCGCGCCGCGGCCCGTCGATGGCGCTGGTCTATCGACACCATCGGGAAAGAGCCGCGTGACTTAAGGCGATCTAACCTGGGCGCGCCTTATCGCGTGCGCGCCCGAAGCCAGCGTTGCCAGGTGCTGCTGTTGCCGGCGAAGACGTTGATGTCGACGCCGCCCGCCACGCCCGGCACCACGCCGGTGCCGGTGTACTGCCAGAAGCTCCAGCTTTGGCCCGGATAGGTGGTGGCGAGCGTGCGGGCGGTGGAGCGCAGCCAGAACTCCTCGTTCAGCTGGCCGATGCCGGTCTGGCGGTAGAATTCCAGCGTGGTGTAGATGATCGGGCGCTGGCCGTAGTGACGTTCAAGAATGTCCATGAAGACCCGCGCCTGGCGGCGCACCTCGGCGCCCGGCGGGCGGGTGGTGCAGGTGGGCGAATAGGGGTTCCATTCCAGGTCGATCACCGGCGGCAGGGCGCCGCTTTCGCGGGGGACATTGCGGATGAACCAGCGGGCCTGCACCTCGGGCGGGGTGCAGAAATAGTAGAAATGGTAAGCGCCGCGCGGGATGCCGGCCTGACCCGCGCCGGCCCAGTTGCGGGCGAACTTCGGGTCGAGCCTGTCGCCGCCTTCGGTCGCCTTGATGAAGGCGAACTCGATGCCGGACTGGCGGACGCGGGCCCAGTCGATGTCGTTCTGGAAACGGGCGACGTCGATGCCGTGAATGTCGTAGGCCCAGGGCGGAGGGCCGTCCCAGTCGACCGGATCGTTGTCGCCGAATTGGGGGCCTGCGCAGGCGGAGGTCAGGGTGAGCAGGCAAAGGGTCAGTGCCGCGACAAGAAACCGGATCATGCAGTGTCCTTTGATCGTACCATTACCAGGGCGAGGTTGTTGGCCGGCATCTCGGTGCGCGCGATGACGTCCAGACCTGACTCGCCCGCCCAGCGTAACATGTCGACGTCGTTCTTGTAGCCCGCTTCGGGATGATCGGCGCGGATCGCCGCGTCGAACCGGGCGTCGCCGTCAGATGTAGCCCGGCCATCGCGCAGGAAGGGGCCGTAGGTGATGAAGCGGCCCTGCGGGGCGAGGGCCTGGCCGGCCTCGGCGATCAGCGTGCGGGCGGCCTGGGTCGAGACGAGGTGCAGCAGGTTGACCAGCAGGACGAGGGCAAATCCGTTGTGGGTGCCAGACCAGCCGGCTCGGGTCGCGTCGAGGGCAAGCGGCGGCAGGATCGCGCCTTGGGGTGCGTCGGCGGACCAGGCGGCGATGGAGGCGAGGCGGTCGTCGGTGATGTCGGTGGGCTGCCAAGTGAGACCGGGCAGATGGGTGGCGAAATGAGTGACGTGCTGGCCGGTGCCGCTGGCGAGTTCGAGCGCCGTGCCCGACGCCGGAGCGTGGGTCTTGAGCAGGTCGAGAAGTGCGCCCGCGTTGCGCTCGGCGGCGGGGGCGTGCAGGCGGGCGCCTGTGCCCTTGTGGGCGACGGAGATGCGGGGGGGCGTGTCTGTCATGGGGGACAGTTGGGACGGGATCGCGCCATGGTGCAAGGGCGATTTTGCGGACAGGAGGTCGCGGGTCAGGCCCGGGACGGGTGGGCGCGGGAGGCATAGGGCGCCGATGGGTGTCGGAGTTGGCGGACGGCGCGGCGCGTGGGTTGTCGCCCACCAGAGAGGCGGGTTGGCACCCATCAAAGAGGTGGGTTTCACCCACCCTACGAAAGCGCGGAGGTCATTCCCGATTGGACCCGAGGATGACCGTGGGCCCCGCCGGGTTGGCGGGGCCTTGATGTTTATTGCGGGATCTCGGCGGTGATGCCTTCGACGAAGAAATCCATGCCCAGGAGCGTGCTGTCATCGGCCACTTCGCCCTCCGCCAGCCAGTTCGAGCCGTCCTGGCGGTTCAGCGGACCGGTGAAGGGGTGATACTCGCCCGACGCGATGGCGTCCTTCATCGCCAGCGCCTCTTCCTTGACGTCTGCTGGCACGGCGTCTGTGATCTCGCCGATCTCGACCATGCCGGGGGCGATGCCGTCCCAGGTCTCGGTGCTTTCCCAGGTGCCGTCGATCACTGCCTGGGTGCGGGCGATGTAGTAGGGCGCCCAGTTGTCGATAATGGAACTCACGCGCGGTGCGGGCTTGTATTCGGCCATGTCGGACGCCTGCCCGAAGGTGATGACGCCCTCGGCCTTTTCCGCCGCCGCCTGGGGCGCGGTCGAGTCGGTGTGTTGCAGGATCACGTCGGCGCCCTGGTCGATGAGCGCGGTGGCGGCGTCGGCCTCTTTCGGGGGATCGAACCAGGTGTAGGCCCAGATCACCTTGAACTCGACATCCGGGTTGACCTTCTTCGCGTGGATATAGGCGGCGTTGATGCCGCGGATGACCTCGGGAATCGGGAATGAGGCGATGTAGCCGATGATGTTGGATTCGGTCATCTTGCCGGCGATGTGACCTTGGATCGCGCGCCCCTCGTAGAAGCGGGCGGAGTAGACCGAGACGTTGTCCGCCGTCTTGAAGCCGGTGGCGTGCTCGAACTTCACATCGGGGAATTTCTGCGCCACGGCCATGGTGGCGTCCATGAAGCCGAAGGAGGTGGTGAAGATGAGATCCGCGCCCTGCAGGGCCATCTGGGTGACGGCGCGCTCGGCATCGGCGCCTTCGGGGACGCTTTCCTGAAACACTGTCTCGACCTGGTCGCCGAAATGTTCCTCGACGGCGAGGCGGCCCCGGTCGTGTTCATAGGTCCAGCCGCCGTCGCCGACGGGGCCGACATAGATGAAGCCGACCTTGGTCTTGTCCTGCGCCTGCGCGGGCAGGGCGAGGCCGAGCGACAGCGCCGCCGTTGCCAGAATTCGGGTGAGGATCATTGAGGTCTCCCTGTTAAGGTTTTTGGCCTCATTGCGAGGCATGGAACGTGCGGCCCAGCGAGCCGGGCGCGCGGGATTTGTCGCCGGACATGATGACCAGCACGAGGATGGTGATCAAGTAGGGTGACATCGAGAGGTATTCGACCGGGATCGGGATGCCGGTGGGCTGAAGGTTGAGTTGCAGCACCGAGATGCCGCCGAACAGCCAGGCACCCAGGAGGACGCGGCCGGCCTTCCAGCTGGCGAAGACCACGAGAGCCAGCGCGATCCAACCGTAGCCGGCGGTCATGCCTTCGGTCCATTGCGGGACGCGCACGAGGCTGAGATACGCGCCGCCCAGCCCCGCGCAGGCGCCGCCGAAGAGGATGGCCAGAAGGCGCACGCGCACGACCTTGTAGCCCAGCGCATGGGCGGCATCGTGGTTCTCGCCCACCGCGCGCAGGATGAGGCCCAGCCTCGTGTATTTGAGCATCGCCCAGACGGCGACGACAAGCGCGAGGGCGAGGTAGACCATCGGGTCGTGGGAAAAGAGGATGCGGCCGACGACGGGCAGATCCGACAGGACGGGGATGTCGAGGCTGCGCGTGGGGGGCGGCTTGATGCCCTGGTAGCCCTGTCCCAGGAGCGCGCTGAGCCCCAGGCCGAAAAGCGTGAGGGCAAGGCCCGAGGCGACCTGGTTGGCGAGCGCGACCTGGGTCAGGAGGCCGAAGAGCAGCGCCAGGACCGCCCCGCCGAGGGCTGCCGCCACGAAGCCGATGAAGGGCGAGCCGGTGTTGACCGCGATGGCGAAGCCGCAGATCGCGCCGGTGATCATCATGCCCTCGACGCCGAGGTTCAGGACACCGGCGCGCTCCACCACCAGTTCTCCCAGCGCGGCCAGCAGGATCGGGGTGGAGGCCACGATGAGCGAGGCCAGAAGCAGGATGGGGTCGATCGCGGAGAGGTCCATCAGGCCACCTCCGCCGATTTCCACCGCAGGCGGAAATGGGTCAGCACGTCCACGGCCAGCAGGAAGAAGAGCAGCATTCCCTGGAACATCTGGATGGCGGCGGCGGGCAGGCCGAGGTTCGACTCGGCAGCCTCGCCGCCGATATAGGTCAGCGCCATCAAGAGCCCGGCCAGCAGGATGCCGACGGGGTGGAGGCGCCCGAGGAAGGCCACGATGATGGCGGTGAAGCCGTAGCCCACGTTGAACTCGATATTGATCTGGCCCGCGGGGCCTGCGACCTCGAACATGCCGGCAAGGCCCGCCAGCGCGCCGGAAATCCCGAGGCAGATCAGCGTCAGGCGGGCCGGGTTTACCCCTGCAAAGCGCGCGGCCCGGGGGGCCTGGCCTGTCAGCCTGATATGAAAGCCGAGGATGTGCCGGGTCAGCAGGACATAGGCGAAGATCACGGCGATTGTGGCGGCCACGACCCCCCAATGGATGCCGGTATCGGCGAAGATCTCGGCATTGTGGGCCGACGGATAGTCGCGCAGGTTGCGCGAGCCGGGAAAACCGCGCCCCTCGGGATTGCGCAGAAGACCGAGCGACATCTTGGCCAGAAGCTGTTCCGCCACGTAGACCAGCATCAGCGAGACGAGGATCTCGTTGGTGCCGAAGCGCACCTTCAGGAGGCCCGGGATCATCGCCCAGGCCCAGCCGCCCAGCGCGCCTGCGACGACCATCAGCGGGAAGATCAGGGCGGACTCGATGGGATAGAAGGCCAGCCCCACGCCCGCCGCGGTGAGTGCGCCGATGATGTATTGCCCCTCGGCGCCGATGTTCCAGATGTTCGCCCGGAAACCGAGCGCGAGGCCGATGGCGATGAGGATCAGCGGCGCTGCCTTCACCAGCAGTTGCGGGCGGTAGTAGAAGGCGAATTCACCGAAAAGCGGCTCCCAGAAGATCGTGCGGATGGCCGCGACCGGGTCTTGTCCCAGGGCGGCGAACATCGCGCCGCCGGCGATCATGGTGATCAGCACGGCCAGCACCGGGGCCAGCGCGGACCAGGTGCGGGACGGCTGGGGGCGGCGTTCGAGTTTCAGCATGGGGTTTGTCCTGTACGGGGGGCGAAATCCCGTGTCTTCCTCTGGCCGAAAATATCCCCGCCGGAGGCAAGATACTCTTTCTGCGCGGGTTCAGACATGTGCCACCTCCATGTCGTGGGCACCGCCCATCATCAGGCCGACCTGCTCTGTCGTGAGGTCGGCGGTGGGATGGATCTCTGACAGGCGACCTGCGTTCAGCGCGGCGAAGCGGTCGGAGATCTGCATCAGCTCGTCGAGATCCTGGCTGATGACCATTATGGCAGCGCCCTTGGCGGCAAGGTCCATCAGCGCCTGCCGGATGAAGGCGGCGGCGGCGGCGTCGACGCCCCAGGTGGGCTGGTTGACGATCAGCACCTCGGGGTCGTGCGCCATCTCGCGGCCGATGACGAATTTTTGCAGGTTGCCGCCCGAGAGGGCGCGCGCGGCGGTATTCGGCCCCGGGGTGCGTACGTCGAAGGCGGCGATGACCGTTTCGGCAAAGCCTTGCGCGCGGGGCCAGTGGAGGAAGCCGCGGTTGGAGAGATTCTGCTTGGTGGCGCCGGTGAGCATGGTGTTTTCGGTCAGGCTCATCTCGGGCGCGGCGGCGTGGCCCAGCCGTTCCTCGGGAGCGGCGAACAGGCCGAGGTTGCGACGGGCCTGCGGGGGCAGGCGGCCGATGGGTTTCTCGTTGAGGCGCAGGGCGTCGGACGTCACCGGCAGCTCGCCCGAGAGCGCGGCGAGGAGTTCATCTTGCCCGTTGCCCGCGACGCCCCCGATGCCAAGGATTTCGCCGGCGTGCAGGGTGAGGGACACGTCCCGGAGCGACGTGCCGAAGGCCGAGGGCGCGCGGGCGGAAAGCTTATTGAGCGTCAGGCGTGGCGCGCCGGGTTGCGTGTCGCGCTTTGCCGGGGTGGCGAAGGCGCTGCCGACCATCATCTCGGCCATGGCTTGCGCGGTGGTCTGCGCGGGATTGCAGGTGTCGACGTTGCGGCCCCTGCGCAGGACGGTAGCGCGGTCGCAGAGCGTGCGGATCTCTTCGAGCTTGTGGGAAATATAGAGGATCGCCACGCCCTCGGAGGTGAGTTTCCGCAAGGTCTTGAAGAGGATTTCGACCTCCTGCGGGGTCAGGACGGATGTGGGTTCGTCCATGATCAGAAGGCGCGGCTCTTGAAGCAGGCAACGGATGATCTCGACACGCTGGCGTTCGCCTGCCGAGAGCTCGCCCACGATGCGCCCGGGGTCGAGCGGCAGACCGTAGGTTTCCGAGACCTCGCGGATCCGGGCGGCGAGGGTGCGCATGGGCGGCGGGGCTTCCATGCCGAGCGCCACGTTTTCGGCCACGGTGAGCGCGTCGAAAAGCGAGAAATGCTGGAACACCATGGCCACGCCCTGTTGCCGCGCGTCGCTGGGTTTGGACGGTGCGAAGAGAGCTCCATGCAGGTGCATGGTTCCGCTGTCCGGCTTGACCAGCCCGTAGATCATCTTGACCAGCGTGGACTTGCCCGCGCCGTTTTCGCCCAGAAGGGCGTGCACCTCGCCCGCGCGGATGTCGAAGCTGACGTCCTCGTTGGCGACCACGCCGGGATAGGCCTTGGTCAGCCCGTCGATGCTGAGCAGCGGTTCCGTCACGCGCCGTTGTCCCCCCGGTTTCGCGGTCCCCCGTCCCTGTTAGCGCAAGGCGGGCGGGCACGGCAATGGCGCGCGTGGGAGACGCGGCGTCGGGCGGGTGCGGGTGATGCGGATTTGGGCAGATGTCGGGCTTGGCGAGGGGCGCGGCGCTGGATAGTGTGTCGGTATGAGCAGTTCCCCCCGATTCATCCATCTTCGCGTCCATACCGAGTATTCCCTGCTGGAAGGGGCGGTTCGGCTGAAAAAGCTGGCCGACCTTTGTACAAAGCATCAGATGCCCGCGGTGGCCGTGACCGACACCAACAACATGTTCGCCGCTTTGGAATTTTCCGTCACGGCGCAGGGGGCGGGCGTGCAGCCGATCATGGGCTGCCAGATGGACCTGCAATACATGACGCCCGAGCCGGGCAAGCGGCCCGTGCCGCCCGCGCCGGTGGTTCTGCTGGCGCAGAACGAGGAAGGCTACGAGAACCTGATGAAGCTCAATTCCGCGCTTTACCTGCGTGGGGACGGGCAGCTGGCGCATCTGACGGTCGAGGATCTGGAGGCGCATGGCGCGTCTGTGATCTGCCTGAGTGGCGGGCCGGAGGGCGCGGTGGGCAAGCTCTTGCAGCTGGGCCAGCGCCCGGCGGCGGAGGCGCTTATGCAGCGGCTGGCCGGGATTTTCGGCGACCGGCTCTACGTGGAATTGCAGCGGCATCGCGGCGAGGCCGGGGTGCCGGAGGCCGAGGCCCAGACCGAGCGCGGGTTCGTCGAGATGGCCTATGCCATGGACCTGCCGCTGGTGGCGACGAATGACGTCTATTTTCCCGACACCAGGATGTACGAGGCGCATGACGCGATGATCTGCGTCGCGGAAGGCGCTTATGTGGACCAATCCGAGCCGCGGCGGCGGCTGACGGCGGAGCATTATTTCAAGTCGCCCGCCGAGATGGCGACGCTGTTCGCCGACCTGCCCGAGGCGCTGGAGAACACGGTGGAGATCGCGCAACGCTGCGCCTTTGGCGCGTATCGGCGCGACCCGATCCTGCCGCGCTTTGCCGATGACGAGGTGGACGAGCTGCGGCGGCAGGCGCAGGAGGGGCTGAAGGATCGGCTGGCGGTCATCCCGCACGCGGCCTCGGTCGAGGAATACGAGGAGCGGCTGGAATTCGAGCTGGGGATCATCGAGGGTATGGGCTTCCCGGGGTATTTCCTCATCGTTGCCGATTTCATCAAGTGGGCCAAGGACCACGACATCCCGGTGGGGCCGGGGCGCGGGTCGGGCGCGGGCAGCCTTGTGGCCTATGCGCTGACGATCACGGACCTCGACCCGCTGCGGTACTCGCTGCTCTTCGAGCGGTTTTTGAACCCCGAGCGGGTCAGCATGCCGGATTTCGACATCGACTTCTGCATGGATCGCCGGGAAGAGGTGATCCAGTACGTGCAGCAGAAGTACGGGCGCGACAAGGTGGGGCAGATCATCACATTCGGTGCCCTTTTGTCCAAGGCGGCGGTGCGTGATATCGGGCGGGTTTTGCAGATGCCCTATGGGCAGGTGGACCGCCTGTCGAAGATGATCCCGGTGGAGGGGGTGAAGCCCGTTTCCATCGAGAAGGCGCTGGCGCAGGAGGAGCGCCTGCGCGAGGAGGCCCGCAACGAGGAGGTCGTGGACCGCCTGCTGAAATACGGGATGCAGGTGGAGGGGCTGTTGCGCAACGCCTCGACCCATGCGGCCGGCGTGGTGATCGGGGACCGGTCGCTGGATGAGCTGGTGCCGCTGTACCAGGACCCGCGCTCGGACATGCCGGCGACGCAGTTCAACATGAAATGGGTCGAGCAGGCCGGGCTGGTGAAGTTCGACTTCCTGGGCCTGAAGACGCTGACGGTGATCCAGAACGCGATCGAGCAGATTCACGCGGGAGGGCGGGATTTGCATACGGCGGCGGATGGGAGCCAGATTTACGAGCCGAACGAGGGGGCGGAGAACGATATCGGGCAGATCCCGCTCGATGACGAGAAGACCTATGCGCTTTATGCCAAGGCGAAGACGGTCGCGGTGTTCCAGGTGGAAAGCTCGGGCATGATGGATGCCCTAAAGCGGATGAAGCCCACCTGCATCGAGGATATCGTGGCGCTGGTGGCGCTGTACCGGCCCGGGCCGATGGAGAATATTCCGAAATATTGCGAGGTGAAGAACGGGCTGAGCGAGCGCGATTACCTGCACAAGTCGGTGGATCATATCCTGGACGAGACGCAGGGCATCATCGTCTATCAGGAACAGGTGATGCAGATCGCGCAGGAGATGGCCGGGTATTCCCTGGGCGGTGCGGACCTTTTGCGCCGGGCCATGGGCAAGAAGATCCAGGAGGCGATGGATGCCGAGCGGCCCAAGTTTATCGCGGGGGCCAAGGAAAACGGGGTGGACGACGCCAAGGCGCTGGAAGTCTGGAACCTTCTGGACAAGTTCGCCAACTATGGCTTCAACAAGTCGCACGCGGCGGCCTACGCGGTGGTCAGTTACCAAACCGCGTGGCTGAAGACCAATCACCCGGTGGAGTTCATGGCAGGCGTCATGAACTGCGATATCCACCTGACGGACAAGCTGGCCGTCTATTTCGAGGAAGTGAAGAAGGGGCTGGAATTGCCCTGGGCGCCGCCTTGCGTGAATCGGTCGGACGCGACGTTCCAGGTGAAGGACGGCGTGCTGCATTATGGCTTGGGCGCGCTGAAGAACGTGGGCGTCGAGGCGATGCGACTGATCGTGGCGGCGCGGCGTGAGGGGGGCGAGGAGGCCCCGGATCAGGTCCGGGGCGCGGCAGACGAGAAGCCGTTCGTGACGCTTTATGATTTCGCGCGGCGGGTGGATCTGAAGGCGGTGGGCAAGCGGCCGCTGGAGATGCTGGCGCGGTCGGGTGCCTTTGATGAGCTGGATCGGAACCGGCGGCGGGTGTTCGACAGCCTGGAGGCGCTGATGCGCTATTCGGCGGCGATCCACGAGCAGAAGGGCTCGGCGCAGGTGTCGCTCTTCGGCGAGGCGGGGGAGGACCTGCCGGAGCCGCGGCTGAGCCCGGTCGAGGACTGGTTGCCCGCAGAGCGGCTGACCGAGGAATATGCCGCCGTGGGTTTCTACCTGTCGGGGCATCCGCTGGACGATTACATGGCCGCGCTGAAGCGCAAGGACGTGAAGACGCTGGACGAGGTCAACGAGATGGCCGCGCGGTCGGGCGCCGTCGTGGCTAAGATGGCGGGCGTCGTCGCCGGACGGCAGGAGCGGAAATCGGCGCGGGGCAACCGCTTTGCCTTCGTGCAGCTGAGCGATGTCACGGGCGGTTACGAGGTGACGATGTTCTCGGACACGCTGGAGGTGGCGCGCGAGCATCTGGAAACCGGCAACCAGGTGGTGATCGTGGTCGAGGCGACGATGGAAAGCGATCAGCTGAAGTTGTTGGCGCGGTCGGTGCAGCCCGCCGATGCGGTGGTCGCGGATGCGGGCGCCAGCGGGCTGAAGATCTTTGTCGACAGCGAGACCGCGATCGGGTCGGTCGCGCAGGTGCTGAGCAATGCGCCGGCGACCGCGGCGCGCGGCGGGCGCGGGCCGATCCGGTTCTGCCTGA
Organism: Roseovarius sp. THAF27; assembly: GCF_009363655.1. Classification (NCBI taxonomy): domain Bacteria; kingdom Pseudomonadati; phylum Pseudomonadota; class Alphaproteobacteria; order Rhodobacterales; family Roseobacteraceae; genus Roseovarius; species Roseovarius sp. THAF27. The sequence continues at coordinate 1,097,655 of NZ_CP045393.1, forward strand.
TGGATCAGGCACTGCCCGGCGAAGTGGAGATCGACGCGGGCCGCGAGTTTCCGGTGACGCCCCAGATCAAGGGCGCGATCAAGAGCCTCGACGGCGTGGTGATGGTCGAGGACCTCTGAACCGGGCCCGAGTGATTCGGATCGGCAACACTTCACCGGCGCGGCGGCGGGCCAGTGGACCGGATCGCGGTTCTGGGCTAAGTCGTTGACCGGATGCGATGGGACCCCGGGAGGACCATGCGGAAAATTGCGTTGTTTTGCGTGCTGGCCCTGGCGGGCTGTGGCGCGCCCGAGGCCGAGATCGGCCGGTTGTCCGAGCAGGACCTGGCCGAGGATGCCCGGACCATGGGCGCGGTGCCCGGACCCGAAGCGCGGGCAGAGGCCGAGAGCGGCGGGTTCCTGGCGCGCCTTCTGGGCGGGAACGCGCCAAAGGCGGAGGCCGCGGACAATCCCGAAGACGCGGAGGCCGGTGCGTCCGTGGAGACGGCCAGCCTGACGCCCCCGGAAACTTATGGCGCCACGCGCGAGGTCGAGCGGACACCGCAGCGTCGCGGTCTTTTCGGGCTGCTGGGCGGCGGCGGGAGCGACACCCCCGCCGAGGGCGCCACGAGCGAGATCGCGCCGGGCACGGTGCTGCCCTATGGCAAGGTCGCCCGGATCTGCGGGCTGAGCGACAGGCAGATGGGCAAGCGGGTCGAGACCCTGCCGGAAGGGCGGGGCAGGTACGCGCTTTACGACAGCGCACCGGGCAGCACGGCGCTGCGGAGCTTTTACCTGACCGGGTTCGACGACGGCTGCGCGCGGCAGTTCTCGGCCGCCGTCGCGGTGCTGGCCGGGGCCGAGTCGCACGAGCAGCTGCGCTATGGTCTGCCCGCGGAGGTGCAGCCCTACAGCACGACCGACAAGGCCTATGAGGACCTCAAGTCTCGCGTGTGCCGGGTGGGACGGGGCAAGCCCTGCGGCACCCGGATCAACCGGATGGAGCGGGACACGGTGTTCGTCAGCATCTACGAGCGGTTCGGCAGCAATGCGCAGTGGAACACGGTGCTGGTGCATGACGGCGCGGTGGTGGCGCAGGACCGCAAGGGGGGCTGAGCGCCCTTCGCATCCGGTCTTGCCTACCAGTGGGGCGGGCGGCTGTCGCCGACGACGCTCTGGCCGTCCATCGTCGACTCGCGTTCGGCCTCGCGCTCCAGCAGCAGCTGAACGCGGCGATTGAGCAGGGCGATCACGGTTTCCTGCCGGGCGACCGTGTCGGACAGGTCGTCCACGGCCCGGATCAGGTGGGCGATTTTCTCTTCGAGATCTTGCATATGCGACCTTGGGGCTGTGTGCCAAAACATGATCAAACCTTGTCTGCCCGCGATCAAGGGGAAAACAAGTGACGCTAGGTCACAGTCGGGCCCGCGCCGTGCTTGCCCCGCACCCCGCCTTGGGCTAGACCGCGCCGCAAAGCCCTTAGCCAAGGAATTAAGGACATGGCGAAGACCAAGAAGGCCCCGCGCCCCAAGGCGGAAACGCCCAAGGGGTTCCGCGATTATTTCGGTGTCGAAGTCACCGAGCGCGCCGACATGCTGCGCAAGATCGCCGGGGTCTATCATCGCTATGGCTTCGACGCGCTGGAGACGAGCGCGGTCGAGACGGTCGAGGCGCTGGGCAAGTTCCTGCCCGACGTGGACCGGCCCAATGAGGGCGTGTTTGCGTGGCAGGAGTTCGACGAGGACGACAAGGGCGACTGGATGGCGCTGCGCTATGACCTGACGGCGCCGCTGGCGCGGGTCTATGCACAGTATCGCAACGATCTGCCGACGCCGTATCGGCGCTATGCCATGGGGCCGGTGTGGCGGAATGAAAAGCCGGGGCCGGGGCGGTACCGGCAGTTCTATCAGTGCGACGCGGATACGGTGGGCACGGCCAGCATGGCCGCCGACGCGGAGATCTGCGCGATGCTGGCGGATACGCTGGAAGAGGTGGGCATTCCGAGGGGGGATTACCTCATTCGGGTGAACAACCGGAAGGTTCTGAATGGGGTGCTGGAGGTCATGGGCCTTGACGAAGGCGACCAGCGCGACGCGGTTCTTCGCACCATCGACAAGTTCGACAAGGTGGGCGAGGAGGGCGTGCGCGCGCTCTTGACCGAAGGGCGGCTGGATGCGTCGGGGGCCTATATCGACGGGGTTGGGCTGACCCATGCGCAGGCCAAGCCGGTGCTGGCCTTTCTGACCTCCAAGGCCGAGGACGCGGCGGAGACGCTGGCCAACCTGCGCGACGCGGTGGGCGAAAGCGCGATGGGCGCGGAGGGCGTGCAGGAGCTTGAGGCGATTGCCGACATGTTGGCGGCGCAGGGCTATGGCCCGGACCGGATCGTCATCGACCCGAGCGTGGTGCGAGGTCTTGGGTATTACACCGGGCCGGTTTACGAGGCGGAGCTGACCTTCGAGATCTTTGACGACAAGGGCCGGAAGCGGCAGTTCGGCTCGGTCGCGGGGGGTGGTCGGTATGACGACCTCGTGAAGCGGTTCACCGGGCAGGCGGTGCCGGCGACGGGGGTCAGCATCGGTGTGGATCGCCTGCTGGCGGCCTTGCGCGAGAAGGGGCGGATCGGGGGCTCGGTCGAGGGTCCCGTGGTGGTGACCGTCATGGACCGGGACCGGATGGCGGATTACCAGGCGATGGTGTCGGAGTTGCGGAGCGCAGGCATCCGGGCCGAGGTGTACCTTGGCAACCCCAAAAACTTTGGCAACCAGATGAAATACGCGGACCGGCGGGGCAGTCCCGTCGCGGTCATTGCGGGCAGCGACGAGTTCGATGCGGGCAAGGTGCAGATCAAGGATTTGGTCCTGGGCGCGCAGATTGCCGAGAACGCCACGCTGGAGGAATGGAAGGAACGCCCGAGCCAGTTCGAGGTGCCGCGCGACCAACTGGTCGCGAAGGTGCGCGAGATGCTGGACGGGCAGGAAAACGGACAGGGCTGATGGGACCGACCCCGGACAACCGAGCGGCGGTCAAGGCCGAGGCGGCGCGGCTGCGCGACATGTTCGAGGCGGCGGGCGCGGTGCCGGTGGAGACCTCGGTACTGCAACCGGCGGACACGCTTCTGGATCTGTATGGCGAGGATATCCGGGCGCGGGCCTACGTGACCTCGGACGCGCTGCGCGGCGAGCAGATGTTGCGGCCCGATTTCACCGTGCCGGTGGTGCAGATGCACATGGCGCACGGGGCCGAGCCGGCCTGTTACACCTATGCGGGCGAGGTTTTTCGCCGGCAGGAAGACGACCGGGATCGGGCCAACGAATACCTGCAAGTGGGGTTCGAGATGTTCGACCGGCGCGCGCCCGAAGAGGCGGATGCGCGGGTCTTCGCGGTGATCCACGAGGCGGTGAAGGATCTGCCCTTGCAGGCGGTGATCGGCGATATCGGCATCCTGATGGCCGCGGTCGACGGGCTGGAGACGACCGAGCGGCGCAAGGTGGCGCTGCGCCGTCATATCTGGCGGCCCCGGCGGTTCCGCGCGCTGATCGAGCGGTTCTCGGGCCGGGCGCCGGTGCCGCAGAGCCGGGCGGCGCTCTTGAAGGCGAAGGACCCGATGGCCTCTGATGCGCCGATGATCGGCCTGCGCGGGCCGGACGAGATTGCGGCGCGGATCAAGGCGCTGCGCGAGGACGCCGGGACCGCGCCGCTGGCGGCGCGGGAGGTCGAGTTGCTGGACGCCGTGCTGGCGGTGCGGGAGACCGCCGACAACGCGCTGGAGCAGTTGCGCGACATCGCGGTGGACATGCCGGCGATTGCCGGGGCGGTGGAGGTTCTGGCCAAACGGCTGGAGGCGCTGGAGCGCGCGGGACTGGCGCCCGATAGCCTGGAGTTCGAGGCCAGCTATGGCCGCACCCAGATGGAATACTACGACGGCTTCGTCTTCGGCTTTTCGGTGCCCAAGCGCCCGGACCTGCCTCCGGTGGCCACGGGCGGGCGCTATGACGCGCTGACCCGGCGGCTGGGCGGGGGGCACGAGATCCCTGCCGTGGGTGGCGTGATCCGCCCCGACCAGGTGCTGGCGCTGGGAGGCGGGGCATGAGCGTGAAGATCGGTGTGCCCTCGAAGGGCCGGTTGATGGAGAAGACCTTTGGCTGGTTCGCGGACCGGGGCGTGGAGCTGGGCCGGAGCGGCGAGGAACGCGAGTACGCGGGGTTCGTGCGCGGGGTCGAGAATGTCGAGCTGGTGCTGTTGTCGGCGGGAGAGATCCCGCGCGAGCTGGCCGCCGGGCGCATCCATCTGGGCGTGACCGGGCAGGACCTGGTGCGCGAGAAGCTGGGCGGCTGGGAGCAGGTCGTGGAAGAGGTCGAGGTGCTGGGCTTTGGCGCCGCGGACCTGGTGCTGGCGGTGCCGCAGGCCTGGGTGGACGTGGGCACGCTGGATGACCTGGATGCGGTGGCGGCGGCGTTTCGGGAAAAACACGGGTATCGCCTGCGGATCGCAACGAAGTATCACCGGCTGGTGCGGGAATTCCTGCGCGACAACGGCGTGGCGGATTACCAGCTGGTCGACAGCCAGGGCGCGACCGAGGGCACGGTGAAGAACGAGACGGCGGAGGCGATTGCGGATATCACCTCGTCCGGGGATACGCTCAGGGCCAATCACCTGAAGACGCTGGAGGACGGGATGATCCTGCGCAGCCAGGCGACGCTGTTTCGCTCGCGCCGGGTGGCGCATGACCCGGACGATCACGCGGCGCTGAAAGCGCTTCTGGATACGCTGGGCGTGGACTGAGGACGTCTCTTGAGTAATTCCGGGAGTGTGACACCCTGCCGGTGCGATGATCCGGCGGCGGTGCGGGACGTGGGCGGAGGGATTGTGAGTATTTTTGGCAAGAAAAAGCCCGGGCTGCGGTGATGCAGCCCGAAGCGCGGCAGCCCTATTCGTTTCGGGACGATCCGGCGGTGCCGGGTTTCGATGACGGCCGCATCGTCGTGGTGATGGATGCGGGATGTGCGCTCTGTTCCCGCGCGGCGCGTCGGATTGCGCGGCTGGACAAGGAGGACCGGGTGCGGATCGCGCCGATGCAGGGCGGGCTGGGGCGGGCGCTGCTGGAGCATTACGGGCTGGATGCGGAGGACCCGGCGTCCTGGCTGATGATAGAGGAGGGGCGGGCCTGGGGGTCGCTGGAGGGCATGGCGCTGCTGTTTCCGCGGCTGCATTGGGCTTATGCGCCGATGCGGCTGGTGTGGGCGTTGCCGGTGGGCTTGCGCGACTGGATCTATGCGCGGATCGCGCGGAACAGGTACGCGGTGTTCGGATATTCGGACCTGTGTGCTCTGCCGGATGCGGAAGTTCACAGACGGTTGCTGCGGTGACGGTCTATGCGCGGCTTCTGGGCGCGGACGGGTTGGCCGCGCTGGCGCCGGAATGTCTGGCGCTGCACAAGGGCGACGGGGTGTTTCACGGGCGGATCACGGTGGAGGTGACGCGCAACCCGGTGCTGCGGGCGGCGCTGCGGATGGCGGGGTTTCCGCTGGAGGTCGAGGATGCGGAACTGCGGTTCGAAAAGCGCGGGCGCGGCGACAGGGACGTCTGGACGCGCCGCATGGACGGTCAGGTGATGGAGACCGTGCAATGGGCCACGCCCGAGGGCAGGCTGGCCGAGCGGTTGGGGGCGATGGTGGCCATCAGCAGGCTGGTGCCTGCGGAGGGGGGCCTGGACCTGACAGACTGGCGGTTCCGGTGCCTGGGGCTGCCGGTGCCGGGGTGGATCGCGCCGAAGGTCGCGGCGCGCGAGCGTCCCGACGCGGGGCGGTACCTGTTCGAGATCTCCATCGGGTTGCCCTGGGGGCGCGCGCCGGTGCTGCGCTATCACGGGTGGCTAGACGTGGCCCAGGCGGCGGACGAGGGCGGGTAGGTCGGCGACGGTGTCGATGACGTGATCGGCGCCCGCGTCTTTCAGCAGGGCAGTAGCGTGAGCGCGGAGCGGGTCGATCTCGGCCTCGGTGAGGGCCGCCAGTTCCTCGGGCGTCTTGCCGACCGCGTTGCCGGAGAGGGCGACGCCCACGGTGACGCAGCCCGCCGCAACGCCTTCCTTGATGCCGGGGGCGGTGTCGTCGATCTTGAGGATCGTTGAGGGCGGGTAGGCGACGAGGTCGATCATGCATTTGTACATGCCAAGCGGGCCGGGGCGGCCCTCGGGCAGGTCGTCGGAGCACACCAGATTATCGGGGGCGTAGCCCTGTGCGGCCGCGACGGGCAGGACGTGGGTCATGATCGAGCGGGTGTAGCCGGTGGTGGAGCCGATCTTGAGGCCCATCCGGCGCAGCTCGGCGATGGCCTCGGCGCAGCCGGGTACCAGCGTGGCGTACTCCGCCGCCACCTTCTCGTTCATCGGCACGAAGACCTTGTAGACGGCATCGACATCGGCGTCGGTGGGCACGCGGCCATGCCGATCCTGCCATTGGTGAGCGAGGTCGGGCATGTCGAGCATTGCGCGGATATGGTCCCACTTTGGCGCGCCCATCGGTGCACGGGCCTGTTCGATGGTGGCGGTGATGCCGAACTGCGCGAAGGCCTCGACGAAGACGCCCATGGGCGCGAAGGAGCCGAAATCGACGGTGGTGCCGGCCCAGTCGAACACGGCGGCGGTGAAGCGGATCATGAAAGCGGTCCCTCGTGGCGGTTCGGTCGGGTCTAGCGGGGGAGTTTGATGGTTTCGTGACAGATGTCAGAGGCCCGAGAGGAAGGCCGAGAGGGCCGGGCCAAGATGGTCGGAGACATAGCCGCCCTCCTGCACCAGCACGATCGGCAGGCCGGTATCGGCCAAGGTGCGGGCGATGCGGGTGAAACCGGGGGTGGTGAGGGCGAGCGCCTTAAACGGGTCGTTTTGATGCGCATCGAGGCCGAGCGCCACGACCAGCGCGGTGGTGCCGAAATCGGTGACGCGGGTCAGTGCCGTGTCGAGGGCGGGGGCATAGCCGTCGTCATCCGTCAGGCGGGGAAGGGGCAGGTTGAGATTGGCGCCGAGGCCGGGGCCGGTGCCGCGTTCGTGTGCGTGGCCCCAGAAGAACGGGTAGAAATCCGACGGGTCTTTATGGATCGAGACGGTGAACACGTCGGCGCGGTCGTAGAAGATGCCCTGGGTGCCGTTGCCGTGGTGCACGTCGATATCCAGAATGGCGGGGCGGTGGCCCGCGCCCAGCAGGCGCTGCGCGGCGATGGCGGAGTTGTTGAGAAAGCAGAAGCCGCCGGCCTGGTCGGCATAGGCGTGGTGCCCGGGCGGGCGGCAGAGCGCGTAGGCGTGGGGTGCGCCGGAAGCCACCGCATCGGCGGCGGCGATGGCGGATTGAGCCGAGGCATAGGCGGCGTCCCAGGTGTGCGGCCCGATGGGGCAGGCGGTATCGGCCTGGTGATAGCCGGCCTGGCCCACCGGCGAGGTGGGGTAGCTGTCGCCGCGCGTGCGCGGGTGGATATTGGGAACGACCTCGGCCGCGGCGCCGTCGAGAACCGACCAGCGGGCGTGGATGGTGCGCAGGAAGGTGATGTATTCGGAACTGTGCACCGTGGCGATGGGCGCGAGACCGGCATCGGGTGGGTCGGCAAAACTGCAGCCCGCGGCCAGGGCGGCCTCCTGAAGGATGCCGATGCGTTCGGGCGCCTCGGGCGAGGGCTTCGGCACGCCTTGGTGCAGGAAGGTTTGCGGCGCGTGATCGGACTGGGCCGTGGCGAGGTAGGCGTGCATGATCGGGTCCCGTTCGAGATGGTGCGGCACTCAGGTTAGCCCGGAGCGTCGGGGAATGACACCGTGAGGCTCGGCGAAAAGATGCACAGGTGCGCGCGGTGACGGCACGTCTGCAGCGGTTTCGCGGGTTCACGATATTGTTTGCGCCAGTGAGGAGCGTGCACGAGAATCTGCTTTGGCAAGACAAAAAGTAAAGTATTTTTAGATGCTTATGTGGGATTCATGTCAAGCCCCAGCGGTTCTCTTCACCGTGAGCAATCGGATAAAATCATCCATGCAAGAAATTTTTGGGAACTCGGACGAGGGCACGTGGTTCTTATCCCAGATCGCAGCACGGTGCTGCACTAGCGAAGGAGATTACTATGTTTAACCGTACGATTGCACTCGCAGCCGCATTCTCGACCGCAGGCGCCCTTGCCGCCTACGCTGATTCCACCGTCGGCGAAGATGTGACCAACAAAGGTCAGGTTCTCGAAAACGCCGCCGAAGTGACGGACGGCAAGACCACCGTCGAGACGAAAACTTATTCTGAAGATGGCGACGACATCGTCGTGATTGGATCGCAAACGTCGGGTTCGGCCGATGAAGGTGTCGACGACGAGGTCGCACAGGACGAAACCGGCTCGGAGAACACCGAGGGCGAAAACATCCTGCTGATCGCAGAGCCGGGCACCCAGATCTTCACCGTGACGGGCGAGCCGGTCGGTACCGTGTCCTACACCGAGGACAACGGTGAGATGGGTGGTCTGGTCTTTGTCGACCTCGACCCCGAAGCCGGCTACCAGGTGCCGACCGTCGGCATTCAGGTGAAGTCGCTGCAGACGACCAACCAAGGTAAAGCGCTCGAGTACGCGTTTTCGGTCGACTACCTGCGTGACCGCATTGCCGACGCGATCAACCGCGGCTAACGCCAGCTGTGACGTAGCGAGTATGAACCGGGGTGCTTCGGCGCCCCGGTTTTTTTGTGTTCTGAGCGCGGTTTTGCCGGTGCTCTGGGCCCGGTGGCGACGGCAAAGATATTGCGGCCGGAGCGGAACCTCTGACGGGTGGGGGCGTTGTGAGAGCAATACAGATCGCAACACGTTACACCTACGTGAGGAGACGGAAAAATGAACGCGAAGACCAAAGTGAAAGATATGGTGAACGACGGAAAAGAAGCCGTCACCAAGGAAGCCGAAGCCCGCATGGATGACGTGCGCGACGACATGGCCGAGCATGCCGATACCGTTTCGAGTGCGGCCCGGAAGGCCGCTGGCGAGTTCGAGGATTACGATGCCGTGAATTCGATCCTGACCCAGGCGAGCGAAGCGGTTGAAGACGCGACCAACCGCCTGCGCGAACGGTCGATCCCCGATCTGGTCGACGATGTGTCGGCCTTTGCCCGCCGCAACCCGCTGCTGTTTCTGGGCGGTGCCGCCCTGGCGGGGTTCGCCGCGGCGCGTTTCCTGAGTGCAAGCGCCCCGGCGGAGGACGAACCCGAACTGATCACGGCGGATGAAGACGTGTGGTCGGGCTATCTGCCCGAAGCGCCGAAGGCGGAAAGCCGCGACTGATGACGGACCGACCGAAACAACCGCTTGGCGTGGTTGTGGCCCGCATCCTGCGCGAGGCGCGGGGATTGCTGGCGGCCCACGCCGACCTGGCCGGGCGCGAGATGCGTCAAAGCGTTCGCTCGGCCAAGGCGGGTCTTATCCTGCTCGCCGGTGCGATGCTGTTCGCCCTGGTCAGCATCCACGCCCTTGGCGTCGTCGCCGTTCTGGCGCTGGCGGACATGGGCCTGGGGCTGGGTACGGCGGCGGCGATCGTGTTCGGCGTGTTCGTCGTGGTGACGATCGTGCTTGCCATGATCGGGATGCGGCGCCTGTCTGCCCGCGCGATGATGCCGCGGCGGACGATCGACAGCCTGAAGTCAGACATTGCAATATTCGAGGAGAGTCACAATGACCGCGAAGTCTATGGAAAAGCTTGAGAAAGATGCAGAAGAGCATCGCACCGGCCTGGCCGATGCGATCGGTGATTTCGCCGACACCGTGAACCCGGCGCGGTTGGGCCGCCAGACGGTGCACGACGTCGCCGAGTACGGCCGCAGCGCCACGCACAGCATCGCGCAATCGGCCAAGGACCATCCCGTGGGCCTCGCGCTGGTCGGCATCGGTGCCGCCATGCTGGTTGCCGGGGGCGCCGCGCATCAGAAAGGTGCGTTGCCGAACCTGCGGCGCAACAGCGAGTTGAGCCAGGACGAGCGCATTGCCCGGGCCGCCGACCGGAACGCCAAGCGCGCCCAGGTCGCGGTGGGCCGCGCCAGCCCGTCCTCTTCGCGGATGCGCCGGATGCTGGACAGCGGACTGGACCGGCTTGGACCCGAGGCGCGCGACCGCGTGATCTCGATGCGGCTGAAAGCGGTCGACGCGCAGGAAGCTGCGGAGCGCTATGCCCGCGGTGCCGCGAAATCGGCGGTCGACACGCATAATTCGCAACCGCTGGTGACCGGGCTGGTCGCTGCCGGGATCGGCGGGCTTCTGGGCGCCCTTCTGCCCAGCACCCGCCGCGAAGCCGAGATCATGGGGGCGCGTCGCGACGCGTTTCTGCGCGCGGCCGAGGAACGGCTGAGCGCCGAGATCGCCGAGCTCGAAACCCGGGGCAAGGCTGCCGTCAACGAAGCGGTTCGCGCCGGTTCCGAGCAATTCCAGACCAAGGCAGGGTAAATACCAAAGGTGGCCATGGATCATGCGTCGTCAAAGCTGGTTCGCACCTGCCTTGTCATCCTGACCTTCATCGCAGCCGTCGCCGCGGCCAGACAGGCACAGAACCTGCTGGCTCCGGCGACGTTTGCCATCGTGCTGGGCGTCGTTCTGTCGCCTGTCGCCAGTCGGCTTCACGGTCTTGGCGTGCCGCGCTCTGTCAGCGCGGCCTGTGCGCTGATCATGGCGGCCGCGTTGATCTTCTTGCTGATTGTCGCGTTGGGGCCGTTGCTGTCGGCACTGATCGAACAGGTCCCGCGCATCCAGCAGCAGTTTCGCGGATGGATGAACGAATTGACGTTCATGCTGCGCAGTTTCGGCGGGATGACGATCGACCTTGAGCGGACGATCTCGGAAGGGGGCGAGGACGCGGTCGAAAAAGCGATTCCATCGGTTGCCGAAGCGTTGTGGCTGGCGCCGAACCTTCTGGGCCAATTGCTGATCTTTTCGGGTACGCTCTTCTTCTTTCTGCTGACCCGCGACGAAATCTACCGCGCGGTGCCCCAGTACCGAGTGGCGCTGCAACAGGCGGATCGCGCCGTGTCGCATTATTTCGTGACGATCACGCTGATCAACCTGGGTCTTGGCACCGCGCTGTGCGGCGTCCTGATGCTGATCGGAATGCCAAATCCGATGCTGTGGGGGGCGGCCGCGTTCCTGGCCAACTTCGTGCTGTACCTGGGGCCGCTTGCCATCATGCTGTCGCTGCTGCTGGCGGGGTTGATCGCCTTCAGTTCGGCCTATGCAATGGTGGCGCCGGCGTCGTTCCTGATGCTGAACGCGATCGAGGCGCAGTTCGTGACACCGGCGCTGGTGGGCGCACAGCTGAAGGTCAATCCACTTGTCGTTTTCCTGTCCATCGTATTCGGACTGTGGCTTTGGGGGCCACTTGGCGGTATCGTCGCGCTGCCGGTGGTGATTTGGGCCTATGCCCTGACCACCGCGCAATCCAAGCGCGGGACCGCGTCCGAATACAAGATGGAACAGGTTGCATGACATGTCAGGACGCTGACGCATATCGTTTCCCGCCACTGCCCATCGAGACGAACGCGCAAGGCGCGGCGCGGCGTGTCGGCGTGGAGGTGGAGTTTTCGGGGTTGAGCGAGCGCCGCGCCGCGTCGATCCTGCAGGAGACCTTCGGCGGAGAACTTGACGACAGCAACCCTCATCAGCTGTTTGTGCGCGGCGGTGCGCTTGGCGACCTGGAGGTCGAGCTGGACACCGTGCTTGGCAAGACGGGGATGGGGGCGGAGAGCCAAAGTCGGCTGAAGGACCTGCTGCGCGGGCTGGTGCCGGTCGAGATCGTCACCGAACCGTTGCTTCCCGACCAGGTGGCGCTGTTCGACACGGTCATGCCGGTGCTGCGCGAGGCGGGCGCGAGCGGATCACGGGACGGGGTGTTCCTGGGCTTCGGCGTGCATCTCAATGCCGAGGTGGTGGCGCCGGCCGACCCGCACACGATGCGCACGATCCGGGCCTTTGCCCTGCTCGACCCGGTGCTGCGGGCCGAAAAGGGCATTGACGTGACCCGCCGCGTGCTGCCTTTCGTGACATCCTGGCCAAGGGCGCTGGTGGACCTTCTGATCGAGGAAAAGCCGGATCGCCTGGCGGCGCTGATCGACCTCATCGACCCGTATGTGCGCAGCCGCAACCACGCGCTGGACCTGCTGCCCCTTCTGAAACACGCTCGGCCGAAACTGTTCGAGGCGAGCTATCCCGACGAGCAGAGCACGACGGCGCGGCCGGCCTTTCATTTTCGCCTGCCCGACAGCCGGATCAACGAGCCGGGCTGGTCGCTGCGGGAGCCGTGGGAGATGTGGCGCACGGTCGAGGAGGTGGCGGCGTCGGATCGGCTGGAGCGGTTGGAGGAGGAGTGGACCGAGCGAAAGCGGGCGCACGGCGTGTTGCGCCGCGACAGCGCATGGGTGCGAGTCGCCAGCGATATCCTGAGCCGCGACGACGCATGACGACAAAGCCGGTCATTGCCGTGACGACCTCGCAGCGGTCGGGGTGGCGGATCTTTCCTCTGGTGTGGTTCAACCTGTGGCTGGCCGGTGGCGGCGCGGTGCGCTGGGGGGTGGGACGTCCGGCGAACCTGGAAGAGGTCGACGGCCTGATCATCGGCGGCGGGGACGACGTGGGACCGGAGCTTTACGGCGGCACGATCGGCCTGTCGGCGGAACTGGACCGCGACCGCGACGACCTGGAGCGCGGACTGGCGACCGAGGCATTGGACCAGGGTGTGCCGGTCCTGGGTATCTGCCGGGGCGCGCAGATGATGAACGTCGCCTTCGGCGGATCGCTTGACCAGAATGCGTGGCAGACGTTCGGCAAGGCGAAAAAGATCAAGACGATCCTGCCAAAGCGCGATGTGGACGTCCTGGAAGACACACTTCTGGCGCGGATCTGCGGGCCCGAGCGGATGCGGGTGAACGCGCTGCACACGCAGGCCGTCGACAGCCTGGGGCGCGGATTGCGGGTGGCGGCGCGCGACACCTGGGGCATGATCCAGGCGATAGAACGTCCGACCGACCCGTTCGCGGTGGGGGTGCAGTGGCATCCCGAACACCTGTTCTATGCCAGGCGCCAGCGGCTGCTGTTCAAGGCGTTGGTGGCCGCCGCACGGGCCTATCGCGCGTCACGCGCACAGGTCGACGCGGTTTTGAAGGACGCATGAAAAAGGGCGCCGCAAGGGCGCCCTTCCTGGGTCGTTCGGGGTCAGATCAGTAGCCCGAGAGAATGTTGTCGACGTCGCGGCGGACCTCGTCCTTGTCCTTGCCGACCTTGGCCTGCAGCCTGCCGATCATCTGTTCGCGCTCGCCGCGCGCTTCTTCCAGGTCGTCGTCGGTGAGGTCACCGTAGATCTCGCGGAGCTTGCCTTTGATCTGGGTCCAGTTGCCTTCGATGCGATCTTGGTCCATCTCGAATTCTCCAATAATCCTAGGGGTTTGAGCCGTCCCACCGCGGGGCGGCCCGTCATCTCGTCTGTATAGGGAAAACGCAATTCGCTGGCCGGAGTTCCAGCCGTTGCCGCCGTCAGACGATATTTTCCGTCACGCCGGGCAGATTGAGCCAAGTATCGCGCAATTGGGCACTGTCATGATGGACCAGGAAACCGTGGCGGTTCTCGGGGGTCATGACGCTGTTCTCGGCAATCTTCTTGGACCACCAGGGGAACATGGTGTCATGTGCGCGTGCCTCGGGCGGCAGATCCTCGAACCACCAGTGCGCCATGAGCCGTTCGCGCAGGGTCTGGATGCGCTCGGGCCGGGTGACGCGCACCGCCGCTTCGGTATCCCAGTAGAGCGAGCGACCGTTGAGATTGGCCGATCCGACCAGCGCGAACGAGTCGTCCTGCACGAGGATCTTGTTGTGGACGTGGATCAGCGGAGAGCCCGAGAGCGTCTGGATCGTGTCGCGGGCGGCGAACCGGGGCTGCACCGGCGTGGCGACGATGATGCGGTCGCCGAAGCTGTCGCGCACCATTTCGATCGCATCGTGCTGAAGCGACATGCCATAGCGGGCGTCGACGCCGATCTCGCTGGAATAGGCGACCTCGTCGGGCAGGCCGGGCAGGATGAGGATGGCGTGGAGATCGGGCCGCCGGCGGCCTTCCTTGGCCAGCCGCCGGGCCAGGCCACGAGCGCGGAAATACTGGGTCTCGATATAGACCATGTCCTTGGCGCGCTTGAAGGCGCGGACATGATCCTCTTCGATCTCGTGCAGCAGCGTCTTGGGCGAGACGTAGGGCAGTTGCGTCGGACGCGGGGCCGAGAGCGTGCGCCGGATGTATTTCATCGGCGCGGGCTTGCGGCAGGCGTCGATGCTGGTGAGGAAGGTCTTGACGTGATGCGCCGCCTCGATCGCCTCGGGACCGCGTACCAGAAGCTGGACGTCGGACCATGTATGCGCGGCGATCCGGTCATGCTGGGGCGTGTCGTAGCGCCGTTCGTTCAGGTCGAGCCCGCCGACGTAGACCACCTCGTCGTCGATCACGGCGATCTTCTGGTGATGCGACGTGGTGTGCAGCTCGGGCAGGGCGCCATTGTCCAGGCGCACGGCCTCGCGCAGTTTCTGGTCGTCGCTGAGCGCCATCAGCCGCTTGGACCGGCGCCGCAGGACAGCCGGAAGGAAGGCCAGCCAGGGGAGGCGCCCGGCCTTGGCCGGGTGGAGGTGCGGGGTGACACGCAGATTGTGGATCGAGCAATCGGAGACTTCGGCCAGCGCGGCGGCCTGGCGCACGGTACGCCAGGTCAGTCGGTGCAGTTCGGTGGCGAAGATCGGATCGAAATCACTGACGGTGATGTGGATGCGCACGCCGCGGCAGAGGACGTGTTCCAGAAGGTCGAACCACGTCTCGCCGATTTCGCGGGCCTCCGGGCTGCGCAGCTGCGTGGCCAGGTCGAAGATGCGAAAGGAGCCCCAGATATGCGATTTGGCAGCAAGCACGGCGCGCTCGAACACGGGCCACGCCTCCTGCGCGGTTATCATCACCTGGAAGTCTGGATCGTCGCCATTCTGCATCACGTTGCCGACTCGAAGTCCTTTCGTTCGAACGTGACGTGCAGACCGTAGTGGTCGTCGTCTTCCGTCACCTCCTGGTGGCCGTCAAGCTGGCTGACAAACGCCTTCATCAACTTGGTGCCAAGGCCGCTGATGGTCTCGACCTCGGGGATGGGCCGGAGCATGATCGGACCCTTGGAGTTGATGACGCTGAGCTGATATTGCCCGCCGGACTGTTCTTTCAACGTAACCCGGACGGACGGGGTTTCATCCTTTTTCGCCCCGACATATTTCAGCGCGTTGGTCAGTGCCTCGGCCAGCAGCATCGAGAGCGGCACCGCCTGGTCGGGGTAGAGCGGCAGCGCATCGAGTTCGCGCTCGATCTTGATGCCGGGGACGGTCATCATGGTGGAGATGTCGGTGACGACCGCTTCGAGCAGCTCGTTGGCCTCGATCGTCAGCAGGTCGGGCGTGGTGTAGAGTGTGCGGTGCAGCATGGCGAGGCCATTGACCCGCCGTTGCAGGCTGGCCAGCATGAACTTCGCCTCGGGCGTCTTGGCGCTGCGCAGCTGCATGTTCATGATCGAGGCGATCATTTGCAGGTTGTTCTTGACGCGGTGGTGCACCTCTTTCAGCAGCACCTCCTTGTCCTTGAGGTCCTTGTCCTGCCGCGCCTCGGATTCGGCGATGATGATCGCCATGCGGTTGAAGGCGCGTTCGGCCTCGGCAAATTCCTCGGGCGGGTTTTGCAGGCGCAGGGGGAAGCCGTCACGCTGGCCCAGCGCGAAGCGGCGCATGGCCGAGCGCAGATCGCGGACATGGCGGATCACGACGCGGCGCAGTTCGTACCAGGCGAAGGCGAGCCCGGCCGCCCAGATCGCAAAGGGAAACAGAAGATTCAGAACGTAGAATGCGAGCGCGCCGCCCCAGACGGAGGTGCGCGCGGGCCAGCTTGCGATGACGCTGACCTGGTCCTGGAAGATGCTGGCCACCGCGTAGATGCGTTCCTCGCCAAGGCCGTCCTCGCCGGTGAAGGTGGTGCCGACATGGCGGGTGAGATCCTCGGGGTCGATCATCTGCGGCAGGATGTCATCGGCATTCTCGCGGCCGCCGCTGGCGGAAATGGTCTGGCCATCGTTGGTGAAGGTGACGAAGCGCAGTTCATGGTCGTACCGGGGCGATGTGAGCGGCTGGTAGGTGAGGCGTAGCGGAACCGAGAGCGAGACAATGCCCGTCAGGCTGCGATCGACGTAGACGGGATGGTTCACGACCAGCACGGGTTGCTGGCTTATGGAGCCGAGCGGCGCGACATAGACACTGGGACCGTCCGCGTCGAGCGCACGTTGCAGGCGCTCGAGCGTGCGGAAGTCGCGCACCTCGTCTCCCTCGGAGCCGCATTCCATGATGCCCGAAAGCTTGGTGTAGCCGGCGAAGGCGATGTGGGCGTTGGTTTCGGCGAATTCGCGCATGACCTCGCGGCAGGCGGGGGCGTCATCGAGGATCGACAGCGCTGCCAGGCCTTCGGCAGAGCCGAGAGTCTGCTGGATCAGTTCGCGTTCGTCCCGGGCCGCAGAGGTGGTTTCGAAGAAAAGTGCGTTGCGGCGCAGGTTCTCAGTCTCGTCCAGGACCTGGTCGGTCTGATAGACGGCGATGACGCCGAGCGGGAACAGCGCCAGCGCCAGCAACGCAAAAAGACGGAACGACAGCCGGTTGACCATCGTTCCGTATGCGTCGAGCAGGGCTTTGGACTTCTTAGGCAACGCTTTTGTTCGCCGATACGATGCCCGCGGTGACCGCGTCCGTCGTTTCGAGTACCTGATCCTCGTCCAGATGCATCAATTCCACCAGTCGCGCACGGGCGCGGTTGACACGGCTCTTGATCGTACCCACGGCGACACCGCAAGTTTCCGCGGCTTCCTCGTAGGAAAAGCCGCCGGCGCCGACCAGCACCAAGGCTTCGCGCTGTTCGTCGGGCAGCTTGTCGAAGGCAACGTGAAAGTCGCGCATCTGCAATCTGCCATCGTGGTCCGGCTTTTTCGCCAGCGACGCAGCCAGTTCGCCGTCGGTGTCGGACACCTCGCGGCGCGCCTTGCGATGATGGGAATAATACGTGTTGCGCAGAATTGTAAAGAGCCAGGCGCGCATGTTCGTGCCGGGCTGAAACTTTTCGATATTGGTCCAGGCTTTAACCAGGGCGTCCTGCACCATATCGTCGGCCAGCGCGGAGTTGCGCGTCAGGCTCATGGCGAACGCCCGCATGGGCCCGAGGTGTTCGACCAGTTCTTCACGCGGGTCGCTCATGAATTGTCGTCCGTCCCGGAAGATTTGTCCGCACCGTGCCCGCTTGTCTTGAGCTGCTCCAGCAGGTCAGTGAAGCGAGACGGCAAAGGCTCACTGGCCACATCCTCGAATGCGCGCTTGAGGTTTTCGTCGATGGTATTTTGCACTCTTGAATTCCGTTTATCTCGAGTCATTTTGTCTTTTGGCCACATTTGTATAGTGTGTCTGGAACTTAACCACGCTATGCGTGTTGGGTTCCATGAAAGTAGAATAAAACTGGAAGCTATCAAATGAGCGAAACCAACTCCGCGGAACTTAGCGAACAGATCGGTGCAAATTTGCCTTATTTGCGCCGGTATGCACGTGCATTGACCGGGTCGCAGGAACGCGGCGATCAGTACGCGGTGGCGGCGCTGGAAGCGGTACTGAGCGATCCCAGCGTTTTCGACGCCTCGATCGCGTCCAAGACGGCCCTGTTCAAGGTTTTTCAACCGATCTGGGCGACGTCCGGCGCGGTGTTTTCGGACGACGAGACCGGGCTTCAGGCGAAAGCCCAGGCGCACCTGGCGAAGTTGACGACTAACACGCGCGAGGCTTTGCTGCTTCATACGATCGAAGAGTTCAGCTTTGCCGAAGTGGGTGTGATCATGGACATTTCGGAAGACGAGGCGCGGTCGCTTGTCGATATCGCCTATGACGAGATGTCGAGCGTTCTGTCGGGACGCGTGATGATCATCGAGGACGAGGCGATCATCGCGATGGACCTTGAGGGGATTGTCGGCGACATGGGGCACCGCGTGACGGGCATCGCCCGCACCGAGGCCGATGCGCTGAAGCTGTTCAACGAGGAAACGCCCGACCTGATCCTGTCGGACATCCAGCTGGCCGACGGTTCCAGCGGGATCGACGCCGTCAATGGCATTATGGAAAATGCGCCGGATGTTCCCGTCATTTTCATCACGGCGTTCCCCGAACGCCTGCTGACCGGCGAAGGGCCGGAGCCGGCATTCCTGATCCCGAAACCCTACCAGTCGGACCAGGTCCGCTCGGCGGTGAGTCAGGCGATGTTCTTTTCGTCGACCGAGACGCTGAAGGCCTGACACCCGCGTCAGCGCGTTTCATTGAAAAAGCCCCGGCGTAGGCCGGGGCTTTTTTCGTTGGGCAGGGACGCAAGAAAGGGCCAGCGGTGTCGCGGGCCCCTGCCGCTGCGTCGGTGGTGCGGGCGGGTCACCAGTGGGTGCGGTTGAAAGCCCGCGCCACCAGGGCGATCACGAAGAGCACCATGAAGACCACGAACAGCACCTGAGCGATGCCGGCCGAAGCTGACGCGATGCCGCCGAAGCCGAAAATCCCGGCGATGAAGGCCACGACCAGAAATATAAGGGCCCAATGAAACATTTGCTCGATCCTTCGATTACAGTCGATACGCGACCATAACGATCAAGCTGCGCGCGGGTTCCGGTGGATTTTCGCGCGTTGGAGGAGAGTTGCCTATTGCGGGTCCTGCACGTCCACGGCCGTGATGCCGCCGGAAATCGCCCCTTCGAGATCGATGTCCGTGAAGGGCCGCGACACCACGCGCAGGCTTGGAGAGCCCGCCGCGACGCCGCTGTCGTCCAGCAGCACGATGTGCGTGCGTTCGGCGCTGAGCGCCGTCAGCAGGGTGCCGCGATCCTCGGTATCGGGCAGGCCGATGAAGGCGAAGGAGAAGTGTCTTTCGCTGAGCAGTACACGCGCACGGTCGGTATCGCTCTCGACGATCACCTCTCCGAGTGAGCGCGACTGAGCGAAGTCCGCCAGATCGGCGGCTTCGAGCGTTTTACGTGAAGACACCAGCACAAGGTCCTCGCGCGGCGATGTATTTTGCATTTACTACCCCCTCGGTATTGGTTGAATATGACACAGAATCATGACGTCCACATTAAACTGCGACATAGATTGAGAAGATGGCCATCGACTGCGCTGCCTGCCCACTGAGAGAGCTTGAGCTGTTCGCGCCGATGTCGGACGAAGAGCTTGAATTCATGAAAAGTTTCAAGACCGGCGAGCTGACGGCCGAGCAGGGCACCGAGATCCTGGCCGAGGGGGCCTCGTCGACGCAGCTTTACACCGCGCTGAGCGGGATGGGGATACGCTACAAGACGATGGAAGACGGGCGCCGGCAGGTGGTGGGCTTTGTGCTGCCGGGCGACTTTGTCGGATTGCAGAGCGGCGTCATGGGAGAAATGCAGCATTCGGTCGAGGCCACGACGACGATGAAGCTGTGCGTGTTCAACAGGTCGGATTTCTGGCGGCTGTTCAAGTCGCAACCCAGGCGGGCGTTCGACCTGACGCACCTGGCCGCGCGGGAAGAGCAGATGCTGGGCGAGGCGCTGGTCACGATCGGGCAGATGAACGGGGTCACGCGCGTGGCCTGGGCGCTTTACAGGTTCTTCCAGCGGCTGCGGGCGCTGGACATGATGAAGAATGGCCGTGTTCCGCTGCCCTATCGCCAGCAGGACCTGGCCGATGCGGTGGGCCTGTCGCTGGTGCATACAAACAAGACCCTGACGCGTCTGCGAGAAGCGGGCGTGGCGACATGGCAGGACGATTTCCTGGTCGTGCACAAGGAACAGGAATTGGCCCGCCTGGGCAACGTGGAACCCAATACGATCTCTTTGCGTCCTCTTATCTGAATGATGGAGGATATCGCCCGTGGCAGAGCGGCTGGTCTATTACCCGGACAGCAACCCCGGTATTCGCCGCGAGAAGCGGGGGCGGGGCTTTTCGTATATCAACGTGGACGGCACGCGCATCGACTGCCCCAGGAAGCGTCGCGAGCTGAAGGCGCTGGCGGTGCCGCCGGCCTATACCGATGTGTGGATGGCACCGATGGCCAATGCGCATCTGCTGGCCACCGGGCGTGACGCGCGGACACGCAAGCAATACAGGTATCACCCTGACTGGTCGGCGCAGCGGTCGCAGACCAAGTTCGACGGTCTGGGCACGTTCGCCCGGAGCCTGCCGCGCCTGCGGCGCTGGATAGATCACAACCTGTCGGGCGACGTGGGCAGCGAGGACATGGCCGTGGCCGCGGCGCTTGCGCTGATCGACCGGGCGGCGTTACGGCCCGGCGCGAAGAGCTATGCGGACGAGAACCGGACCTATGGCGCGACCACGTTGCAGGCGCGCCACATGAGCATCGAGGGAGACTCGGTCGAGCTGTCGTTCAAGGGGAAGGGCGGAGAGCCGGTCGAGAAGACCCTGAGAGGCACCAAGCTGGCCAAGGTGCTGGAAGCGTGCCAGGACCTGCCCGGGCCATCGCTGGTGTCGTGGGTGGATGAGGACGGAGCCGCCCGCGCGGTATCGTCCGAGCAATTGAACACGCGCCTGGAGGCGCTGTGCGAGACGCGCGCCACGGCCAAGACGCTACGCACCTGGCACGGCACGTTGGCGGCGTTCTTGGCGGCGGAGGACGCCGAGGAGATCAGCATCAAGATGCTGGCAGGCGCCGCCTCGGAGCGGCTGCACAACACGCCCGCCATCGCGCAGAAAAGTTACGTCCACCCCGATGTGCTGGATCTGGCGCGGGCGGAAACGGGCGCGCGCAAGCGGAAATTGCCGCCAATCAAGACCGCGCGGGACGGGTTTCGGCGCGGCGAGGAAGCGCTGATCAAGTTTCTTTCGTGATCGCCAATTTTTTCGGAACCGCGCACCAGCCGCGGCGTTGGGCCAGTGAAACGAGACGGATAGGAGACGATATGTCAGCACCCGAAACAAATCTGGAAACGCAGAAGAAACGCCATATCGGTCCGCTTGGCGGTATGTTGCTGGTGGTTGCGTTCGCCGCGATCCTGTTCGGGCTGTTCTACATTTTCGCAACCAGCGACGACCCGACAGATGACGGTGCCTCCGCACCTGCAGCGACCAGCGAGGAACCTGCAGCCGCCGAGGACACCAACTGAGCGGTGCAGACCGGCACCGCGGCAGACATCATCGTGCCGGGTCTGTTCGTGGCTCTGAACCTTGTACTCGTCGCATTCGGCATCGCGTCGAAGAACAGAATGAAACGGCAAGAGCGCGCGGAGTGCGCGACTGACGCCAAGACATAGCGCTGACTGCATCCCCGTCCCCTGTCAGCGCGGCGCGCGCGACGCGCCCAGCACCGCAGTCCGTCCCAGACTGCGGTGCTTTATTTTCTGGGAACCGTATTTGATTTCAGTCGTTTACAGGATGAACCTTATGAGAGGGGAGTAACGATGAAACGCTTTGCATTTGCCGTACTGATGGGAACCCTGCCCGTGACCGCGACCGCTGGATCACTGGCGGACGAATTGAAGGCCTACGTGGTTGCTGTGGACGTGGCCGCGCTGGACGACGAGGCCCGCGCCGAGCTTCGGACCATCATGGACGATCCGGCCAAAAGCCATGGCAACAAGGTGCTGAGCGTTCACACCGTTCTTGACCGGAACAACGCGCTGCGCGATGTCGACATTCACGGCGGCCCGCTGGATGAAGGCGAGGCGCAGGTCGATCTGGCTTCGCTCAACTGAACGAAATCGTTGGAACTGAGCGCCCGACATGCGCGTGCCCGCAGCCCGGGCGCGCGCATTTTTCCTGCGCGGCGCTTCTCAGCGCTGTTCTTCTACTTCCGGCATGACCTGGGCGTAGGTCAGAACGGTAAAGATCATCGTGCCGCCCACCACGTTGCCGAGCAGGACGGGCAGGAAGAAATCCAGAAAGGCGGGGCCGACCGCGAGCTGGCCCTGGACCATGAGGTAGGCCATTTCGACGGATCCGGCGATGACATGGGTGAAGTCGCCGAGCGCGATGAGCCAGGTGAAGAGCACGATCAGCCCGATCTCGTTGCGCTTGGACGAGGGCAGCATCCAGACGATCGCGGCGATCAGCACGCCGGCGGGAATACCGCGCATGAAGCCTTCGAACGGAGGAAAGCTGGTGGCGTGGCGGCTTAGATCGGTGAAGGCGGCGGCGACGTCATCGGACAGGACACCGCCGAAGGCGAAGAACGCGGCGACGATGAAGGCGCCGACGATGTTGGCCACCAGAACCGCGCTCCACAGCCGGGCGGTGCGGCCAATGGTGTGGGCGCACGGGTCGATCATGACGGGGACGACCGTGGTGATGGTGTTTTCGGTGAACAGCTGAAGCCGGGCCATGATGACCAGCACGAAGCCCAGCGAATAGCCGAAATTCTCGACGATGTAGGCCCATTCCGCGTCCGGCAGGTGGGAGCGCAGGATCGCCTCGGTCAGGACCGAGAAGGAAATCAGAAGGCCCGCGGCGATGCCCGAGAACCACAGGGCGGTCATCGGCCGTTCGAGCTCTTCCTCGCCGTTGCGGCGGATCGACTCGAAGATCAGGCGCGGTGACAGCGCCGCGGCTTCCTCGATGGCTTCCTTTTCCTTTTCCTGCTTGATCAGATCGTTATCGGACTTCGACATTACCCACTCCGGTCATCGGCTCATTGGCTGCACGTATCGCGGTTACACCACGTTTGCGGGAACAAATAGGGCTGCGCGACGTTTTATCTCCAGCATTATTCGGAGACACCGTCATGGCACAGTCGAACGGTTCGTCCATCAAGGACGAAGACACTTACGAGGCGCTGCGCGACAAGGGCTACAGCAAGTCCAAATCCGCGCGGATCGCCAATGCCCAGGCCAATGACGACATGGCCCCGTCGAAGAAAGGCGGCAAGGCGCCGCCTTACG
Organism: Roseovarius sp. THAF27; assembly: GCF_009363655.1. Classification (NCBI taxonomy): domain Bacteria; kingdom Pseudomonadati; phylum Pseudomonadota; class Alphaproteobacteria; order Rhodobacterales; family Roseobacteraceae; genus Roseovarius; species Roseovarius sp. THAF27. Next base: position 1,120,609 of record NZ_CP045393.1, read on the forward strand.
AGGAATGGTCGAAAGCCGACCTTTACGATCAGGCCCAGAACGTCGGCATCGAGGGTCGGTCGGACATGACCAAGGAAGAGTTGATCGATGCGCTGAGGCGCGACTGAGATGGCGTTTTCCCAGGGCGACACCGTTGAATGGGACTGGGGCAATGGCACCGGTCAGGGTGAGGTCAAGAAAGTCTACACCCAAAAGACGACCGTCAAGATCAAAGGATCGGAGATTACGCGGGAGGCCGACGACGACTGCCCGGCGTACCTGATCCAACAGGAAGACGGCGACGAGGTGCTGAAAAGTGCCAGCGAAATCCGCAAAGCCTGAAACAAACGTGAGACTGACGCGTTAGACACGCAGAAAAGGAGACAAGCATGTTGGAGATTGGTGGCCTTGGTGGCCTTATCGTTCTGGTCCTGGATATCTGGGCCTTGGTGAATATCATCGGCTCGGGCGCCTCGACCGGCAAGAAGGTCCTGTGGAGTTTGCTGGTGATCATCCTGCCGATTATCGGCTTCATCATCTGGCTGATCGCAGGCCCGCGCAGCGCGGCGGCCTCGAAGGTATAACTGTACTGAAATTCTGAATTTGCGGGGCGCATCCGGTGGATGCGCCCCGTTTTCGTTTCGCGCCGTCCGGGGCAAGGACGGGCGACTTCTATTTCTGATAGATTTGTTTGGGTATTGAGTGTCCGGGCCGGATGTGAGAGACATTCGCCAAAGCGTCCCCAAGCCGAGACCCGTCTTTTGCCAGGCCGACGCACGAACATGGCCGGCTGCAGAAGACCGGGGATGCACACGAAAGCGCGACTTCAGGGCAAGCGGCGTTCCAAATCCCCCATCTTTCGCGATAGTCACGGCCGTGAAGCGCTTGACCGCGCCGAGAATTGGTTTGAAACGTGGCCCGGCCTGCATCTTGCGGGATGCGGCGCGGATCACGTGAAAGGGAGACGCGAGATGAAAAGGTTCACCACCGCCCTCATGGCGATGCTGACGGGGATCGCCGGCATGCAGGCCGCAGTGGCGCAGGAAGAAGAGCTGGGCGAGGCCGTCCTGATCGAGCTGAACGCCACCAAGGCGAACGAGAGCAGCTGCACGCTGACCTTCCTGGTGATAAACGGCCATCCCACCCAGATCGACAAGGCGGTTTACGAGACCGTGCTGTTCGACAGCGAGGGCCAGGTGGATCGCCTGACCCTGTTCGATTTCGGCGCGCTGCCCCCGGGGCGGCCGCGTGTGCGGCAGTTTTCCGTGCCCGGCATGGCCTGTGACGGGCTGGGCCAGGTGCTGATCAACGGGGCGCATACCTGCGAGGCGGCCGAGCTGCCCGACACCGCCTGCGAGACCGGGCTGAAGCTGGAGACGCGCACGAATATCGAGGTGACGGGATGAACGGGATTCTGGAAAGCCTGCGCCAGGTTGCGGACCTGGGCGGTCCGGTCGTCATGATCCTGCTGGCGGTCTCGGTGGTCACGCTGGCAACGGTGCTTTACAAGCTGTGGCAGTTCTCGGCTGCCGGGGTCGGACGGCACAAGGCGATGAAAGAGGCGGTCGAGGCGTGGGACGAGGGTGACCTGGCGGCCGCGCTGGCGGCGCTGAAGCAATCGAAGAGCTACCTCGCTCCGGTCGTCGAGATGGCGTTTTCCGCGCAGCCCCAGGACCGCAAGCGGCTGGAGGCGGAGGCGGAATCGCGGTTCGCGCGGCTGGAGCGCGGCTTTCGCCTGCTGGACAGCGTGGCGCAGTTGGCGCCGCTGCTGGGCCTGTTCGGCACGGTTCTGGGCATGATCGAGGCGTTCCAGTCGCTGCAGGAAGCCGGGGCGCAGGTCGATCCGTCGCTTCTGGCGGGTGGTATCTGGGTGGCGCTGCTGACGACCGCCGTGGGGCTGGCCGTGGCGATGCCGACCTCGATGGTGCTAAGCTGGCTGGAGGGCCGGATGGACGGCGAGCGTGTCACCGCAGAGCGGGCGATTTCGACGGTGCTGCATCCACAGGGCCGCCCGGCGCCTGCGGCGGATTTCGAAGCGGAGCCGGGCCGTGCGTAAGACCTCGCGGCGCAGGCGCTTGTCGATGACGTCGCTGATCGACGTGATCTTCCTGCTGCTGTTGTTCTTCATGCTGTCATCGACCTTTTCGCGCTTTGCGGAGGTCGAGCTGGCCGCAGCGGGAGCGGGGGGCAGCGGCAGCAGCGAGACCAAGATCAGCTTTCTGCGCCTGAGCGACGAGGACCTGAGCCTGAACGGACAGCAGGTCGAATTGGACGGGTTGAGCGCCGCCTTTGCCGAGATGCCGCAAAGCGACGAGGCGCGGCCCGTGGTGGTCAGCCTGCGCGACGGCGTGACGGCGCAGCGCCTGACCGATCTGCTGGTCGTGCTGCGCGGCATCGAGCGCGTCAGCATCAGCGTGCTGGGGTCCTGAGATGCGCAAGGTCAAGACATCCTCGCGACGGGAGCCGACCATTGCGCTGATCAACATCGTGTTCCTGATGCTGGTCTTCTTCATGGTGGCGGGCACCCTGTCGCAACCGCTGGACAAGGATCTGAGCCTGGTGCGGACGGCGGACCTGGAAGGGCGGTCGCCGCCCGACACGCTGGTGGTGCATCCCGACGGGCGGATGAGTTTCCGGGGCGACGATGTTGCCTCGGCAGAAGACTTCCTGGCGCGGCGCAGCGAGGAAGACCGCGCGTTGGTGCGCGTGGTGCCGGACCAGGAGTTGTCGGCGCAGACGCTGGTGAACCTGGCGCGGGACCTGCGCGGCGCCGGGGCGGAGCGCGTGGTGATCGTCACGCAGAGGGGGCTGGAATGATCGCGTCGTCGCGTCTCGTGAAAACCGTGGCCGTGACGGCGGCGCTCGTGGTGCACGGCACCGTGGTGGCGGCGGTGTTCCAGGGCGAGGCGATAGAGATCGAGGGCGATGCGGGCGGCGTCGAGGCCAGCATCGGCAACAGCTTTGCCGACATGGCGGCGGGGGTGATGACGCCCGACGCCACCGAGGAAGTCGTCGAGGAAACGCCCCCGGAAGAGGTCTCGGCGCAGGACATGCCCGAGGAAACCGCACAGGACCGGCCCGAGGACACGTCGCCCGAAGTCGCGCCGCAGGAGACCGCCGAACCTGTCGAGCAGGCCGAGACCGCGCCGGTGACGCCGACCGAAACGCCTGTCGAAAACGTGCCGGAGCCGGTCGAGACCCAGCCTGTCGAGCAGGCGGAGATCACGCCGAACGTGCCGCTGGTGCCCGTGACCCCGTCGGAGCCCGTGCCGGAGGAAAGCGTGCAGCCCACAGAGCCGGAGCAGGCGGAAATCCTGGAGCCGGTGGACGAGGCGCCGAGCGCGGTGACCCGGTCGTTGCGGCCCAAGCCGCGCAGTGCGGAGTTCGAGGAAGCGCACAAGCCCGAGCCGCCGAAGGCGCAGCCGAAGCGGACCGAACCGAAGCCGCAGCGCACGACGCAGTCAAAGCCCAGGACCCAGCCCAAGACCCAGCCCAAGGGCAACGCGCAGCAGAACGCGCGCGCGGGCAGTGCCTCGGGGACACAGACGCAGACCAGATCGACGGCGCAGGGATCGGGCAAGTCGCAGGCCGCGGGCAATGCCGCCGCCAGCAACTATCCCGGACAGGTGATGCGGAAGATCTCTCGCGTGCCGCGTCCGCGGGTGGGCAGCCGGGGCACGGCGGTGGTGGCGTTCCGCATCGGCGGCAATGGCGGGCTGGCGGGACTGTCGATTGCCCGCAGCTCGGGCTCGGCCAAGCTGGACCAGGCGGCGCTGCGGATGGTGCAGCGCGCCGCGCCCTTCCCGCCGCCGCCCGCAGGCGCGCGCACCAGTTTCTCGATCAACATCAAGGGCAGCTGACGGCGCTTACCGGACGATCCGGTGGTTGCTCAGGCCCCAGTCGGTATAGAGATCGGCGATGATCGTGCCGAACTGTGCCTCGGCCGTGTCCAGCGCGCCGCGCGTGTCGTGCGATCCGCCGAAGATCGCCGCCGGGTCGCCGACCGAGATACCGTCGAGGCCGGTGACGTCGGCCACGGTGGTGTTCATGGAAATGCGGCCCAGGATGGGGGCCTCGTGCCCCCCGATCAGGACGGTGCCGGTGTTCTGACCGGCGCGGCGGACACCGTTGGCATAGCCGATGGACAGGCACGCCAGGCGGCGGGGCGTGTCAAGAACGCAGGTGCGGTCATAGCCCACCGTGGCGCCCGCGGGGTAATCGGTGACGCTGACCACGCGGGTCTTGAGGGTCATCGTGGTCTGAAAGCCCCATTCAGGCTTGAGGATGCCATAGAGCACGGCGCCGCAGCGATACATGTCGGTCCGGACCGGCTGATCGGAGACCAGCGTCAGGGAACTGCCGGCGTGGACGAGCGTGCCTTCGCGCGAGAGGTTGCCCTGGTCCAGGACCCAGTCGGCGTGCTTTTGAAAGAGCGCGGCGCTGGCGCGCAACTCGTCGGGCGCATTGTCGGGAAAATGAGTGCAGATGGCCGTGATGCTGTCGCCCAGCCGGTCGAGAATGGCGCGGCAGGCGGCGCGGCCCTCTTCCGTGCCGATTTCCAGCCCGTCGCGGGACATGCCCATGGCGTTGAGCGACAGGTGGGCGCGGACCGGCGCGCCGGAATTTTTCAGCGCGGCGAGGTTCTCGGCCGCCTCGATCGTGCCGACCTGTTCCTCGACCCGGTCGGGCAGGGCGGCGCGGGCCTCGATCGGCGTGGCGGCGCGCAGGCGGATCAGCTGGCCGGTGTAGCCGGCGGCGCGCACGGCGCGGGCTTCGGCGTTCGAGGTGATGGCGATGCAGTCGATGCCGTGGGCGCGGACCAGCGGGACGACGGTGGCGATGCCGTGGCCATAGGCGTCGGCCTTCAGCACGGCGCAGAACCGGCGGCCTTTGGGGACGCGGGCCAGGGCGATTCGGATGTTGGCGTCGATCCGGTCGCGATGCACCTCGCACCAGGCGTCGGGGATCGCGGGGTCGGTCATGTGTCTGGCAGGCCCAGGAGGCGGTCGACGATGCCGGCGAACTGGTCGATCACGACGGGCAGGAGCGCATCGGGGAAATCGTAATCGGGGTTGTGCAGCTGGGGCATGTCGGTGCCCGCGCCGACATAGAGCATCGTGGCCTTGGCGCCGTCATCGCCGATGCGCCCGAAATCCTCGGACCAGCGCATGGGGGTGGGCATCTCGTTGACCTCGTGCCCGAGATCATGGGCCACATGGCGGGCGATGTCGGTGGCGTCGGTGTCGTTGACCACGCCGCGAAAGACATCGTGCCAATGGATATCGAGCGTCAGATCGCCCCGGGCGGCTGTTACTTGCGCCGTCGCAGCCTCGATCAGCCGGTCCATGCCCTCATTGGTCATGGTGCGCAGGGTGACGCGCAGTTCTCCATCGGCGGGGGCGATGCCGAAGGCGGGCTCGCCCAGGTTGGCATGGGTGAGGGTGGCGAGGGCGAAATCTGTGTCGGCAATGGTGCCTTGGCTGAGCGCGGGAAGGGCCATCATCAGCGTCGCCATGGCGGGGCCGGGCGACAGGCCGTCCTCGGGCGCGGCGGCGTGAGAGCTTTTGCCGGTGAACAGGATCTGCATCCCGCGCGAGGCGCAGTTCGCGGGGCCGGAGCGCAGGCCGATCTCGCCCAAGGGCAGCCCCGGGACGTTGTGGTAGGCGAAGGCGTAGTCAGGCCGGATCTGGGGCCATTGCGGGTCCTCGATGACGGCCTGCGCGCCCGCGCCGGTTTCCTCGGCCGGCTGGAAGAGCAGGATGACGCGGCCCCTGGCGGGGCGGGTTGCGAGGCGCATGGCGACGCCCATCAGCGTGGCCATGTGGCCGTCATGGCCGCAGAGGTGACCCTTGCCGTCGATCTGCGAGGCATGGGGGATGTCGTTGATCTCGCGGATCGGCAGACCGTCGAGTTCAGAGCGCAAAAGGACCGTGGGGCCCGGCGCGCGCCCGGTGAATTCGGCGGCGACGCCGTGGCCGCCGAGGCCCTGCCAGATGCGGTCTGCCCCGAGGGCGGTAAGTTCGCGGGTGATGCGCTTTGCCGTCTCGACCTCGTCGCCGGAGACCTCGGGCTGGCGGTGCAGGTCCTGGCGCAGGGCGGTGAGGTAGGCGATCTGGTTGGAGGGCAGCGTGGTCATGGGATCCTCAGAAGATTTCAAGAAGGCCGGCGGCGCCCTGGCCGCCGCCGACACACATGGAGACGACGCCCCATCTGGCGCCCCGGCGGCGGCCTTCGAGCAGGATATGCCCGGCCATGCGGGCGCCGGACATGCCGTAGGGGTGGCCGATGGAGATGGCGCCGCCGTTGACGTTCAGCTTGTCGTCGGGGATGCCCAGCGTGTCACGGCAATGGAGAAGCTGCGCGGCGAAGGCCTCGTTGATTTCCCAAAGGTCGATGTCGTCCGTGGAGAGGCCCGCGCGGTCGAGCAGGCGGGGGATGGCGTGGACGGGGCCGATGCCCATCTCCTGCGGCGCGACACCGGCGACGGCGAAGCCGCGCAGGGCGCCCAGGGGCGTGAGGTTGCGGCGGGTGGCTTCGGCTTCGGACATCACGACGAGGGCAGCGGCGCCGTCGGAGAGCTGGCTGGCATTGCCGGCGGTGACGGTCTTGCCCTCGCCGCGTACCGGCTGGAGGTTGGCGAGCCCCTCGGCGGTGGTGCCGGGGCGGTTGCACTCGTCCTCGGAGAGGCGGACGGGCTCTTCGTAGGTTTCCTTGGTGGTCTTGTCGGTTTCGAGCTTGGTGGTCTCGACGGGGATGATCTCGTCGGCGAAAAGGCCGGCTTCCTGCGCCTTGGCGGTGCGCTGCTGGCTTTGCAGGGCATAGGCGTCTTGTGCGGCGCGGGTGACGCCGTAGCGGGCGGCGACGACCTCGGCGGTGTCCAGCATGGCCATGTAATAGCTGTCGGGCACCAATGGGTCGCGGTAGCGGTGGGCGTTCCAGTGATCGTTCTGGACGAGGGAAATGCTGTCGAGGCCACCGGCGAGGGCCACGTCCACGCCCTCGGCCCGGACCATGTGCGAGGCGATGGCGAGCGCGTTCAGGCCCGAGGCGCATTGGCGGTCGATGGTGGCGCCCGCGACGCTGTCGGGCAGGCCGGATGCTTGCGCGATATGGCGGGCGACGTTGACGCCGGAGGTGCCTTGCGTGAGCGCGGAGCCGAAGATGGCGTCCTCTACCTCGGCACCCTCAAGCCCGGCGCGGGCGAGCGCGGCGCGGACGGCGGGCGCGGCCAGACTGGGGGCCGTGAGATTGTTGAAGGCGCCACGATAGGCCTTGCCGATGGGTGTGCGGGCGGTGGAGACGATGACGGAGTCGCGCATGGCTCAGGCCTCCTCGGTGCCGCACCAGTCGGCGATAAAGAGTGCTGTGGTTTGGGTGACGCGGCGGAGGCTTTCGAGGTCGACCCGTTCGTTGAAGCCGTGGATCGCCTCGGCCCGGGGGCCGTAGACAAGCGCGGGCGTGTCGGCGTAGAGGCCGAAGAAGCGCGCGTCGGTGGTGGCGGTGATGGGCTCGCGGGTGAGGGGGGTGCCGGTGACGCTTTGGTGGGCGTTTTCCAGTGACGCGACGGCGTTGGTGGCGGTCTGCGAGGTGTCGCGGGAGAGCGCGTACCCTTCGGCGTGAAAGCCGTGATAGACGAGCTCGGGCGGGGAATTGCGCAGGAAGGCGTTTTGTTGTGCGGCGTCGCGGATGACCTGTTCGATTTCCTGTTTTGCTTTGTCGAGAGACTGGCCGGGGAATAGCCCCATGCGCACGTCGAAGACGGCCCAGGCCGGGACGGAACTGGTCCAGTCGCCGCCCTGGAACTTGCCGATGTTGAGGTTGAGCGCGTGGTCCATGTGGGCGTATTCGGGCGGGCGGTTGGCCGCGTCATTCCAGCGGTGTTCCATGTCGTGCAGGGCCTGGATCAGTGGAAAGGCCGCCTCGATGGCGTTGGCGCCTGTGCCTGCATAGGCCACATGGGTGGGCAGGCCCTTGAGGTGGACCTGGAACCACAGGACGCCAAGCTGGGCGCTGACCAGTTGTTCGGCGAAGGGTTCGGGGATGAGCGCGGCGTCGGCTTTGTAGCCGCGCGCGAGACAGGCGAGCGCGCCGTTGCCGGTGCATTCCTCCTCGACGACGGATTGGAAGTGGACGTCCGCGGCCGGGGCGAGGCCGCAGGCGCGGAGCGCGTCGAGGGCGAAGAGGTTGGAGGCGAGGCCCGCCTTCATGTCGCCGCCGCCGCGACCGTAGAGCCAGCCGTCTGTCACATGCGGCGCGAACGGGGGGCTGTCCCACATATCGAGGGGGCCGGCGGGGACCACGTCGATATGGCCGTTGAGGATGAGGGAGCGGCCCTTGGAGGTTTTGGAGCGGTGGGTGGCGACGACGTTCACGGCGTCCTCGTAGGGACCGAGGACGGGAGAGAAGCCGGGGAGGTGCCGGATGTCGTCGAGGTCGATCTGCCAGCGGTCGATGTCGTAGCCGCGCGCGGCGAGTTCGGTCGCCATGAAGTCCTGTGCCGATTGTTCGTTGCCGCGTGTCGAGGGGTGCGACGTGAGGTCGGTCAGGAACGCGACTTGCCGGTCGAAACCGGCATCAACGGCGGCGCAGAGGCGGGTCTTGAGGTCTTCGGTCATGGGGCGGCTCAGAAAGTCGGAATTGGCGTGTCGGGAATCGAAAGGGGGGCGTCGGTGGCGCGTTGCACGTCGTCAACCCTGGTGCCTTCGGCGAGTTCGGTCAGGGCGAAGCCGTCAGGGGTGACGTCGATCACGGCGAGGTCGGTGAAGATGCGAGTGACGCAGGCGCTGGCCGAGAGGGGCAGGGCGCAGGTTTGCTTCAGCTTGGGGTTTCCGGCGCGGTCGGTGTGGGTGGTGAGCACGGCAACGCGGCGGGCCTTTTGCGCCAGTTCGATGCCGCCGCCCGCGCCGGGGCTGAACTTGCCGGGGATCTTCCAGTTGGCGAGGTCGCCGGTCTGGCTGACTTCGAAGGCGCCGAGCATGGTGAGATCCAGCCGGCCCGAGCGGACCACGGCGAAGCTGGTGGCGCTGTCGAAGTAGGCGGAGCCGGGAACGGGTGTGACATAGGCGCCGCCTGCGTCGATCAGGTTGCGGTCGGCCCGGTCGGGAGAGAGGGCGGGGCCGATGCCGGTCATGCCGTTTTCCGTGTGCAGGCAGACGGGGAAATCGGCGGGCAGGTGGTTCACGACGCGTGTCGGCAGGCCGATGCCGAGGTTGACGACCATGCCCGGAGCAATCTCGCGCGCGGCGCGGGCGACCATGCGATCCCTAGCGTCGGACAACAGCGTAATCCTCTGATATCTCAAGCAGTTCCGTGACGTGGTCGACGAAGACGCCGGGGGTGTGGACGGCGTTGGGGTCAAGCTGTCCCAGGGGCACGACACGCTCGGCCTCGGCGATCACCAAGGGCGCGGCCATGGCCATGAGCGGGTTGAAGTTTTGCGCGGTGGCGACATAGGCGAGGTTGCCGAACGGGTCGGCAGTGTCGGCGTGGATGAGGGCCACGTCGGCGCGCAGGGCAGGCTCGACGAGGTAGGGCGTGCCGTTCATCTCGACCACCTGCTTGCCGCGAGCGAGTTCGGTGTCGATGCCGATATCGCTGAGGATCGCGCCGATGCCGGCGCCGCCTGCGCGGATGCGCTCGGCCAGGATGCCTTGGGCGTTGAACTCCACCTCGATCGCGCCGGAATTCATCAGGCTGATGGCGTGGCTGTTGAGGCCGAGATGCGTGGTGATGAGGCGCTTGACCTGTCCGCTTAACAGCAGGTGGTCGATGCCCATGCCGGGCTCGTTGGCGTCGTTCTTGATGAGCGTGAGGTCGCGCGCGCCGTGCGCGACGAGGGCGCGGATCAGGGTCATGGGCGTGCCGGGGACGCCGAAGCCGCCGACCATGACGGTCGCGCCGTCCTTGATCTGGGCGATAGCGGCCTCGATGGAGGTGCGCTTGTCGGGGAGCCTCATGCCGCGTTCTCCACGGGCAGGCCGATCTCTGACGCGAAGGCGTCGAGGGCGTCGCGGAGGATTGCCATCATCTCGGCGATTTGGTCTTCGGTGATGATAAGGGGCGGGGCGACGAGGAAATGGTCGCCCTTGGTGCCGCCGCGCGTGCGGCGGGAATAGAGGATGAGACCGCGTTCGTAGGCCAGTTCGACAAGCCGGTCATGGGCGTTGAGCGCGGGGTCCAGCGGTTCCATCGTGGTGCGGTCGGAGACGAACTCGAACGCGGTCAGCAGGCCCTTTCCCCGCACGTCGCCGATGAACGGGTAGCGGTCCATCAGGCCGCGCAGTTCGGTCATCAGGACGTCGCCCATCCGGGCGGCGTTGCCGATGAGGTCGTGGTCCTCCATCTCTTCCAGCACGGCGAGGCCGGCGGCGCAGGCCAGCGGGTTGCCGGCATAGGTGAAGCCGTGGGCGAAGCCGCCCGCGTCAAGCACCGGATCGACGAGGCGGCGGCCCGCGACCATAGCGCCAAGGGGCGCGTAGCCCGCGCCGAAGCCCTTGGACATGGAGACGATATCGGGGGTGATGCCCCAGTGTTCGGCGGCGAGGAATTTACCGGTGCGGCCCGCGCCGGTCATGACCTCATCGTAGATCAGGAGCACGCCGAACTCGTCGCAGATTTCGCGGATGCGGCCGTAATAGCTGTCGGGCGCGACCAGCGCGCCGGTGGAGGCGCCGCCGACGGGCTCCATGATGAAGGCCAGCACGGTGTCGGGGCCCTCGGCGAGGATCTTGTCGCGCAGAAGCTCGGCGTATTTCAGGCCGCGCGCCTCTTCCGTCAGGTTGTCGCGGTCGAGATAGGTGGTGGGGGCGGCGACCTTGGGCATCCCGCTCAGCATCGGGGCGAACGGGTCTCGCAGGGGGGCATAGCCCGTGAGGTCGAGCGCGCCGAAAGTGCAGCCGTGGTAGGAGGGAAAGCGCGAGATGACCTTGTAGCGGCCGTTATGGCCCTGGGTCAGTGCATACTGGCGGGCGAGTTTCACGGCGCTTTCCACCGCCTCGGAGCCGCCGGAGACGAAGAAGACGCGGTCAAGTCCATCGGGTGTCATGGCGACGGTTTTCGCCGCCAGATCCTCGGACGGGTGGGTGCGGAAATGCAGGCGATAGCCGAAGGTGGCCTTGTCCATCTGCGCTTTCATCTTGGCCAGCACGCGCGGGTTGGAGTGGCCGATATTGGAGACCATCGCGCCCGAAGATCCGTCGATATAGCGTTTGCCGGACTCGTCGATCAGGTAGATCCCCTCGCCGTGGTCGAGGAACGGTCGCGGGTTGCGCGACTGGTAGAAGAGGTAGGACGTGGTGTCGGTCACTTGGCGCCTGCAAGATGTTTGCGAAGAAATTCGCGGGTGCGTTCCTTGGTGGGGTTCTTGAAGACCACGCTGGGCGGGCCTTCCTCCACCACGACGCCCTTGTCCATGAAGAGCACGCGGTCGCAGACCGAGGCCGCGAAATCCATCTCGTGGGTGACGATGATCATAGTCATGTGTTCCTCGGCCAGTTTCTTCATGACCTGGTTCACCTCGTCCACCAATTCGGGGTCGAGGGCGGAGGTGGCCTCGTCAAAGAGCATCAGCTTGGGCTTCATGGCGAGCGCGCGGGCGATGGCGACGCGCTGCTTCTGGCCGCCGGAGAGTTGCGAGGGGTAATAGTCGATCCGTTCCAGCATCCCGACCTTGTCGAGCTGTTCCTCGGCCAGTGCGTCGGCTTCGGCCTTGGAAAGGCCCTTGAGCAGCTTGGGCGCCATGGTGACGTTGTCGCGGGCGGTCATGTGGGGGAAAAGATTGAAGTGCTGGAACACCATGCCGATGTCCTGGCGCATCTGGTTGATGTGCTTTTCGTACTGGCGGTAGGGCAGATCGCGGTTCACCTGCACACCGTCGAGCCAGATTTCGCCGCCGGTCAGCGCGTCGAGGTCGTTGATCGCGCGCAGAAGCGTGGATTTGCCCGAGCCGGAGGGGCCGATGATCGCCACGATCTGGCCGCGCGCGACGTTGAGGCTGATGTCCTTGAGCACCTCGAGCTTGCCGAAGGATTTCTGGGCGTGCTTGATTTCGACGAAATGTTCGGTGTCGGTCATGGTCTGTCTCCTGACGATCAGCGCGAGATTGCGATGCGGCGCTCGATGCGGCGCTGCACCCATTCCATGCAGAGGTTGATGACGTAGTAGAAGGCGGCGGCGACGAGGTAGAACTCGAACGGGCGATAGGTCGCGCCGATCGCGCGCTGGGCCGAGAGGGTCAGTTCGCTGACGCCGATCACAGACACCAGCGCGCTGTCCTTCAGAAGCGCGATCATGTTGTTGCCGATGGGCGGGATCACGTCGCGCACGGCTTGCGGGATGACCACCTTGCGCAGCGCTTGGCCACGGCTGAGGCCGACGGTGCGGGCGGCCTCCATCTGGCCCTTGTCGACGGACAGGATGGCGGTCTGGATCAGTTCGGAATTGTAGACCGCGAAGTGCAGGCCCAGCCCGATGATGCCGGCGACAAAGGCGGGCAGGTCGATGCCGATCTGCACGAGGCCGAAATAGATCAGGAAGAGCTGCAGGAGCAGCGGCGTGCCCATGAAGACCCATTCCAGCAGGCGGAAGGGCTGGCGGATGATCCACGGCGCGTAAAGCGCGATGACCGCGAAAATGATGCCGCCGAAGAAGCTGACGAGCGCGGCGGCGACGGCGATGAAGATCGTCCAGAGGCAACCCAGCAGGATCACGTCGAGGTGTTCCGGAACAACCGTGAAGTCGAGGCCCATTCTGGTTTTCCTTTCCGGTCAGTTGATCTGGACGCGGCGATCGAGCCAGGCGACGGCCCGGCCGGTGGCGTAGATGATGATCATGTAGAGAAGGCCCGCGAGCAGGAACATTTCGAACGGTTTGTAGGTGGAGCCGATGTAGCGCTGGGCGGTGTAGGTGAGTTCCACGACCGAGATGGCCGCGACCAGCGCCGTGGACTTGATCAGCATGTTGAGGTTGACGCCGAGCGGGCGGACCATCAGGCGCGCGGCCTGGGGCAGGGTCGTGTTGTAGAACGCCTGCCAGCGGCTGAGGCCGAGGGTGCGGGCCGCCTCGCGCTGGCCCTTGGGGATCGAGATGATCGCGCCTCGGATGGTTTCGGTCATGTAGGCGCCCACGTTGACGCCGAGGCCGATGACGCCCGCCTCGAACGCGTCGAGCTGGATGCCGACCTGGGGGCCGCCGAAATAGAGGATGAAAAGCTGGATGAGCGCGGGCGTGCCGCGAAAGACGCTGACATAGGCCGCGCCGAGGAAACGGAAGACCGCGAGGCGCGACAGGCGCATCGCCGCGCCGAGCGCGCCACACGTAAGGCCGAGCAGGGCGGTCAGCACGGACAGTTGGATCGTGACCCAGGCGGCCTGCAGGAAGAAGGGATAGACCCTTTGCATCAACTCTATGTCCATGGCGTGTCCTTCTGGCAGGTCGCGGGGCCGGGGCGTGGCGAAGACATTCCGGCGAAATCGGGAGCGTGGCTGAACGGGTCAGGGGCAAGACGCACCGCGCCCGGGCCGTCAGCCGGTCCAATCCGGGGCAGGAGTCCGGAAGGCCCCGCCAACCTGCGATGGCGGCGGGGCAAAAGGGCTTAGCGGATGTCCGCGCCGACCCATTTTTCGGCGATTTCCATGTAGGTGCCGTCTTCCATCATGGAATCCAGCGCCTCCTGCATGGCGGCGGCCAGTTCGGGGCTGCCTTCGCGGATGGCGATGCCCGCGCCGAAGGGTTCGGTCGTGGGGTCGGCGAACATCTCGTATTCCTGGCCCTTCTCGCCCATGGCGAGGATGGCGGCGATGGAATCGTTCACGATGGCGTCGACGCGGCCGTTTTCAAGCTCCAGGAGCAGTTCGGGCAGGCCCTTGTAGGTGCTGACGTTGTATCCACGCTCGCGCGCCCAGTCCTCGTGGGTTTCCCCCAGGGTCAGGCCGACCTTCTTGCCTTCGAGATCCTCGAGGCTGGTGATGCCCGAGCCGGGCTGGGTGAAGATGGCGCGCTTGTCGGAATAATAGGGGCCGACGAAATCCACGACCTCGTCCCGCTCCTCGGTGATGGTCATGGAGCCGACGATGACGTCGTACTTGTTGGACAGAAGCCCGCCGATGATTCCGTCCCACGCGGTGGTGACGATCTCGGCCTCGAGCCCCATGCGCTTGGCCATCTCGGTGCCGATGGCGGGGTCGAAGCCCACCACCTCGTTCTGGTCGTTGACGAAGTTGAACGGCGGGTAGGCGCCGGACATCGCAATGCGGATGACACCCTTTTCCTTAAGGGTTTCAAGTTCTTCCGCGGCGGCGGGGGCGAGGCCCGCCACGGCAAGGCCCATGGCCGCGACAACGGATTTCAGAACGGTTCGGCGGATTGTCATATGTGTCTCCATGTTGATTTTCGGCGCCGGGTCTTTTGCCCGTGCGGCATTGGCGGCCTGCGCCGCTTGCGCAAAAGCCTTGCATGGTCTGAATTATCGCGCAAATAAATAATAAGCATTCTTATTATAGAGCAAATCTATGAGCCTGCCGCAGCGCCGTCGCTTTCCCTGGAACCTGGACTGGAACCTGTTGCGCACCTTCATGGTGATCGTCGAACAGCGCGGCATCTCGAAGGCGGCGAGCCATCTGGGCCTGAAACAGCCCACGGTCTCGGCGGCTTTGAAGCGGCTGGAGCAGAGCATCGGCAAGACGCTGGTGATCCGCAAACCCAACGAGTTCACCATCACGCGGGCGGGGCAGGTCCTGTATACCGAATGCGCGACGATCTTCGGCACGGTGTCGCAGATCCCGGCGATCCTGGACGAGGACAAGGCCGAGCTGCGCGGGCACTTGTCCATCGCGATCACCTCTTCGGTGATATCGGAACATTTCGACGGTGTGCTGAACCGCTTTGCGCAGGCGCATCCCGGCGTGACCTATTCCTTCACGGTGTTCGAGAGCGACGAGGTCGAGACGATGATAAAGCTCAACCGCGCCAGTTTCGGGATCTGCCTGCTGACGACGATGCCCAAGAACCTGAGGACGATGGTGCTTTACCGCGAATATTTCGGCCTTTACTGCGGCGCGCGGCATCCGTTGTTCGGGGCGGATGCGATCCTGCCGGAGGATCTGGAGGGCGAGCCGTTCGTGGCCTTCCAGACCGAGGCGGAAGGCGGACCGCTGGAGGCGATCTCGCAGCTGCGCGCCCGGCTGAACCTGTCGCGCAACTGGCGCGGCGTGTCGTCCAGCCTGAACGAGATCCGGCGCATGATCATGGCGAATGTGGGGATCGGGGCGCTGCCGCTGCACGTGGCGGCGCAGGACGTGGCGGCGGGTCGAATCCGCCAGCTGCCCCCGTTCGATGATCTGCCGATGGTCGACATATACTTGCTGAGCAACCCGTCGCGACGGCACTCCGAGGCGGAGGCGAAGTTCCTGGAGGCGGTCGAGGACAGCCTGTCACGGACCGCGCTGAAGGATCGGACCTATGGAGCGTCGGCGCCGGTCTGACGGGATCGGACGCGAATCCGGCAGGGCATCGGCCCGATCCGGGCGTGCGCCTCGACCGGAGCAGTCACCCGAAAGCCGAAGGGAAGTGTCGCGTGTGATCGCCTTTGGGGTAGATTGGTGTGCTTGCGATAGCTACCATTTTCGACAGGCTGCACGCGAGCGGGTCAGGGATGCAAGGTGACTTGTCGAAACGAGTGCCACAGGGATAAAACGGTGACGGATCTGAGCGATTTGAAATTCCACACGGGCCGACGGTGCGTTGACCGCGGCCGCGACGGTAAGTCGTGTCGACTAGTCGGATACTGCAATGCAGGATGAGCAACGGGCCTTGCGCGTCGGTTTGGTGCTCGGCGATCCCAACGCGGCAAGACCTGACAGTGCGCGTCTGGTCGAAATCCTCGATGACATGGACCTGGTCGACCTGGTGTGCATCGTCGCCTCGGGCGAGGAGGCCACAAGCGCAACCAGCCTTATGTCGTCCGCTTTGGCGCTTGAAACGGCCGTCACCCGGCAAACCGCGCGGGACGTACCGATACCCGGCCTGCATGACCGGGACATCCTGCCCGCGGATCCCGGGATCGTGCCGGACCTTGACCTTATCCTCGATGATTCGGGAATTCCCGCCGTCGAAGAGCTTGCCGGAAACGCGGAACATGGAATTTGGCGGCTTTCGACGGTCGATCCGGAGAGTGGGTTTCATGCTGCGGTGACCAATGCGCCGGTCACGCCGGTCCGCCTGTGGAGTTTCACGTCGGAGGAAGAGGGCTGGCGGAGGATTGCCGAAACGGAGTTCGACACCAAGTTCCTCGCTTCGCGCAACCTGCTGTTTCAACGAGAGAAGGCCGTGCGCTTTCTGACCGGCCAGTTGGCGCGCCTTGCACTGTGCGAGGTGCCGGCGCTGGAGGCGCTGCCGGACGAGGTGCCTGACGACAAGGCGGCGTCGGTTCTTCAGCTGCCGCAATATGTCGGGCGCGTTGCGGCGGAAGCCGCAGTGCGCAGCGCCAACACGATCCGTGCGCGCATGGGCGGGCGTCCCGGGAGATTTTGCTTGCGGCTGGCGGAGGGCACCGCGCTGACCTTCGATCCGGTTTCGGCGGTCGAGTTCGACGCGCCTGCCGGGTCGTACTGGGCAGATCCGTTTCTGATTGCGCATCAGGGCGCGGTCCATGTGTTTTTCGAGGTGTTCGATTACCGCTCGGGGCGCGGACATATCGCGGCAGGCCGTCTGAACGCGGGGCGGCTGCATTTCGTCGGGGATGCCATCCGGACCTCTTATCACTTGTCCTATCCGTTCGTGTTTCAGCACGGCGACGACATCTTCATGCTGCCCGAGACGAGCGAAGGGAAAAGGCTGGAACTTTGGCGTGCGACCGACTTTCCGCTGGGGTGGACGTTGCATGCAACGGCGATGGAGGGTGTAAGCGCGTCCGACAGCACGTTGGCCAAGGTGGGCGGGGATTGGTGGTTGTTCACCAATCTTTGCGAGGACAGTTTCGATGATTTCTGCTCCGAGTTGCATCTGTTTCGTGTCGATGGGCCGGACCTGGCCGAGATCACCCCGCATCCAATGAACCCGGTCGTGGTCAACTCGCGCACCGCACGCGGGGGAGGGCGCGTGTTTCAGCAGGACGGGCGGTTGTTTCGCCCGAGCCAGGACAATTCGCATGGCACGTATGGGTACGGGCTGAACATCATGGAGATCGAGGCGCTGGACATGGACCGCTACCAGGAAAGGCTGGTGCGCCATATCACGCCGCGGGAGGTGCCCGGGACCATCGGCATCCACCATATCGACGTGTTGGACGGACAGGTGATCTTCGACGTTCGCAAACGCTGAACGGGCAGGTCAGATCGCGGGCATCACCAGTATCCGGCTGCGCAACAGAGCAGCGATGCAGATCGACCAGACGGTGACCTCGGCTGCGGCAGTGGCCAGCAAGAGGGTCGCCGAACCGCCCGCAAGCGGGAACAGGCCGACAATGTAGATCACCGACAGGCACAAGGCGGTCAGGCCAAGCCCCGGCAGCGTGATCTCTACCAGGTCGGACACGGTGATTCCGGCGGCACGCATCATCAGGGTCACCGATACGCACATGGTCACACAGGTCTTGAGCAGTACCGCCAGCGCCGCGGCTTCGGGGGAGTGCCGGCCGATGGCAAGGAGCAGCGTGACAAGCAACAGCGTGTCGCCCAGCCGCACGAAGAACTGCTGCTTTGAACGGCCCAGGCATGTCAGCGTCGGCTCGAGAAGAAAGCTGAGGCTTTCTATGAGGCGCGCGATTGCGATGATCGAGATGATCGTGACGGCGGCCGCCCAGGAGGGGTCAAACACAGCCGTGACGATATCGGACGCCAGGACGCTGACGGTGATCATGGCCGGCGCCATGAGGGCGAAGCACAGCGCGACATTGTTCTTCCAGAGGGTTCGGATGTCAGATTGGTTGTCCGACGCTTCCTTGCGCGCGAATTGTGCCCAGCTGATGATGCCCATCGGCTGTGTCACGACGTCCGCGGCCGTGTTCGCGATGCGCGAGCCGGCCCGGTAGGCGCCCACCGCTGCGGGATTGAGAAAGGCGCCGAGGATCAGGTCCGCGCCATAGTTCGACAGCATGCCCAGCGAGGACGAGCCCCAGAGCGGCCAGGCCTCGCGCAGGCCGCTGCGGATGGTCGCACGCTTGATGCGGGGTTTCGGCACGATGCGCACGAGCGCTGCATAGAGCACCAGAATGAAGGCCATCGAGGTCAGACGCGACATGACCAAAGCCTCGATGCCGAAGCCTGCCCGGAACATGCCAACAGCCGTCGCCAGGGCCACCAGCTCTGACAGCAGAACCAGGATTGCGGTGGCCCGAACCCGACCGTCGCGCACCAGATGGGCTTCGAGCCATGCGCTGAACGAGGCGAGGACCGGAATAGGGGCGAGGCCGACCAGGGCGAAGGCCGTTCCAAGGTCCGACAGGTTGCCGATGGACAGACCGATGAGAACCATCGTCATCGACCCGGCGGCGCCGATCGCGAATTGCAACGCGAATAGCGTGTCGCGATCCGCTATCAGGTCCTTGGTGCGCAGGATCGTCTGATAGACGCCGGTATACATGAGGGTGGTGAAGATGACGCACAGTGCCGAGGCGATTGCGAAGCTGCCGAATTCCGCAAGGTCCAGCGCGCGAGACGCCACGAGGATGAGCACGAAGGCGCAGACCTGAGAAACCACCCTGGAGGCGACGCCGACGGCGAAAGGCGACAAGAGGGTCCGCAGCATCAAATCCCTTCCCGATCCGATCGCGCCAAAGGCTCAGGGCCCCTTTGGCCTTACTGTCTGAATTCCGTGTGATTCCAACAGGTCGATGAACCTGTCTCGGAACTGGGTCTCGTCGAAACGCGCGGCATGCGACATAATGAGCCGGCTGTCCAGCCGTTGCAGCTGTTCGGATTCGAACAGTCGCACCGCGTCGACCAGAGAATCGGCCGTCTGGTCGTGGAAGAGATGGCCGGTCTCTCCGTCCACCACGGTGTCGAGCACGCCGCCGCGACCATACGCGATCACGGGCCGACCCGCCGCCATGACTTCCACGGGCAGGATGCCGAAATCCTCTTCGCCGGGAAAGATCAGGGCCCGGCACGCGGCAAAGTAGGATTTCAGCTTGTCGTCCGAGACACGACCCAGGAAGCGGATATTGCGCCCGGCGCCCCGGGCCAGGGCACGTCGCGCCTTGTCAGGTCCGCCGATGACGATCAGGGGCTTGTCGAGGCGATTGAACGCCTCGATCGCGAGATCGGGGCGTTTGTAGGAGGTCAGTTCGCCGGCATAGAGGTAGAACGATCCGACTTCGGTATCGGGCGAAGGGGCGAAAGCCGACACGTCGACGGGCGGATGGATCACGTGCGACGTGCGCCGCCAGTACTTCATGATCCTGCGCTGCACGAAATGCGAATTCGCCACAAAATCATCGACCCGTGCAGCGCTCGTGACGTCCCAGCTTCGCAACCGGCTGGTCAAGGGCCCCATCAGGGCCCTGGTCAGCGGATCGGTGTTCTTGCGGTAGAGGCCGTACTGGTCCCAGATGTAGCGCATGGGGGAATGCACATAGCTTAGATGCAGGGCATTGGGTTGCGGGATCACCCCCTTTGCGGGACCGGATTCGGACGAAATCACAAGGTCGTAGGCGGACAAATCCAGGTCTTCCAGCGCGCGCGGCATCTTCGAGACATACTTGGTGTAAAAGCGCCGCGCCATCGGCAGCCGCGCGATGTTCGTCGTGAAGACCCGGTGGCGCCGGATCGTGGAGCTGACTTTGCCAGGATCGTAGACATGCGTGTAGATGTCGGCATCGGGAAAGAGGCGGCAGAGGGCTTCAAGCACTTTTTCACCGCCGCGCATGCCGACCAGCCAGTAATGTATCAGCGCGACGCGCGGTTGCGCCCCGTGCAGAATTGCGGGGCCGTGGGACGCAGAGCCACGCACCTCGGCCTCGGACCGGCCGGATTGCCCGGGATCGAGGGGTTGAACGAGTGATGCGTCGACCGTACTCATGCCATTGGGACCTTTTCGCCTACGTGCGCAACTTGTTTAACACAATGCCTTCGACCGGCAGTCGCAGCTTTTGCAGCATGGCCAGCCCTTCCTTCACTTCGCTGCGCCTGGTCTTTTCGCTTTCGATGACAAGAACGCGATTGTCCGATGCCTTGGCGACGATGACGGAAAAGGCCGAGGACAGGAGCGCAGGTCCCTGCAGAATGACCATGTCGTAGAGCTGTTTGAGTTCTTCGACGATCGCCTCGATATCCAGGCTCGAAAGC
Source organism: Roseovarius sp. THAF27 (assembly GCF_009363655.1). Classification (NCBI taxonomy): domain Bacteria; kingdom Pseudomonadati; phylum Pseudomonadota; class Alphaproteobacteria; order Rhodobacterales; family Roseobacteraceae; genus Roseovarius; species Roseovarius sp. THAF27. The sequence continues at coordinate 1,140,867 of NZ_CP045393.1, forward strand.
TCCTCTGCGATTTCGGGCGAGGGGCGTGCGCACACCAGAACGTCGAACGGCATGTCTTCAGGCGTGCTGATGGCCTGTTTCAGGTCGCACTCGCCTGCGATTACGTCTGCCAGGTCATGCTGAACCTTCCAATGGAATTGCCGTGCCACGGTTGCCTGGCGCAGGTCGAAATCCACGAAAATCGCGGCGCGACCGGAGCGCGCCGACACTTCCGCTAGGGCCAGCGCCGTGGTCGTGCGGCCTTCGACTGGCTTCGTGGACAGCACCGTCACGCTTGTGGAGATCGCGAATTCATCGCGCATCAGCAGCGTCGTCATGAGCTTGCGAATATTCTCGGCGAAAGGCGAATACGGCTTCTTTCGAATGTGTTTCAGGAAACCGCGAGTCGAGAACCAGCGTTCGGCGGGCAAGGTGGCGACAACGGGAAGGCCGATCTCGTCGGCGACCTCCCTCGGCGTTCGGAAGGTCGTTGCGGTCAATTCGGCCATGAAGGCCCAGACGGATACAAGGGCCAACATCGTGGTGCCGGCCAGCGCGGCCATCAGTTTCGGCCTCGGCGCAGAGGGGCTCAACGGCAGGGTGGCGCGCTCGATCAGCTTGGCCTCGGCGTTTTGCAGGCGTTCCTGGGTGCGCGCGTCGGTGAGCTTTGAAAGCAATGCCTCGTAGGTCTGGCGTGCGGCCTGTGCCTGCCGTTCGGTCTTGCGCTGGGCGATTTCACCGCGGGACATTTCGACGACGCGCCGTTCCATCTGGCTGATGGTCTCGCCGATCGCGTCCTCACTCAGCCGCGCGACCTCGTATCCGCTTTCGAGATTCTCCAGTTCGAGACGCACTTCCAGGGCGATTTCGTCCTCGATCTGTTTCAGATCGCGGAGGATGCGGGCGCGGCGGGGGTGATCGGGCCCCACGGTTTCGGCCCATCCGGCATCAAGCTGACGCAGATCGACAGCGCGCTCTTGCAGGTCGTCCATGGCAGTGCTTGGCACCAGGGCCGCGGCCGCAAGCGGGCCCTGGTTTTCCATGACCTGACGCAGCTGAAGCATCTGCGCCTCGGCCGTCGTGCGCGCGGCGCGCGCTTCGACCAGTTGATTGTTCAGCCTCGATATCTGTTCGCTGGCGTTTTCCAGCGTGCCGCCATTCGCAAGCAGGCTTTCGGTCCGCATCTTGGCGACATCTTCTTCCGTCTTGGCCACTTCAGCGCCAAGCGCTTCCAGCCGCTCTTCGAGCCAACTTCCGGCTTGTCGGATCGTTTGCCTGCGGGTGTCGACCTGATTGGCGAGGTAACGCTCTGCCAGCACGTTGGGCAGGTCCATCGTGAGCTGTGGATCGCGCGACGAAAACGACATCACGATGACATAGCTTTCGTTTTCGGCCCAGACCGTCAATCGTTCGCGCACCGCCCAGACAAGCCCGTCCATGAGCGTTTCCTGCGGCAGCTCGTTCAGTTCCGGAACGAGGGCGAGGATACGCTCGCGCCCGACCGTTTCGATGACATCCTGAAGCAGGAGATTGGAGGTCAGAATCGCGATTTCGCCGTTGATCACCTGTTGCGACGGTTCGCGGTTTTCAAGAACCTCGATGCCGGTGAGAAACTGGGCACGGCTGGGGTCGAGCAGGATTTTCGTTGTCGCGCTATAGGAGAAGGGCAGAAGGCTGACGAGGAAATATGCCGTGTATGCGGCCAACGCGCTCAGGCCCAGGATCAGCTTCCAGCGGCGCAAGAACTGTCCCAGAAGCGCGCGCATGTCGACGGCGTCAGGATCACGCGATCTGCTTGCGCCGTGCATCGACGCGTCGACCCGCATCCGGTCGGACTCCGGGAAGACCGTATTCATCCGAGACCACTCCAGTTTACAATCACTTGTCTTCCCCTGCCGTCAAAATCACGCCGCTTTTCAAGCGGACGGACAGACACGTATACATGCCGATCCGAATGCGGCTGGGATACTAAATTCGTAAAAACCCCCGTCCAATTAAGCTTGGGAGCCCCGCTTCGAGTCAACGAATACCGGGAAATGCATTTGATCTTGGGTCAGAATGTGAACAGTCTTGGAGAATTGTTGCTATTCGTGCGTAAAAGTGAACGCTGAGCGGGGTTTCGGGAAATCAGGTTTCGGGTGTTCTGCATGATGATTCGCGCTGTGCGATAGAGCCGACGATCGCTCTCGTCCCAAGACCATTTTGGTGTCTTTGTGAAGGCAATTCTGTGGCATAACCTGCTGGGTTTCGCCATCTGTCATGTCTGGTTCCTGGTAGCCGCACGATAATCGAGGCTTGTCGGCATACGGCTTTCGCGCCGCTTTCGCGGACCGGGGTCGAAGGTCTTATCGTTGCCAAATCATGTCCAATTCACGCGATGCCACCGCACTGCTTACGCGCTTGGGGTGCATGGCGCGCGGTTTGAGCGAAATTGGACAATTTTCTTTGTTTGAGCGCGGGATCGTCTAGTCTTGGTACCGCGACACGCGCCAAGGTGCGGGGCGGTGCGTTTTTTCAAAGTTCGTCGATGAACTGCGCAGTCGATTATTTGTAGGGGCCTGATTTGGAAATCGTTCCAAGCACATTTCTTGCGCTTGTTGCTGCCGCAACGCTGCTTTGGATCGGCCCGTTCCGGGGACTTTGGGCATTCGTCGGACTGGCGCCGTTCGGCGCCGCGGCCGCCTTCAACCTACCGGCGCTCGGTGGGGCCACGATAGGGCAGCTCGAATTCACGTTGTGCATCGTCTTCTTCATAGCCATTGCCCGTCATGGCGGGCCGGATCGTATTCTTGGGACCCTGAGGCCCTTGCAGCCCGGTTTCTTCCTGCTTCTGCTCCTGATCTACTGCTTCATCTCGGCTGTGTTCTTTCCGCGGATCTTTGCGGGCGATACGGAAATCTTCGGATTGTCGCGCGCGGTGAACGAAGATCGGATCATCTCCATCCCTCTTGCGCCATCGAGCGGCAACATCACGCAGAGCTTTTATTTCCTTTTGTCGTCCCTCGTCTTTCTGGCCTTGGCGACGCTCTATCGCCTGCGGCCGGATGAAGGGGCGGTGTTCAAGGCACTGGTGATTTGCACATCGGTCAATTTCGCGCTCGGGATGATCGACGTGGTCTCTGCCGCTGCCGGATTGAAGACACTGATGGACCCGCTTCGGACGGCGAATTACGCCATGGCTGTTTTCCATGAAATGGCGGGTATCAAACGCATGGTGGGCGGCATGCCCGAAGCTTCGGCGTTCGGTTCCTTTTCTGTCGTGCTCTTCGGGTTCTGGCTACATTACTGGACGGTGTCGGCCAGGTCACGGCTGGTCACGGCGATGCTCCTGATCGCGCTTTTCTGTGTCCTGCGCTCGACCTCGTCGGGGGCCTATGTCGCGCTGGTATTGCTGCTGGTATACTATTCCATAGCGGTACTGTTCAGATCGGCCGGAGGGGCGTTCCCGAGACGGGTGGCCTTCTATCTTGTCACGACAATCGCGGTCGCGTGGCTGGCCGGCATCGCGATGCTGGTCGGGTACCATATGTTCGACGTCGTGGAGCGGTTCCTGAACGAAACGCTTTTCAGCAAGCTTCAAAGCGATTCGGGCGTCGAGCGGATGGCGTGGAATGCCCAGGCGTACAAGAATTTCACGGATACGTGGCTGATGGGGGCGGGGCTGGGCAGTGTGCGGGCATCGAACTGGTTCATGGCCTGCCTCGGCAGCCTGGGGGTCCTTGGTACGGCACTTTATCTCTTGTTCCTGGCCTCGTTGTTTTCGGCACCGGCAAGAACCGGGTCGAAACCGCGCGACAACGTCATTCAAGCCCTGAAGGTGGCGTGTCTGGCGCAGATCATCGCGGCAATGCTGACGGCAGCCACGCCGAACCTGGGCACGCTCTTTTTCATCTTCGCGGGCCTGGTTGTCGGGCTGTCGCGCAGCCGGATCGTGGTGCGGGCGGACAACGCCTCCCAGTGGCTTGCGCACCCGCGACCCTCGCATGGACTGCGCCAGAGGCAAGTGCCTTGATCCGCGCCGTGCGACCTTGGGTTCTGGCCTTCGTGGCGATGACGAGCGCCGTTGCAGCCGAGCCGCTGCGGGGGCCTTTGCTGGGTGCGGCGTCGAATTTGGGCCAAAGCTGGCAGCCGGAGGCGCTCGCGGGAGGTCGAAAGCTGGGCGTCGAGGTGTTTCGCGACGAGGTGATCTGGAACCACGTGGAACAGTCGGACGGACGGCTGGAGTTCGGGTCAATGCGCGAGGCATACCCGGAGATGCTTGCGGAGCTTGGCGCGAATCTGCTTCTTCTGGCCTATAGCGGGCACCCGAACTGGGAGGAGGGGCATGTGCCGCAAGACGCAGAGGGGCAGGCGGCGTTCGCGAATTATCAGACGCGGATCCTGCAGCGGTTTCCCGCCATAGAGGCGATCGAGATCGGCAACGAGTTCAATTCGTGGGAGTTTGCGGAGCTCGAAGGCTGGCCACCCGACCTTCAGGCGCGGGCGGAGGCCTATGTGGACCTGCTTGCGACCACCGCAGGCGCCGTTCGAGCGATCAGGCCGGAGATCGAGATCCTGGGCGGAGCGGCGCATTCGGTTCCCGTGGCGTGGGCCGAAGCCGTGGTTGCCGCCGGTGGTCTGGCGCACATGGATGCCTTCGTGTTGCACCCCTATACGAGTAAGCCGGAAATGATCGGGCGCCAGATCGACGTGCTGCGCCAGGTGCCGGGCCTGTCGGACATGCCGATCGCCATCACCGAGTTCGGCACCACCGATGCCGACCAGGCCCCGGATTATCTTGTGCGTATGTATTGCCAGATGGCGCTTGGCGGCGTGAACCGTGCGATCTGGTATCCGTTCAGCCCGCGTGGCGACGGGCTGGTCCCTATCGTTGACGATGACGGGACGCCGACGGCCACGGGGCAGGCTTTCGCGCTTATCCGTGCGCATCTCGAAGGCCGGGTCGCAAGCGATGTCGCACCCGACCCCTTTACCTATGCGTGCAAGTTCGGCCAGAGCGCGTTGGTGATATGGGGCGCGCCGCGCGAGGTCATGTTGGCCCCGGGTTTGCGGGCATTGAACAGCGCGGGCCTCATGCTGGAGGCACCTTTGCGGCTGTCGCGCGACAAGACGCTCTTGATCCTTTCGGATGGCCCCCCGGTCGAGCTGGGTGACACGGTCAGGCTCGGTCCGCAGAGGGTGCTGGCCGACAGCTATGACGGGTTTTCGTACCTGGAGGTCGAGGACAGGTCCCTGTTCGTCCGGCGGGGTGAAACCGACCTGCCGCTGGAACCGCGTCCTGGGCAGGAGAGCGACGGCGTCCCCTGGACCCCCTATCTGGCCCTGCCGCAGGACGGGACGGTCCGGGTTGGCGCGGATTGGACCGTGCCGTCATCCTGGGGGCCGGACGACCCGGTGTCGGTTGTCTATCGGTACGACACGCGCGCGCCGCGCAAGGTCGATCTGCGCGTAGAGGTCGCGCCGGACGCGGACAGCACGGACGGGGTTCTGGTGACAGTGCGGCACGAGGGGCGCGTCTTGTCGAAGACCGTCGTTTCGACGCCGACGACCCTGCGATCCGACGGGATAGCTCTTGGTGCCGGTGAAGGCGTGGAGGTCATCCTGGGGCCAAACCGCAGCGCCGAGGGGGACCACACGCGCTGGCGCGTGACCGTACTGAGTGCGCAATGACAGAGGTCATGGCATCGACGCAGTCGCGGTACGCTGCTGACGACAGGGTCGAGCGCGTGGTGGTGTTCAACGATCACAGTAGCCGCAACGGCGGGGCCGCGATCCTTGCGCTGCTTCTGATCCAGAAGCTGAGGGAACGCGGGCTGGCCGTACGTTTCGTCACCGGGGATGCGGGCGACAATCCGGAACTTGCCGATCTGGGCGTCGACGTGATCGCATATGGTGGCAGCGATCTGCTGAGCCGGTCGAAGGGGGAGGCCCTTGCCCGGGGATTGCATGACGCTGCGGCGGAGAAGTTTGTCGCCCGGGCCGTTTCCGGGCTGGATGGGCCGGGAACGGTCTATCACATGCATAACTGGTCCCAGATCTTTTCGCCGTCGGTCTTTCGGGCCCTGAGGCCGGTCGCGGACCGGGTATTCCTGCATGCCCACGACAATTTTCTGGCCTGTCCGAACGGGATGTACATGAATTATCGCCGTGGTCATAGTTGCCCGCTGGTGCCGCTGAGCGCGGCCTGCTGGATGACGAACTGCGACAAACGCAACTATGGGCACAAGCTTTGGCGTGCTGCACGCCACGCGGTCTTGTTCCGGCACATTGACCGGCAAGCACCCTGGGCCGGTGTCATCGCGATCCACGAGCAGCAGGTGGAAAAGTTCCGACGCGCGGGGTACCCGGAACGTCTGTTGCGGGTCGTGCGCAACCCGGCCGAACCCTACACCGCTACGCGGGTCGAGGCGGAGGAGAATGATCTTCTGGTCTATGTCGGCCGCTTGGAACGGGACAAGGGGGTCATGGACCTGGTCGAGGCCGCGGCACGCACCGGCCAGCGATTGAGGCTGATCGGGGTTGGCGATCTGCATGACCGGATCGAACGAGACTATCCCATGGTTGAACTGGCAGGGTGGCAGCCCGCGGACCGGATCGGTGCGCTGGTCGCCGATGCGCGCGCGCTTGTCATGCCCTCCCGACATCCCGAGACCTTTGGTCTCGTGATTGCCGAGGCCGCGCAATGCGGCCTTCCGGTGCTTGTCTCGGACCAGACGGCGTTGGCCGCGGATGTCGAACGCCTGGGCTGCGGGCTGGCCTTTGATGTGTTCGATCCTGCGGACGTCGATGCCAAGCTGTCACGCATCCGGGATATGAACAGCGCGGAGGTCGCCGGAATGAGCAGACGAGGTTTCTCCGACGGATCACGCCTGTCGACGACACCGGACAGTTGGGCTGACATGCTGGTCGAACTCTATGGTGCTGCCGTGGCGCGTTGAGTGACGGAAAGCCGGCGTCGTGCCTATACCTCTCCGGCCCGAAGAAGGCGGTTGAACGCGCGTCGCTTGAGATCGAGATACCGGGGCGGAAGCACGGTTTCCGCGGTGCGATAGGTGAACTTGCGGAAACGCCGCGCCGCGCCGGGCGGTGTCAGGCCGCGTTCCAGTGACCCTTCGCAGAGCGCGCGCGTCTCGTTGGCGAATTCCTTTTTGTAACGCTCGTCGCCGCGCCCCAGATCTATCTCGATCAGTCCTTCTTTCGCGGCCTGCCGGACACAATGCAGCAGCAACCCGAGCCCGGGCGTGTACCGAGACGCCGCGTTGTCGTAGGTGGGAAACCACCAGTGCCAGGTGTTTTCCGACCTCATTCCGAAATGCGCCGCAACAAGGCGGTCGCCCGCATAAAGCGAAGAGAGGCGGCCCGAGAATTCCGGCTGATCCGTGCCGCGAATCCGTTCGAGGACCTGCATCGCCCACGGCTGATCGAGCACGAACCGCGCGCCCATCGCAGCGATCGCCGCGCGCTTCCAGGTCAGAAAGGTTGTCCAGGTATCGGCTGCCTTGTCATCCGTTTCGAACCGGACCGGCCCAAGTTCGCGCTCCATTTTTCGCAGTTTGCGCTCGACGTTTTTGAGTGCGCTGCCAGAGTTCATCCGCCCCGCACGCCAAGCCTCGATCCCGTCCGAGAGGTCTATCAATGGTGACCCGGTCCGTCGAAACGCATTTCTTTCGAACAAGGGCGTGTCGCGGAGCGCATGGTCGAAATCGTATGTGGTGAGGCCGCACGCCACCAATAAATCGCGCGGGCTCACGGTCTCTGGCGCCTCGCCCACGATGCCCTGGTAATCGGCAATCGGCGCGGCCAGTGGTGCCCCACGCGCGCCGGGCCGACGGTGAAATGGAAAGAACCCCTTTATGGTGTCGCCGTCCCGCAGGATGGCGATTTTGACGTCACTGTGGACGTCGGCAACGACCTGAAGGAACGCGAGCGAAAAGAACGGGCTGCGCAACAGAGGGTTGCCTGCCTGCAGCTGGCGCCATGTCTGCATGAGCCCGGAATCGAGGTCTGACGGGTCGATCAATTCGATACCAGGCCGGAGCTTGCTTGAGATAGGGTTCATGTCGGCAACAGTAGTGGACGGCATTGGGTGCGTATAGTGAGCAAAACTCGGGGCCCTTTGAAAAAGGCCTGCCGAGATACGCGTGTAACCGGGTTCCCGCAGGGCGGGCGCTGCCTTGTTTCGTATGCGGCGATGGATTGACGCGCGCGGCAAATTCTTTCTAGCTGGGTGCGCCATTCGCAGGAAAGCAATTCGCCCGATGTTCACGTCCCAGTCCGAAGCCCGTGTTGCCATAATTGTCGCTTCGAAGGGGCGATCGGACGTATTGCAAGGGCTTGTTCCATTTATCAACCGGCAAACCCTGAAACCGGCGAAACTGGTTTTCGCGGTCACCAGTCCTGCCGATGCCGATTTCGACCTTGAGACCCTTCTGGACCCGGCAATCTCGGGTGAGGTGATCATCAGCGCGGCCGGGGCGTGCAAGCAACGCAATCGCGCCCTGGACAGGCTGGGGGACGACATCGACTTTTGCGTTTTCTACGACGACGATTTCTACCCGTCCCGTCATGCATTGTCCGAACTGGTGCGGGGCTTCGAGTTTCACGAAGATGTGGATGGCATTACCGGGACGCTTGTCGCAGACGGCATCAACGGGCCCGGGCTGTCGCCCCAGGAGGCCGCGACCATGCTGAGCGATTGGGACACCGCTTTCGACCCTGATCCTCAGGCCCCCCCGCGGATCGTTCGGGACACACTTGGGCTTTACGGCTGCAACATGGCCATACGCAGCAGTGCCGCTCATGGTCTGCGGTTCGATGAAGTGCTGCCGGCCTATGGATGGCAGGAAGATGTCGATTTCGGTGCGAGACTGCCTGGGCGCTGCGTTCAGATCGAGAACTTCACGGGTGTGCATCTGGGAACCAAGGCAGGAAGAGAGAGTCGCGGTGAGCTTCTTGGGTACAGCCAGGTCGTGAACCTGCACTACCTGTGGCGGAAGGGCACGGTCACTGCCGGTCACGCCCTGAACCTCGTCCTGAGAAACGTGGTGGCCAACCACGTCAAGGCGCTCCGGCCGGAGCCGTGGATCGACCGTGCGGGCCGGATGCGTGGGAACTGGCGCGGTCTCTGCGATGTGCTGCTCGGGCGGGCGACTCCAGGCAGAATCGATTCGCTCTAAAGGCGTTTCGACGGTCATCGCGATCGAGCGATTTTGCTCTACCGCTCTTGTTCAGGGACGATTTTTGTCCGCAAGCACCCGGTTTGAAGCGGTGTCACAAGGTATTGGAAACAATCTTTTTCAAGCCTGCAGTGCAATCTGTCGCGAAAGAAGAGTTGCGAGAGGCGGATGCGCGCTCTGCGTGTGTGGAGTCGAATTTCCTTAATGGAAAGTTAAAACATGTGATATGTTGGATTGCGGCAATTTGATGTCATTTTAAGGAAAGGTTTCGGGCGATAGCGGCCCGAAAATTGGGGGAAATACTATGTTTGTGTTTGAAGATCCTGCTAAGCAGGGTCCAGTTGAGGTATTGCCTAATGGAAAGGTCGAAGTTCCGTCATATTTGAGCGGTCGCACTGACGCCCGAAGATCCGCATCTGTAACCAAGTTATTGCTCGATAAGGTCATTGCCGGTTCCGCTCTTCTGGCTCTTTTTCCCGTGATGCTGGCGGCAGCAGTAGCGATCAGGCTTACAACTGGCGGTCCCGTGTTCTTCCAGCATCGAAGGGTGGGCCTCGGCGGGCAACAATTCGGCTGCCTCAAATTCTGCACGATGGTTCCGGATGCCGAGAACCTGCTTCAGTTCATTCTGAAGACGGACCCGGTCGCGCGTGCCGAATGGACGGCAAACTACAAGTTCGAGAATGACAGCCGTGTCACGTGGGTTGGACGGTTTCTGCGGCGCACCAGCATCGACGAGCTGCCACAGCTGATCAACGTGCTGCGCGGCGACATGACGCTGGTCGGACCGCGGCCGATCACCCAGGCGGAGCTGGAATTCTACGGATTGCACGCAGCGTACTACAAGTCCGTGCGCCCGGGGTTGACCGGCCTGTGGCAGGTCAGCGGACGCAGCGATACGGATTATCCCGAACGTGTCGCACTTGATGTACGCTATATTCGGTCGGCATCCCTTTCGTCGGATCTGAAGATCCTGCTTCAAACAATCGGAATTGTTCTGGCACGTCGCGGTGCTGTATGATGGCGTATAGATCCCGGTAAAAGGCGTTGCCTCGATGCGATCGGTTGAAACGGTGACACAGCTCCAGAGGTCTGATCTCGCTCTTGCACACACTGACAGCGTCTCGTCTGTCAGCCGTATCACGATCAACGGCAAGTTCCTGCAAGGTGATCTGATGCGGAACGGCGTGCACCGGACCGCCCTGAACTTCTCCGCCCAGATCCTGCGGCGGGCGCAAGGGGTCATCCCGGCCAGGATCGTGGCACCGCACGTGAACGATGTGAGGACCGTAGGCATGCTTGGCCTGGAGCCTGAAGTGTTCGCCGGCCGGCTTGGCAAGGGCCAGGGGTGGGAGATGTTGACCTTGCCGGCGCTGACCCGTGGGGAACTTCTGGTCAATTTCTGCAATCTGGGTCCGATCCTGCATCGCAACAGCGTCGTGATGATCCATGACGCGCAGGTCCTGACACAGCCCCAGTCCTACAGCCGGCGGCAGGTGCTGGGGTACCGGCTGCTCTGGCGGCAGATCTCGCGGCACGCGCGCGCGATACTGACCGTGTCAGAGCATTCGCGCCAGACACTCGCGGAGCTGGGTTTTGCGCCTCTCGACAAGACGTTCGTGGTGCATAACGGGACGGACCATATCCTGCGCACCGCCCCGGACGAAACGATACTGCAACGGATGAACCTGGCCGACCGGCGCTTTGTAGTGGCGTTGGGATCGCTGCAACCGCACAAGAACCTGGCGACTTTGTTCCGGGCTTTCGAGGCTCCGCAACTGGCCGATGTCCCATTGGTGCTGGTCGGGCAGCCCGGGCGCCGGGACTACGAGGCGCGCGGGTGGTCCCCGCCGAGAAACGCAGTCTTCGTGGGGCCGGTAAACGACGCGGAATTGCGTGCGCTTTATACGCAGGCAACGGCCTTTCTCTTTCCGTCGGTCACGGAAGGGTTCGGCCTGCCTCCGATCGAGGCGATGCATTGCGGGACGGCCGCGCTGGTGTCGGACGGCGGCGCGATCCCGGAGGTCAGTGGCCCGGGTGCTTGCGTGTTGCCGACGCGTGATCCCGATGCGTGGGCGGATGCAGTGCTGAAATACCTGGGGGACGACGCCGCACGATCGGCGCTTGAGGCCCGGGGGCGGGTGCGTGCGCAACAATTGACTTGGGATCAGGCCGGGGCGACACTCTGGCAACGCCTTTCGACGATGCTTTAATACTTATTCGGCGCAAAAAAAAAGGCGCCTTACATCATTGGACAACACCATGCCGAGAGTCGGATTCAAGGAACTTTTCAGGTTGGCTCACGTGGTCGCCGACGGACAACTGCTCCGTTATGCGAAAGGAGACCGCGGATACACCAGCCGGTTTGAAAACGCCTTCGCAGAGACAATGGGCGTCGAGCATGTCCTGACCGTCAACAGCGGCACCAACGCGCTTGTCGCGGCTTTGGCCGCGGCCGGCATCGGGCCGGGGGACGAAGTTCTCGTGCCGGCCTATACTTGGGTGTCCACGGCAATCGCCCCCATGGCCGTCGGGGCCGTGCCGGTGCTTGTGAACATCGACGAAAGCCTGACAATCGACCCCGAGGACATAGAGCGCAACATAACGCCTCAGACCAAGGCCATCATGCCGGTGCACATGCTCAACCTCGTTTGCGACATGGACCGGATCATGCAGATCGCACGCGCCCATGACCTGAAGGTGATCGAGGATGCCTGCCAGGCGATCGGCGCGACCTACAAGGGCCGCCGGGTCGGCAGCATCGGCGACGTCAACGCCGTCAGTTTCAACCATTACAAGAACATGACGTCCGGCGAAGGCGGCGCCGTTCTGACCAATGACGACCGGCTTTTCACGCGGGCGCGGATGTTTCACGATCCAGGCAATTTCATCCGGGGTCACGAGCGAAACAACGAGCCGCTGTTTTCCTGTCTGAACATGCGGGTGTCGGAGCTGACGGGCGCAATGCTGGATGCGCAGTTGGCACGGCTGGAGCCGCTTCTGACGCGACTACGCCGACGTCACCGCATGATGGCGGAGGTCTTTGAAGACGCGCCCGGTGTGCGCCTGTCACCGCATCATGATCCGGAAAACGCTGTCGGCATGGCGGTGATCTTCGACCGCGAGGCGGATGCACGGGCCTTCGGCCAGCTTCGCGGCTTCGAGCGGTTGATCGAAACCGATCGGCATGTCTTTACCAATTGGGAAGTGATCTTTTCAAAGCGCTGGTTCGACCCGCGCATGAACCCCTATCAGTGGGCCAAGCGCGACATCGAATACCGCGTCGAGGACTTCGAGAGGACACTCGATATCCTGCGGCGCACCTGTCGGGTCGCGCTAGGCGCGCAGTACCCGCTGCCGATAATGAAGTTTCGGCGGCGCGCGGTGGCGCGGGCTTTGCAGCGCGCACCCGGCATTTCCGGCAAGGCTTTGGCATGATCCATGAACCCAGCATATCGGTCAGCAAACCTGTGACCTTGCCGTCCGCGCCGGCGCTCGAAATCGTGGTCATCAACGTGAGGCAGGCGGAGGAACGACGACGTCGTATCACGGCTCAGTTCGCCACGCTCGGTCACCCGTGGCGGTTCTTCGAGGCGCATACGACGCTCACCAACCCCGCTCTGCGGTATGATCCCGCTCGGATCCTGCGCACTTATGCGCGCCAGATGACACCATCACAGCTTGCGCTTTTTTCCAGTCATTACACCGCGATTGCCGACTTTGCCGAAAACGGTGCAGGCGATTATCTGCTGGTTTTTGAGGATGACGTGCTCTTCGACACCGCGTTCCCTCTTGATGCACTCACCCGATACTGCAGCGACACAGGGATCGATTACATACGGCTATTCGGGATGTATTACGCGGCGGCCAAACAGCTAAATTTCTTTTTCGACAGGTCAATCGTGCGCTATCGGTCGTCCCCGGCAGGCGCGCAGGCGTATATGCTTTCCCGGAAAGGCGCGGCACGCGTGATGGAGACATGCCGCGACATCGAGACGGCCTGGGATCTGTCGCTTGACGAGTTCTGGAAGACCGGGCTTCCGATCTACTCGGTCTATCCGTTTCCGGTGATCGAGCGTTTCTCGGCGAGCTCGGTGCCGATGAACAAGTATGGGCCGCTGTCTCCGCGCGAGCGGCTCGCCTGGTTGGCGCATCGCGCGCGCAACAAGCTGCGAAAACTGCGAGCCAACCTTCGGTTGGCGCAAGCCGACAGGTCGCTGCGCGCCCGCGATCCGGGCTTTCAGCAGGTCGACGACGACATGATTCGCCATGGTTGAAGGCGACGGCGCCCGTCGCGTGCCCGCCCGGCCGAGCCGGCAGACGTGGCGCATGCGTGATCTGCACGAGATCGATCCGTGCGAGGAATTGCCGTCGGATGTCGTGATCGTCGGCGGCGGGGCCGCAGGGCTGACCGTGGCACAGGGCCTCGCGGGGACAGAGCGCGAGGTGCTGGTGCTGGAAAGCGGCGGTCTGGAGGAAACCGAAGCGGCCGAGGCCCTGAATGCCGTCGATACCGAGCCGGGGCTCTGGAACGAGGACCAGCAAGCCCGTCGCCGCGATTTTCACGGTGCGCAAACGGACTTGTGGGATCACGCCAGGCAGGGCTTCGGTGTTCGTTGCCGTGTGCTGGGTGGTTCCACTCAAGCCTGGGCGGGCAAATCGGCAGCCTTCGACGCGATCGACTTCTCCGCCCGTAGCTGGTTGCCAGACAGTGGTTGGCCCATCTCGGCCGGCGACCTTGCCGAGCCGCTCGAGCGCGCGGCACGTACCCTCAATCTGGGTCCGAACTGCTATGACGAAGAGCTTTGGGCGCTGATGAACCGAGAGGCGCCAGTGCCTTGCCCGGACCGGGATGTGCTTGGTTCGTATTTCTGGCAGTTCGCGCGTTCGCGTATCGCGCCGATGGAAGTCATGCAGATGGGCCATGAATTTCGGAAGAACCAGCCACGGAACTGCCGCGTCGTGACCGGGGCGACCGCGCTGACCATTTTGTGCGATGCCGCGGGCGGGCGTGTCACGGGGATGCGTGTCGCCGATGCTAAAGGTGCGACCCGGGTCATTCCTGCCCGGCAGGTCGTGCTCGCGGCGAGCGCGATCGAGAACGCCCGGCTTCTTTTGAATTCCCCGGACCAACCCGGTCGTGGGCTGGGGAACCGTCATGGTGTCGTCGGGCGCTATCTTATGGATCATCCAAGTGCGGTGGTCGCACATTTCGAAGACGACGCGATCATACCAATGTCCAGGATGTTCGGCTTTTTCGGACTGAGAACCGAACACGGCACCAGCATGTACATGCGGGGCCTGGCCCCGACGGCCGCAGTTCAGCAGAAGGAAGAATTGCTGAACTGCGCGGTGTTCATGCCGAGCGAACGCGCGGCTGACGATCCGCTTCCGGCGGCGAAGCGGATTCTCAAAGGGCAAAGCGAAAACACGTTGCAGGATATCGCGAACGTCCTGCGCTCACCGGGTATCATCGCAAAGGGTCTCGCGCGCATGGCAGCGCAGCACCCGCGATTTCCCACCGGCTTGACCCGTTTCGCCGTCGAACAGGTTCTTCGCTTCCGCCCGAATTTCGCCGCCGAGGAGTACCTTACCGGCGGCATGCCGCACAAGCTTACGGGTCTGGCCGTTCAGGCGATATGCGAGCAGGCTCCGAATGCCGAGAACAGAGTATCCTTGTCGGACCGGGTCGATCGCTTCGGTCAGCCACTGCCTCTCGTACAGTGGCGCGTGGGAGAGCGGGAAACGCGCACATTGGCGCGACTGGGCGAATTGGTCGCGCTTGAGTTCGAGCGTGCCGGGCTGCCATGTCCGAGGCTTGACCCCTGGGTGCGCGATGGCGGCGATGCTCCGGCGACGATCATCGACATGGCGCATTCCTCCGGTACGACGCGGATGGCCACGGATCCGAGGAAAGGCGTCGTCGACGCGGATTGCCGCGTGCACGGCTTTTCCAACATTTACATCGCGGGCGCTTCGGTCTTCGCAACCAGCGGGCATGCCAATCCAACGCTGATGATCGTTGCCCTGGCTCACAGGCTGGCCGATCATCTGCGGGCCGCCCCGGCAGACAACGCATGATCCGCGTGGCAGCCGGTTTCTGGAAGCGTCGTGAAGGCCAACCACGGTGTCCGCACCCTTGTGTCGGCGCCACTGACCCGGGTCTTGTTCAAGAGGGTTTACTGCAAGTAATCTGCTAAATCAGGCCCAAAGATGGGGCTGAATGCGTTAATGACAGCGGAAGTTCCCCCTAGGGTGCTGTCATTCACGGGGAGAATTTGGAGGCGAGTACCGGAATCGAACCGGTGTACACGGATTTGCAATCCGCTGCGTCACCACTCCGCCAACTCGCCGTCCGTGGTGGGCCGATCGGCCTGAGATGCCTGATTAGTGTTTCGTGCAGGCGTTGTCCAGACCCCGCGCGCGGATCTGGAAAGCTTCGGTGCCAGCGGTCGCCTTTGCCGTCGGTGAAGACCGGCGTGACGCACGCGTTCTGGCCGGTGTTTCGGTCTTCCGAGCGCTGCGATACCACCGCGCTCATAACGACGTCCGGGACGATCCGCGCATGGGGATCGCGTCCGCCGGGTGGGACGGGGGACGCGGGCGGTCACGTCGGACCTGGGCGCGGCGTGCCTTTGCGGCGTCGCGCGCAGTGTTGCTTCAAAGGGTCGCTCTGACGCTTACGGGGTTATGGGCATTGTGAGGGTCGAGGGTTTGTGGCAGAAACTCCGTGAGGACAATGCAGCTACAGGAACGTCCAATGACGGATTACTCCGCACGCCGGACCATGATGGTCGATACGCAAGTGCGCCCGGCCGACGTCACCAAGTTTCCAATCATCGATGCGATGCTCGCGGTTGCCCGCGAGGCGTTCGTGCCCCGCCACCTGAGAGAGGCGGCATATGTCGGGGAGAACATCGACCTCGGGGGCGGGCGCGTCGTGCTCGAACCCCGGACCCTGGCCAAGATGCTGGATGCGCTGGATATCCGGTCGAACGAGCTGGTGCTCGATCTGGGATGCGGGCTTGGATACTCCTCTGCCGTCGCGGCCCGCATGGCCGAGGCGGTCGTCGCGGTCGAGGAGAACGAAGACCTGGCAGAGGAGGCGCGCTCGATCCTGTCGGAGCGTGGAGCCGACAACGTCATCGTGCATGAGGGCCCCCTGGCCGAGGGCGCGGCCGAGCACGGGCCCTACGATGTGATCATGATCCAGGGCGCGGTTGACGAACTGCCGGAGACGATCACCGACCAGCTGAAGGAGGGCGGCCGCATGGCCTGTCTCTTCGCCGAGGGCCGGCTGGGAGCGGTACGTGTGGGCTACAAGGTGGATGGCGCGATGAATTGGCGTTTCGACTTCAACGCCGGGGCCCCGGTTCTGCCGGGCTTCGAACGACAAGCGGCGTTTTCGCTATGACCTGCGGGGCGCAAGTGACGGCCGGTAGGGGCCGCGTTTCCAAGGGGCGCGCGCTGTCGTCGATCAGAGCGTGTTTGCTCGCGGGTGCGGTTGCGGTGGCCGGGATGACCGGCCTGGCGGGGGCTGCAAAATCCGAAACGCTGGGCGAGGCGCTGGCCTGGGCCTACGAGTACAGCGGGTTGCTCGAACAGAACCGCGCCCTGTTGCGGGCCGCCGACGAGGATGTCGCGCAGGCCGTGTCGCAGTTGCGCCCGATCATCAACTGGACCGCGGACATCACGCGGGATTTCGGCAAGGCGAAGACCAGTGGCCTGATCAATCCGGTCCGCAGTACGAATTTCAACACCGGCATCGTGCTGGAACTGTTGTTGTTCGATTTCGGACAGACCCGATTCCGCATCGATGCGGCGAAAGAGACGGTTCTGGCGACGCGTGAGTCGTTGCGCAGCATCGAGCAGCAGGTTCTGCTGCGCGCCGTTGCGGCGTTTTACAATGTGCAGCGCAACCGCGAGTTCGTGTCCTTGCGGCAAAACAACCTGCGTCTTCTGCGGCAGGAGCTGAGGGCCGCGCGGGACCGTTTCGAGGTCGGCGAGGTCACGCGCACGGATGTCGCGCAAGCCGAGGCGCGGGTTGCCAGCACCGAGGGTGAACTGGCGGAAGCGCAGGGCAATCTTGCGCAAGCGGTGGAGGAATACCGCGCCGTCGTCGGGCGCACGCCGGGTACCTTGCGGACGCCGGGTGGGTTGCCGAATCTTTCCGCCGGGATCGAGGCCTCGAAGAACATCGCGGCCCGCAATCATCCGGATATCCTGCAGGCCCAGCGGCAGGTTGCCTCGGCCGATTTGACGATCCTTGCCGCCGACGCCGCGATGAAGCCACGGTTCACGGCCCAGGGGCGGCTGGGAGTCGGCGAGGATCTGGACAGCAGCGATTACACGCGCTCGGGCAGTGTGGGGCTGAACATGCAGGCGCCGATCTATCAGGGCGGTCTGCTGAGCTCGGCCAAGCGCCAGGCACAGGCGCAGCGGGACGCGGCGCGTGGCAATCTGCACGTGGTGCGTCGCGCCGTCATTCAGGATGTGGGCAACGCCTTTGCGATCCTGCAATCGGCGCGGGTCGTGCGCGAGGCGAGCCGCGAGCAGGTGCGTGCGGCGCAGGTCGCCTTTCGCGGTGTGCGCGAGGAAGCGACGCTGGGAGCGCGGACGACGCTGGACGTGCTGAACGCCGAGCAGGAACTTCTGAACGCGCGCAGCAACCTGATCTCGGCCGATGTGGACGTGGCGGTTGCAGCCTACCAGGTGCTTTCGGCCATCGGACAGCTGACGGCCAAGGACCTGAAGCTCAACGTGCAGACCTATGATCCGGCGGCCTATTACAACCTGGTGAAGGACGCTCCGGTGCCGATCAGCAGGCAGGGCAAGCAGCTGGACCGGGTCCTGAAATCGCTCGGGCGGCAGTAACGGCCCGGGACGATACCGCCCGGTGCGCAAAAGCGTTTAAAAGGCGGCGTTCTAAAATGTTGTGCGAATTTGCGCCAGTCGCTAGACTGTCGCGCAGGCAAGAATGGTAGTTGAGCATGTCTGATCCCGTCTCGAATGCGGAAATCGAGGACGTCCTGTCGTCTATCCGCCGGCTGGTCTCGGCTGATAAACGTTTCGAATCGCACGTGGCGGAACCACGGCACGGGGCATCGGGCCCGAGTACATCGACACAGAGCGCAGACGCGGAAGACCGCGCGCTGGAACCCCAGGGTGCCGCCGGGCCTGGCGAAGCGCGGCTGGTGCTGACACCGTCATTCCGGGTCAGGCCGGAGGAGGAAGATGTCGCCGCCGACCCAGCGGGGGACGACGCCGAGCACCTGGCGCTGGAACAGTGGCAGGTCACGCCCGACTCGACTGTCGAGGCCGCCGGGTCAGACACCGAGGAGGTTGATGACCAATCCGCGGACGCATGGGACAACCATAGCGAGGATGACTCGCAGGTGGGCGAGACGGCCGAACCCTGGCCCGAGGCCGACGACGATGCCATGGCCGCGTCGCATGGCGACATGCGGACGGAGGATGATGCGCATCTCAAGGACTGGCTGACCGCCGAAGATACGGCCGAAGACACGTCTGACGATTCCGCCGATGACCGGCAGGATGATACTCTGCCGGACGACGGGGATGCGCAAACAGGCGCGGATTTCGAAACCGCGGCTTTTGTCGACGACGACGTGGCCTTCGACTATACCGATCCGGACGTGCCCGAGGACGCAACCGAAGCACTGGACCGCGAGCCGGAAACATCGGAACTCGAGGCGCGGATCGCGGAGGTCGAAGCCGCCGTGGCCGCCCGTGAGGACCAGTGGGAGCCCGATGGCGCCTCCGAAGACGCCTATGCCGGCGGACGGACCGAGCCTCTTCCCTGGGAAGATCACGTCGAGACCGCGACCCCGGTTTTCATTCCGAGGGCCGCGCATCACGACACGGCGGAGTCGTCGCAGGACGACGCCCCAGATGAAATGCCGTCGCCCGACACCTCCGCCTCCGGCGAGTCGACATCGCCGGGCGAGGCTGACGGGTCTTTCGGTGAGAGCCCGGAGGAGCAGGGCGCGGACACGGCCCGGGGCGCGGAGACCTGGTACCGCGAAGACACCGATGCGGTTCTCGACGAGGACGCCCTGCGCGACCTGGTGAGTGAAATCGTTCGGCAGGAATTGCAGGGCACCCTGGGGGAGCGTATCACCAGAAACGTCCGCAAGCTGGTACGCCGCGAGATCCATCGCGCGTTGATGGGCCAGGAACTGGAATAACGGCGACGCTTTCGGTCCGGCCGGGGTGAATTCATAGCCATCCAGCCTGGCGCCCGTCGTCCGCTTGCAGGCGCGTCAGGCAATTTTCCGAATGCAGGATGGGCGTGGCCCAGGTGGCCGAGACCGGGAGCCATGCCGGGTGCGTCCAGGTACATGGTCGCCGCCGCAAAGCCCGAGGACATGGCCGCGGCGCCTTGCCGCAGACTTGCGGCGAGGCTCACATCCCTGCCATCGGCACGGAGTGCCGCCAGAACGGCGAGGGTGGCCTTGCTGCCGGGTGTCAGGACAAGATCGGAGAGCGCCGGGCCGGGGGCTGCGGCCTTGGCTGGAGTTCCGTGGCGCCTTCGTTGTCGCAACATGACCCCAGGAACGAAAAAGCCCCGCCAGTGAGGCGGGGCAAATTCTAATTCGACGACGTGGAGGATCAGGCGGCTTCGGCCTGCGCGGCGGCGTTGCGACGCTCGCTTTCCTCGCGCGACAGGGCAACCGAGGTGCGCACACCCTTGCCCACAAAATCCATCAGGCCGGAGACCACCCGTTCGTTCGGGTCAATGCCCGCGCAGGACAGCACTTCGCGACCATCGCGAGAGCGCGCCCAGCGGGCAATTTGTTCCGGGCCATTGCCGTATTTCTTGTCGTCGGCAATCGCGTCGTCCAGAGCAGCCAGTACGACGGCTGCGAAAAGTTTGCGGGCACGGTTTCCTTGCTCTGCATTGAAAGCCGTACCGTCAACGAAATCTTTCATGTTTCGTCCTTGTTTTTATTGCTCTTGTGTCTCAGGCGTGGCGCCGGTTATGACGGGTTTTCAGCGATTCGGATAGTCCCGAAACGCATAACACGTCTGCGCGGTTTGCATGGCTTGCTGCGAATGCAGCACGATATGTCGTCGTCTTGCATGACATCACACGACTAGATATAGGTTTGGGCGAACATCGATCAACCTCTTGTCATGGTTTCGCCACAATGCCCAAAATCAACGGAAACGAGATACGTCCCGGTAATGTCCTGGAACACAATGGCGGCCTTTGGAGCGCCGTCAAAGTCGACCACGTCAAGCCCGGCAAGGGTGGCGCGTTCGCCCAGGTCGAACTGCGCAACCTTCGTAACGGATCAAAGCTTAACGAACGGTTCAGAAGCGCGGACAAAGTCGAACGTGTGCGCCTCGAACAGAAGGATCAGCAGTTTCTCTATGAAACCGACGGTATGTTTGTGTTCATGGATTCAGAGACTTACGAACAGATCGAATTGCCTGCCGACCTTCTGGGCGAGCGTCGGCCATTCTTGCAGGATGGCATGACAATCACCGTAGAATTCTATGAAAACGAGGCGCTGAACGCGACCCTGCCGCAGAAAGTGAACTGCCGCGTGGTCGAGACGGAGCCGGTCGTGAAGGGACAGACGGCCGCCAACAGCTTCAAGCCGGCCATTCTGGACAATGGTGTCAAGGTCATGGTGCCGCCCTTCGTCGGACCCGACGAAGAGATCGTCGTCAACACCGAGACGATGGAATACGCCGAGCGCGCCTGAGCCGGTACCGCCCGGCCGCCTCGGCGGCTGCGGCGAGACGTCGCATCAGTCGGGCAGGCGCAGGGTTGCGTCCTCAGCCTGCATCGTTCCGGTGGCCCGATCGAATCGAAGATAGGCGATGGCGCGATTGCCCGATTGGGTGAACAGCGTCCCCGCAGGCTTGCCGTCGGCCGTGATCGCCGTGCCGACCGGGGCGCTGCCCTCCAGATCGACCGAGGCGAACCCCTTGCGCAATTCGGTCTTGTGCTTCATCCGCGCGGTCACTTCCTGCCCGACGTAACACCCCTTGCGGAAATCCACGCCGTTCAGCCGCTCGAACCCGGCTTCCAGGATGAAGGTGTCGGGCGTAAGTTCGATGTTGGTTTCCGGGATGCAATGGGCGACGCGGATCGCGTCGAAATCGCTGCTGTCATCGCCCGCCTCGGCGCCATAGAGACGCCATCCAAGCGCCGAATGGCGCGGATCATCGAAGGCCCCGTCGGGCCGTTCGCCGGTGCCGCGCCAGACCGCAAGATCCGTCTCGGTGATCTGCACATCGGCGCGCAGCTTGTACATGTTGAGCCGCTGCACCAGGCCATCGGCCAGGTCTGCCGCGACGTCCAGGAGGATCTCGCCGTCCCGGGGCACAAGGAAGAAATCGGCCAGGTACTTGCCCTGCGGCGTCAGCATCGCGGCGTAGACCAATCCGTGGTCCAGCTTCCTGATGTCGTTGGTGACCAGCCCCTGAAGGAAATCGCGCGCCTCGGGGCCGGTGATCTGAAATATCCTGCGGGTCATGGAGGGCCTCGTCTTTGTCATGGCCGTCATATAAGAAAATCGGTGTGAATTGACAGGGCCAGCAGCGATGCGCGCGAAACTTTCCGTGGTGATGCCGACACTGAATGCCGAAGCCGGGCTGCGGCGCTCGTTGCCCGCCCTGGCCGAAGGGCTGGAGGCCGGGCTGATCCGGGAGCTGGTGATTTCCGACGGGGGATCCGACGACGCGACGGTTCGGGTCGCGGAGGCTGCCGGCGCGAGGCTGGTCGAAGGGGCGGCGTCCCGCGGGGGGCAGTTGCGACGCGGGGCAGCGGTGGCGCAGGGCGATTGGCTGCTGTTTCTGCATGCCGACAGCGTTTTGTCGCCAGGCTGGGCCGAGATCGTCAAGGACCATATCGCGGCGGGGCGCGGCGCGGCGGCGTTCCGGCTGGCGTTCGACGCCAGGGGCGTGGCGCCAAGGCTGGTGGCGGGATGGGCCAATCTGCGCAGCAGGCTCTTCGGGTTGCCATATGGCGATCAGGGGCTGTTGATCCCGCGCATAATGTATGATGCGGCGCGCGGCTACCGCGACATCCCGTTGATGGAAGACGTGGCCATGGCGCAGGCGCTGGGGCGGCGGATCACGCTGCTTGGTGCCGTCGCGACCACCAGCGCGGAGCGCTACAGGCGCGAGGGGTGGCTGCGCCGGGGCGGGCGCAACCTGCTGTTGCTGCTGCGGTATCTTGCGGGGGCGCGCCCCGAGGAGCTGGCGCGGCGCTACTGACGCGCGTTCAGAACCACGGTTTGTACGTGGCCTGGAAATCGGCCTGCAGGCCCAGGTGATCGTATTCGGTCCGAAGCCAGTCCTCGAACGAGATGGGCGCCTGCGCGTTGCGGGCCTCGTAGACGTCGAAGATATGGTCGAGCGTGCCCGTCTTGGAGCGCCGGACATGCAGATAGCGCAGGCCAAGCTGGCGGCGGGCGATGTCGATCGGTGCCCCTTCGATCACCAGAAGATAGATCGCCGAGGCGAGGCCGGCCCGGTCGGCGCCGGACTTGCAATGCATGACGAACGGCTTCTCCAGCGTTCGGAACG
This sequence comes from Roseovarius sp. THAF27, assembly GCF_009363655.1. Taxonomy (NCBI): domain Bacteria; kingdom Pseudomonadati; phylum Pseudomonadota; class Alphaproteobacteria; order Rhodobacterales; family Roseobacteraceae; genus Roseovarius; species Roseovarius sp. THAF27. The sequence goes on from NZ_CP045393.1 coordinate 1,163,588, forward strand.
TGTCGATCAGCGCCAGCAGGTCCTCGGCAGGGGGGGCATGGCGGGCCTGAAGGCTGATGCTGACGAGGTTCAGGCCCAGTTTGCGACAGGTTTCGACCTCGGTGTGGTAATGCGCCGACGGGTAATCGCCGCGCAGGTTGAGCACCGTGTTGATGCCCTTGGCCTTCATCCTGGCGAAACGTTTCAGCGTCGGGTGGTTGGAGCGATAGACGCCCGGTGCGATCTGAAAGAAGTTGGTCCAGACGGTGCGCAGGATCTCGTGGTCGAACCACAGGTTGTAGATACGCGCACGGCGGCGGTTTTCCGGCGTCGACAGGTCGGTGTTGTAAGACGCGCGCAAGTCGCGTTCCCAGTTGCTGATCCGCTTGAAGAAATTCATCTGGGCCCTTCGCCATGGTCCGGTGACGCCCCCATGTAGGGGCAGGTCGCGCCCGTGGCAAGGAACGGCGATTGACGGCGCCCGGGATGCGGCTAAGTTGCACGCAATTCTTGACGTGGAGACGTGTAATGAGCGGTGCCGGCGGACGCCCCTACCTGGCCATTCCCGGCCCTTCGGTCATGCCCGACCGGGTGCTGCGCGCGATGAACCGCGCCTCGCCCAACATCTATGCGGGCGAGCTGGTGGACATGATGCCGAAGCTGGTGGCGGACTTGTGCGGGGTCGCGCGCACCAGGGGCCACGCGGCGATCTATATTGGCAACGGACACGCCGCGTGGGAGGCGAGCCTGGCCAACACGGTGCAGCCCGGGGAAAAGGTGTTGGTGCTGGCGACGGGGCGGTTCGGGCATGGCTGGGCCGAGGTCGCCGAGGCGCGCGGGATCGAGGTGCAGTTGCTGGATTTCGGGCGGCAGGCGCCGGTTGACTGTCAGGCGGTCGAGGACGCGCTGCGCGCGGATAAAGCACATGAAATCAAGGCGGTGCTGGTCACGCATGTGGACACGTCTTCTTCGGTTCTGAACGATGTGCCTGCGGTGCGGGCGGCGATGGACGCGGTGGGGCATCCCGCGCTGCTGGCGGCCGACTGCATTGCCTCGCTGGCCTGTGACCGGTTCGAGATGGACGCTTGGGGCGTCGACGTGATGGTCGCGGGCAGCCAGAAGGGGCTGATGACGCCGCCGGGGCTGGGATTCGTATTTTTCAACGACAAGGCCTCGGATGTGCGCCGGACGGTCCCGCGCGTCAGCCGGTATTGGGATTGGGTGCCGCGCACCGAGCCGGAATTGTTCTACCAGTATTTCGGTGGCACGGCGCCGACGCATCACCTGTACGGTCTGCGCGAAGCCCTTGATATGCTTGGAGAAGAGGGGGTCGAGGCCGTCTGGGCCCGGCACGAGCGGCTGGCCCGCGCGGTCTGGGCCGCGTGCGAGGTCTGGGGCGCGGAGGGGCCGCTGAGGTTGAACATTGCGGACGCGGCACAGCGCAGTCGAGCGGTGACCTCGCTGGCGGTTGGCAAGCCCTTGGGCGAAGACCTGCGCCAGTGGGTCGAGGCGCATATGGGCGTCACGCTGGGGATCGGATTGGGCATGCAGACCGAGGATGACCCGCGCAGCACCGGCTATTTCCGGATCGGGCATATGGGGCATCTGAACGGTCACGCGCTGCTGGGCGTGCTGGGGGCTGCCGAGGCGGGGCTGACTGCGCTGAATATCGCGCATGGCGACGGCGCGGTGCAGAGGGCGGCGCAGGTTCTGGCCGCGCCTTAGGCGTTCGAGCGGCTGAATCGGGTGATCAGCAGGTTCAGCCCATAGCCCACCGCCATCACCACCGGCAGGCCGAACACCATCCACAAGGCCATGAAAATCCAAAGCAAATTGACCAGCCCCATGACCAGTGCGGCATTGGTGTAATTCGGTGCTTCGGGCATCTGGCGGCGTCTCATGCCCGTGATCTTAATGCAGGACCCGCTGCTGTCAGTTAATTTCTACGCACGGGCTGCGGCCAACGCCTTGGGCAGGGTCTCTGCCAGCAGATCGAGGTCCTGCGGGCGGCCACAGCTGATGCGGATGCAGCGGTTGAGCGGGGCGACACCCGGCATGCGCACGAAAAGGCCACGCCCGATCAGATCGTTCAGGACCGCGCGGGCGAAATCACCATCGCGGCCGCAATCCACGGCGACGAAATTGGCCGCCGAGGGCAGGCTGTGCAGGCCGTTGGCGGCGGCGATCTCGGCGATGCGGTCGCGGGCCTCGGCCATGCGTGCGATCGTCTTGGCCAGCCAGTCCTCGTCCTGAAGGGCGGCCAGGGCACCGGCCTGGGCCACGCGATTGACGCCGAAATGATTGCGAATCTTGTCAAAGCTGCGGATCAGGTCGGGCGCGCCCATGGCATAGGCGATGCGGGCGCCTGCGATGCCGTAAGCCTTTGAAAAGGTGCGCATTCGGATGACGCGCGGGTCGTATATGGGTATCTCCGGCGCGGTGCCGTCGGGGGCGAATTCGATATAGGCTTCGTCCAGCATCAGAAGACAGCCCGGTGGCAGGTCGTCAAGCGCGGCGCGGAGTGTCGCCCCGTCATGCCAGGTGCCCATCGGATTGTCGGGGTTGGCGAGGTAGACGAGTTTCGCGCCAACCTCTTTCGCTTTGGTTAAGAGCGCGGCCGGATCCTCGTGGTCGTCCTTGTAGGGCACCTTGTGCAGGTCGCCACCGAAGCCCGCCACGTGGTAGTTGAAGGTGGGGTAGGCCCCGTCGGAGGTGACGACGGCATCGCCGGGTTCGATCAGCAAGCGCACCAGATAGCCCAGAAGCCCGTCAATCCCTTCGCCCACAACGATATTTTCAGGGTCCACGCGGTGATGCGCGGCCAGGGCGCGGCGCAGATCATGGCTGGTGGCGTCGCTGTATTTCCAGATGTCGCCCACCGCCTCCTGCATCGCCGCGATGGCCTCGGGCGAGGGGCCGAAGACGTTCTCGTTGGCGCCGAGACGGGCGGCAAACGGGGTGGCTGTTTCGCGCTCGCGGACCTCGGGGCCGACGAAGGGGACCGAGGCGGGCAGGGCGCGGACGATATCGGTGTAGCGTGGGCCGGTCATGCAGAGAGGTAACGTCAAAGCCGGGCCGGGTGCAAGGCGAAGGGGAGAGAGGTTAACGCCCGAAACCCGCGTCGGTATCGCGTCGGTATTTGGGTGGCATCGCGTCGGTGCCATTGTCCGGCACCCGGAAAGGTTAACGCCACGCCCGGGGCGGACGTGGCGTTATGAGTATTTCAAGCAAGAAAAAGCCGGGATTTTTCAGCCCAGTTCGGCCAGACGGTCGAGGGCGGCGCGCAGCTTGCTCTCTTCCTCTTCCCGGGCGGCGAGGTTCTCGCGGGCTTCCTCGACCACCTCGTCGGGGGCGCTTTCGACGAACTTGGGATTGCCCAGCCGGCCGCGCAGACCGCCCAGTTCCTTTTCCAGCTTGCTGAGGGTCTTTTCCAGCCGGGCCTTTTCCTCGGCCACGTCGATGACATCGGCCAGGGGCAGGCCGAAACTGGCGCCCTCGGCTGGAATGGTGATGCAGCCCTTGGGGAAGCTTTCGACGACTTCCAGGGCCTCGATCCGGGCAAGGCGCTTGATCATCGTGGCGTTGTTGTCCCAGGCAAGGCGCGCGGATTTCGAGAACTCGGTGACCAGAAGCGGCGTGTAGAGGCCCACCGGCACATGGACCTGCGCGCGGGCCGAGCGGACGCTGTCGATCAGGGCGATGACCCAGTTCATCTCGGCGTCGGCCTCGGCGTCGATCAGCTCGTCGCCATAGCCGGGCCAGTCGGCGTGGATCAGCATCTCGTCGCGGCTGGCCAGCGTGCCCCAGAGCTCTTCGGTGATGAAGGGCATGATGGGGTGCAGCAGGATCAGGCACTGGTCGATGACCCAGGCCATTGTGTCCTGCGTTTCCTGCTTCACCTCGCCCGTGCCGTCCAGCAGGAGCGGCTTGGAGAACTCGACATACCAGTCGCAGACCGTGCCCCAGACGAAGGCGTAAAGCGTGTTGGCGGCATCGTTGAAGCGGTATTGCGACAACGCGGAATCGACGAGCGCCTTGGTCTTGGCGGTTTCGCCGAGAATCCAACGGTTTACGGTCTGTTTCGGTTGCGGAATGGCGCCGGTGCTGCCAACCGCCTCGTTCATTTCGGCGAAACGGGCGGCGTTCCAGAGCTTGGTGCCGAAATTCCTATATCCTGCAATGCGTTGCGGCGACAACTTCAGGTCGCGCCCCATGGCGGCCATGGCCGTCAGGGTGAAGCGGACGGCGTCGGCGCCGTACTCGTCGATCAGCTCCAGCGGGTCGAGCACGTTGCCGAGCGACTTGGACATCTTCTTGCCCTTCTCGTCGCGGACGAGGGCGTGGACATAGACGTCCGAGAACGGCTTTTCGCCCACGACGGCGTATTGCATCATCATCATCCGGGCGACCCAGAAGAAGATGATGTCAAAGCCGGTGACCAACACGCTGGTGGGAAAGTATTTTTCCAGTTCGGGCGTCTTTTCGGGCCAGCCCAGCGTGCCGATGGGCCAGAGCCCCGAGGAAAACCAGGTGTCGAGCACGTCGGGGTCGCGCCAGACCGGGTAGACCAGATGCGTGGGATCCTGGCTGGCCGTGTAGTCGGCAAGGCTGGAGGCGAGCTTGTGCAGCGCATCCTCGCGGTCCTTCGCCTCGACCACGGTCATCGAGGCCAGCGGCGTGGGCAGGTCGGTCAGCTGCGCGGTGAAGGCCTGTGCGGTCGCCTCGAAATCGTGGCCGCATTCCATCAGCGGGGCGAAGTGGCTTTCGTTGAGAACCTCAAGCATTTCAACGAGATCCAGCGCGCCATCGCCTTCGCGGTCGCGGAAATCGGGTGCGCTGAGGTCAAAGCCGTACCAGACCGGAATCTGGTGCCCCCACCAGAGCTGGCGCGAGATGCACCAGGGCTCGATGTTTTCCAGCCAGTTGAAATATACCTTGCGGTCCTGCTCTGGCATGATGGTGACGTCGCCGGATTTCACCGCCTCGATGGCGGGGCCGACGATCTTGTCGGTGGCGACGAACCACTGATCGGTCAGCATCGGCTCGATTACCACCTTCGAGCGATCGCCGAAGGGCTGCATGATTGGCTTCGATTCAACGAGCGGGAGGTAGGCCGGGGTTGACCCCGGCTCGGCGCCGTCCTCGGGGGCCGGGGTGAACCCCGGCCTACTCTTGTCCTCGTGTTGGACGGGGACCATGACCGCCAGACCCTCATCGGTGATCTGCTGGACGACCTTTTCACGCGCCTCGAAGCGGTCGAGGCCGCGCAGGTCGTCGGGGACGAGGTTGATCGTGTCGGCCTCGGCCTCGGTAAGGCTGCGCTCGCCCTTGGCCACGGCCATGGCGATCTCGGCCATCTTCGCATAGGGGGAGCCGTCGTCGCGCATCGCGCCCTTGGTGTCCATCAGGCGGTACATGGGGATGCCGCCGCGCTGCGCCACGCCGTAGTCGTTGAAGTCATGCGCGCCGGTGATCTTGACCGCGCCCGAGCCGAAATCGGGGTCCGGATATTCGTCCGTTATGATGGGAATGAGGCGACGATGCTCTTTCGGTCCGACTGGAATTTCGCAGAGTTTCCCCACGATTGGCGCGTAGCGTTCATCCGACGGGTGAACTGCGACCGCGCCGTCGCCCAGCATGGTCTCAGGCCGCGTGGTGGCGATGGAGATATAGTCGCGCGTCTCCTCCAACACGACATTTCCATCGTCGTCGCGCTCGACATAAGTGTAGGTCGCGCCGCCCGCCAGCGGATATTTGAAATGCCACATGTGGCCCGCAACCTCGGTATTCTCGACTTCCAGATCGGAGATGGCCGTCTCGAAATGCGGGTCCCAGTTGACCAGCCGCTTGCCGCGATAAATCAGGCCTTTTTCGTACATGTCCACGAAGACCTTGATGACGGCGTCGTGGAAATTGCCTTCCTCACCCTCGGGGGCCGAGGGCGCGCCGGACATGGTGAAGGCCTCGCGCGACCAGTCGCAGGAAGCGCCGAGGCGCTTCAGCTGGCCGATGATGGTGCCGCGCGACTTGATCTTTTGTTGCCAGACGCGTTTCTCGAACTCTTCGCGGCCCATCTCGACGCGCGTGGGCTCGCCGTTGGCGGCCATGTCGCGCTCGGTCACCATCTGCGTGGCAATGCCGGCGTGGTCGGTGCCGGGCTGCCACAGCGTGTCGAAGCCGCGCATCCGGTGCCAGCGGATCAGGATGTCCTGCAACGTGTTGTTGAAGGCGTGGCCCATGTGCAGGCTGCCCGTCACGTTGGGGGGCGGGATCATGATGGAAAAGGTCTCGGCCCCGGGCCTGGCATTGGCGCCGGCCTTGAAGGCGCCGCTCTCTTCCCAGGCGGTCGAGAGGCGCGGTTCGGCCTCGGCTGCGTTGAAGGTCTTTTCCATCGCCATGATGCAGGTCCCGTGCTTGGAAATAAGGTCTTGGGTCGAATACCGAAAGCGCGGGGCAAGGGAAAGAGGCAGGCTTTTCCTCTGGCCGAAAATATCCCGGGGTGAGCGTTGAAACGCAGTTTCAACGTGAGGGGCTGGCCCCTTTAACCCGTCTTCGGACTCAGCGCGCCGCCGCCACCTCCGGGTTCACCAGTGGTTCGCGTGCGCCGGGTCGGATCACCTGAGGATCATAGGGCGTGCGGGCGAAGACCTCCTCGACCATGGGCGCGAAAAACTCGAGCGGCAAGGTGTTGTAGCCGGGGTCGAACGAGGCCTGGTCCCAGCGTTCGCAGAATTCGGCGCAGTCGTCGAAATACGCATGCCCGGCGTGGCGGTCGCGCTTGTTGGGGTCGGCCCCGTCGAGGTGGTGGCCGTAATAGAGCATCTGGAAATCGCCATGGGTGGCGACGCACCAGGTGACCTGTTCGCGCACGAAGGGTTTCAGGATCGTGGCGGCGTATTCGTCGTGATTGTAGGGCGCGTAGATGTCGCCGATATCGTGCAGAAGCGCGCCGACGACCCAGTCGGTATCCGCGCCGTCGCGCCAGGCGCGGGTGGCCGATTGCAGGGAATGTCCGAGGCGCGTGATCTGGTAGCCCGACAGGCTTTCGTCCAGCTCCACCAGCGCCTTCATCAGGCGCTTGGCGGTGTGTTTCGTGTGGTTGATCTCGTGCTCGTTGAGGAACTCGTAATCCTCTTTGGTGCCGTCCTTCATCTGGGTGAAGCTGACCTTGTCCATGGCGCCGACTCCTGTTGCCGTTTCGGCGCCAACCTAGGGGCAGGGTGCTTGCGTGGAAAGGGGGTGTCGCCGCGCCGGCGTCTGCGGCCTCTTGCAGGCTGGAGCAGGCCCGCGTATACGCGCGGCCTGACCCCAAAGGAGCCCCAGACATGCCCGGCAGTGCCAATCTCAACATCATGCTGAAAGCCGCGCGCAAGGCGGGGCGGTCGCTGGTCAAGGATTTCCGCGAGGTCGAGAACCTGCAGGTCAGCATGAAGGGCGCGGGCGATTTCGTCAGCCGCGCCGACATCGCCGCCGAGGCGATCCTGAAGGAAGAGCTGATGGGCGCGCGGCCGACCTATGGCTGGCTGGCCGAGGAAGGCGGCGAGGAAGAGGGCCAGGACCCGACGCGGCGCTGGATCGTGGACCCGCTGGACGGGACGACGAATTTCCTGCACGGGCTGCCGCATTGGTGCGTCTCGATCGCGCTGGAGCACAAGGGGCAGGTCGTGGCGGGGGTAATCTTTGACGCCGCCAAGGACGAGATGTTCCTGGCCGAGAAGGGCGAGGGCGCGTTCATCAACGAAAAGCGGCTGCGGGTGTCGGGGCGGTCCAAGCTGATCGAGTCGATCTTTGCCACCGGCGTGCCGTTCGGCGGGCGCGGCGACCTGCCGGCGACCTTGCAGGACCTGGCGCGGCTGATGCCGACCTGCGCCGGCGTGCGGCGCTGGGGCTCGGCGGCGCTGGACATGGCCTATGTGGCGGCGGGCCGCTACGAGGGGTTCTGGGAGCGCAGGCTGAACGCCTGGGACATTGCCGCGGGCGTGATCATCGTGAAAGAGGCGGGCGGGTTCGTCGAGCCGCTGACGCCGGGCGCCGAGTTGCTGGAGCGGGGCGACGTGGTGTGCGCCAACGAGGCGATTTTCGACAAGTTCGCCGGGATCATCCGCAACACCTGAGGCCGGTCCAGAGCATTTCCGGGACACACCGGATCGCTTTTCGCTGCCTCTTGAGACGCAAAAAGCGATGCATGTTTCAGACTGACCCGGAAACGCCTTAGGTCTTTTTCGCGTCGGAGGGGTGGTTGATCCCGTCGTTCCACGGGATCGGCTCGTAATGGGCCGGGTTCTGGCCGTCGATGCAGCCCAGGTTCACGCCGTATTCAGTGGGGTCCGAGCGGCGCTGGTGGTGGGTGTAGATCCCGCAGGTCTTGCAGAAATAGTGCTGTGCCGTGCCGGTGCCCCAGGTGTAGAGCGTCAGGTTGTCGGTACCATCGGTGATGGTCAGGCGGTCGAGCGGCACGCTGATATTGGGCGCGGCGCGGCGGCGGCAGAAGGAACAGGTGCAGCGCATCGCCCCCTCGATGGTGCCGTCGATATCGACGGTGAAGCGCACCGCGCCGCAATGGCAGCTGGCCTTGTGCAGGGTCATTTGCGGGTGACCCTGGGGATGTTCGTGCGGCTGAGCTTGTATTTCGCCTCCGGGTGCGGCGGGTGGCCTTCGGTGCGGTCCCAATAGGCCGGACCGCCCCGGCGCAGGAAAAGCGGCAGGGTCAGGATCAGCCCCGCGACGAAGCCGCCGGCATGGGCCCAGTAGGCCACGCCGCCATCATCGGCGCTGCTGCCCGCGCCGCCGAAAAGCTGGAAGATGAACCACAGGCCCAGCATGATCCAGGACGGGACCGAGATGATGCGGATGATGAAGACCAGGAAGATGAAGATGTCTATCTTGGCCTTGGGGAACAGGAGGAGATAGCCGCCCATCACGCCCGCAATGGCCCCCGAGGCGCCGACGGTGGGCACCTGGCTGAGCGGAGCCGAGACCAGCTGTGCCCCGCTGGCGGCCAACCCGCAGGCAAGGTAGAAGAGGAGATAGCCCACGTGTCCGAACTCCTCTTCCATGTTGTCGCCGAAGATCCACAGGAAGAGCATGTTGCCCGCAAGGTGCATCCAGCCGCCATGCAGGAAGGTCGAGGTGAGAAGCGTGCTGTAGGTGCCTTCGGCGGTGACCAGCGCCGGGACCATGGCCCAGTCGTAGTAGAACAGCATCAGCGCCCGGGGATCGCCCGAGAGTGCGGGGAAGTAGCTGAGAAAGATGCCGATATTGAGCGCCATCAGCCCGTAGGTGACGAATGGGGTGCGCCCCGAGGGGTTATGGTCGCGGATCGGGATCATGGGCGCAAAGTGGCCGCGCGCCGCGGGACAGTCAAGCGGGCGCGTGGAGTGGGGCGGGCAGAATTTGCGCAAATTCTGCTTTGGAAAATGCGTATTCTCCAGGCCATTTTCCGCGCGGAAAATGGGCGGGGTGGCGGGCGCTGTGCCATGGCTCAGACCCCGCGCCCGGTGGCGGGCGGCGGGGTCTGAGTATTTTCGGCAAGAAAAAGCCGGGGTGTCGGCTTTGGCTCAGGCGACGCCACCCAGGAGGGCCGCGTTGCCGCCTGCCGCCGTGGTGTCGACGCAGACATGGCGTTCGCCCATGACATGGCCGGTATCGGGCAGGCCGGTGATCAGGGGCAGGATCGGACCCTTGCGCTGGCTGAGGGCCGATGCATAGGCGCGGGCCGTATCGGTATCGCCCCACCAGAGCGCGCCGGAGAAGCCAGAGAGCGTTGTGAGCGCCTCGGCGTCCACCTTGCCGGTGGCGCGCAGGGCGCGGCCGCCCAAGGCTTCGACCGCTTTGGCCTGCGCCTCGGCCATTTCCTTCGTCGGGCCGAGGCAGAGAAGCGGCGGGCGGGCATGGGCCGTGAGCCGGTTGGACTCGCCGGTGGGGCCGGGCAGGACGATGGCCTCGACTGGCTGGGGCGTGTGGTTTTTGGCGGCCTTGTCGAGTGCCGATTGGACCGCCTTGGCGTCCATCGTGCCGTCCCAGGTGGCATCCGTATGATCGGCCGGGCGGGATGTGTAGCGGGCGAGGTAGTTGGGGCCGCCCGCCTTGGGGCCGGTGCCGGAAAGCCCTTCGCCGCCAAAGGGTTGGCTGCCGACGATGGCGCCGATCTGGTTGCGGTTGACGTAGATGTTGCCGGCGTGCACTGCCTCGGTCACGTGCTGGACGCGGTCGTCGATCCGGGTCATCAGGCCGAAGGTCAGGCCATAGCCGGTGCCGTTGATGGCGCCGATCACCTTGTCGAGGTTGCGCGACTTGAAGGTGGCCATGTGCAGGACCGGGCCGAAGATCTCGCGCTGCATGTCCTCGATCCCGTTCACCTTGATCAGCGTGGGCGCAATGAAGCAGCCCGAGTTGGGTGAGGGGATCTCGTGGATCAGGCGGCCGTCGGCGCGGGCCTGTTCGATATGGGCGGCGATGCCCTGGCGGGCCTCTTCGTCGATGACGGGGCCCACGTCGGTGGACAGAGACCACGGTTTGCCCATGGAAAGCGCGTCCATCGCGCCGGTGAGCATTTCGGTGAAGCCTTCGGCCACGTCCTCTTGTACGTAGAGGCAGCGCAGGGCGGAGCAGCGTTGGCCCGCCGACTGGAAGGCGGATTCGACGATGGCCTGCACGGCCTGTTCGGGCAGGGCGGTGGAATCGACGATCATGGCGTTGAGCCCGCCGGTTTCGGCGATGAGCGGCGCGCCGGGGGCGAGATTCTCGGCCATGGTGGCGCGGATCTTGAGCGCGGTCTCGGTCGAGCCGGTGAAGGCCACGCCGCCGATGCGGGCATCCGAGGTGAGCGCGGCGCCCACGTCGCCCGCGCCGGGCAGGAGTTGCACCGCCGTGCTCGGCACGCCCGCCTTGTGCATCAGCGAGATGGCGTAATGGGCGATCAGGGGGGTCTGCTCGGCCGGTTTGGCGAGCACGGCGTTGCCGGCGGCCAGGGCGGCGCTGATCTGGCCGGTGAAGATCGCCAGCGGGAAGTTCCACGGGCTGATGCAGGTGAAGATGCCCACGGGCGGGTCCTGCGGCGCGTTGGCGGCGTAGTAGCGCAGGAAATCCACCGCCTCGCGCAGTTCGGCCACGGCGTCCATCGGGGTCTTGCCGGCCTCGCGTGCGAGGATGGCGAATATCTCGCCGAAGTTTTCCTCGTAGAGGTCGGCGGCGGCGTTGAGGATTTTTGCGCGCTCCTCGATCGGGGCGTCCCAAGGCGCGGCGGCGGACAGGGCGTTTTCTATGTCATTCTTGCTGGCCGAGGCGACTGTGCCGGGGCTGTCGGAGGGGTCAGCGGGGTTGGAAACAGCTTCGGGGTCTTCCGGGTTGGCTTTGCCCGCGATCAGCGGTGCAGCCTCCCAAGTGGCGTTGGCGAAGGGGCCGCGGGCGGCCTCGATCACGTCGAGCGTTGGTTGGTGCTTGAGGTCGAAGCCCTTGGAATTGGGGCGTTCGGGCAGGAAGAGTTCCGGCCCGGTGGGCAGTTTCGGGCGGTCGTCGCGGTACGCCTCGAACGGGTCGCGGGCGACGGTTTCGGGGGCGACATCCTCGTCCACGATCTGGTTGACGAAGCTGGAGTTGGCGCCGTTTTCCAGAAGGCGGCGCACCAGATAGGCCAGCAGGTCGCGGTGGGCGCCGACGGGGGCGTAGATGCGGCAGTTGGTGCCGTGCTCCTTCATGACGATGTTGTGCAGCGCCTCGCCCATGCCGTGCAGGCGTTGGAATTCGAAGGTCTCAACGCCTTTGTCCATTTCCTTGGCCATATCGAGGATGGCGGCCACGGTGTGTGCGTTGTGCGTGGCGAATTGTGGGTAGATGTGATCGGTCATCGACAAGAGCTTGCGGGCGTTGGCGATGTAGGAAATGTCGGTGGCCGATTTCGAGGTGAAGACCGGGAAGCCGTCGATGCCTTCGACCTGGGCCTGCTTGATCTCGGTGTCCCAGTAGGCGCCTTTCACCAGACGGACCATGATGCGGCGGTTCAGCTTTTGCGCGAGGTCGTGGAGATAGTCGAGCACGTGGCTGGCGCGTTGGCCGTAGGCCTGTACCACGACGCCGAAGCCGTCCCATCCGGCCAGCGACGGCTCAGAGAGCGTGGCCTCGATCACTTCGAGCGAGAGCGACAGGCGGTCGGCCTCTTCGGCGTCGATGTTGAGGCCCATGCGGGCGGATTTCGCCAAGATGGCGAGCGAGCGCAGGCGGGGCATCAGAACGTCCATGACCTGATGCTTTTGCGCGACCTCGTAACGGGGGTGAAGGGCCGAGAGCTTGACCGAGATGCCGGGGTTCTTGCGAATTTCCTTGTGCGTGCAGGCGTTGGAAATGGCGCTGATCGCGCGGGAATAGGCCAGGTGATAGCGGATGGCGTCGGCGTCGGTGCGCGCGGCCTCACCCAGCATGTCATAGGAGTAGGTGTAGCCTTTCTTTTCCATCTTCGCGGCGCGGTCCATGGCGGACTCGATGGTTTCGCCCAGCACGAACTGGCGGCCCATTTCGCGCATGGCGCGGCCGACGGCGGTGCGGATCACCGGCTCGCCCAGGCGGCGGATCGCGCCACGCAGGTGGCCGACAGGGCCTGGGTTGTCGTCCTTGAGAACCTTGCCCGTCAGCATCAGCGCCCAGGTGGAGGCGTTGACCAGCGGCGAGGTGGAGTGGCCCATGTGCTTGCCCCAGTCCGAGGGCGCGATCTTGTCCTCGATCAGCGCGTCGATCGTGTCGGCGTCGGGGACGCGCAGGAGCGCCTCGGCGAGGCACATGAGCGCGATGCCTTCGTCGGTGGAAAGGCCGTATTCGGCCAGGAAGACCTCCATCAGGCCGGGGTCCGACTGATTGCGGATGCGGCGGACAAGGTCGGCGCCGGATTTCGAGATGCGCACGCGGTCCTCTTCCGTGAGGCCCGCCACCTCGGTCAGGCGGGCGACGGTTTCGGCCTCTTCGGCATAGGTGGTCTGGTCGATCACACGGCGCAGGTCGGAATCGTAAGGCATTGCGGTCCTCTTGCTGGGGGATGGCGGTTTGGACTAGTGTACCACTGTATATCTGATCTGATTTCCCGATTGGTGTCATTTCGCGGGATAAAGAGACGGTAATTCGGCGGAGGTGCAAGTCAAATGGATGCAAGCGAGCTGGATCAGTTCGACAAGGCGATTCTTCGTGTGCTGGTTGCGGAGGGGCGGATCAGCATTACTGAGCTGGCCGGGCGCATCGGCCTGTCGAAGTCGCCCACCCAGGCGCGGCTGCGCAAGCTTGAACGCGAGGGCGTGATTTCGGGCTACCGGGCGTTGGTGGACCCGATCCGGCTGGGGCTGGACCATGTGAGCTTTGTGGAGGTGAGTTTGACCGATACGCGGGAAAGCGCGCTGGCGGAGTTCAACGCGGCGGTGAAGCGGATCCCGGAGATCGAACAGGTGCATCTGATCGCGGGGAATTTCGATTACCTGATGAAGATTCGCACGCAGGACATGCAGGATTACCGCCGGGTGCTGGCCGAACAGATCAGCACCTTGCCGCACGTGTCGAAGACCTCGACCTACGTGGCGATGGAGGCGGTGAAGGAGAACGCGCTGTCCGAGGTGTTCTGAGCGGGGCGCATTTGCGCGTTGATTTTGCGGGCTCGCGGCGCATCATTGATGTCCATGAGACATTTGCTGATTGCCTGCATCCTGGCCGCCCCGGCCTGGGCCGAGACCTGTCCTGACGTGCCTGACCATTCGGCGGAGTTGTCGCGACTGATCGAGGCGGCGCAGGATGCGCCGGACGAGGCAGCGGGGCGGGCGCTGTCGGACGAGATGTGGGCGCTGTGGGCCGAGGCGCCGGACGCCAGGGCGCAGGGGCTGCTGGACGAGGCGATGGCGCGGCGTGAGGTCTATGACTACGATGCGGCGATGGCGGCGGCCGAGGCGTTGGTGGCGTATTGCCCGGATTATGCCGAAGGGTACAACCAGCGGGCGTTCATCCATTTCCTGAGAGAGGATTTCGAGGCGGCCTTGCCGGACTTGAAACGGACGCTGGAGTTGCAGCCGCGGCACGTGGCGGCGCGGACAGGGCAGGCGCTGACCCTGCACGCGCTGGGCCGCAACGGCGAGGCGGCGCTGGCGTTGCGCGCGGCGCTGGCGCTGAACCCGTGGCTGGGCGAGCGGCACCTGTTGCCGGTGCTGGAGCAGGGCGAAGAGGAGTTGTGATCGCGCAAGTGTCACGCTACGACGGGGGCCTGAGCCCGCGTGGTGGAATGGTAGACACAGGAGACTTAAAATCTCCAGGCCGAAAGGCCGTGCCGGTTCGAGTCCGGCCGCGGGTACCACGGGCAGGGGCTAAAAGCTTTGAGAAAGCTTTTGGCAAATCTTTTCAGAAAAGATTTGCCGGGTGCCCTCAGGTGCGGGTGCCGGCGAAGCGCGCCGCCCACTCCTCGCGCTGGTCGTCGGTGATCTTGGCGAAAAGCACGTCCGGGACGGTGAAGGCGTCGCCGGGTTTCAGGCTTTGCAGCGCCTGATCCACGTCGTCGGGCCAGTGGCAATCATCGGTCTGCATGGCCTGCAGCATCGCAGCGGAGGCGTCGGGGATGAAGGGCGCGGAGATCACGGCATATAGCCGAATGAGGTTGAGCGCGAGGCGGATCTGCATGGCGGCCTTTTCGGGGTCTTCCTTGAAGGTCGACCACGGGGCGGCGGTTTGCAGGTACTCGTTGCCCGCGACCCAGATGGCGCGCAGTTCAGTGGCGGATTTGCGCACCTCGATGGCTTCCATGTGTTTCTCATACGCGCGGACGCGGGTGGTGAGCGTGTCGATCAGCGCGGCCTCTTCGGGGCCGTAGTTGCCCCCCTCGGGGACGGCTTCGCCGAATTTGGAGCGGCAGAACTTGGTCACGCGCGAGACGAAATTGCCCAGGACGTCGGCGAGATCCTTGTTGACGTTTGCCTGGAAGTTTTCCCAGGTGAACTCGGCATCTGAGCTTTCAGGGGCGTGGCTGAGCAGCCACCAACGCCAGTAATCGGCCGGAAGGATGTCCAGCGCCTGGTCCATAAAGACGCCGCGCCCGCGCGAGGTGCTGAACTGCCCGCCATCATAGTTGAGGTAGTTGAACGACTTGATGTAGTCGACCAGCTTCCACGGCTCGCCCGACCCGAGGATCGTGACCGGGAAGCTGAGCGTGTGGAAGGGCACGTTGTCCTTGCCCATGAACTGGGTGTAGCGGACATCCTCGGCGCCCTTGTCGGTGCGCCACCAGCGTTCCCAGTCGTCGCCCTTGCCGGCCTCGACCCATTCGGCGCCGCAGGCGATGTATTCGATGGGCGCGTCGAACCAAACGTAGAAGACTTTGCCTTCCATGCCCGGCCAGGGCGCGTCGCCGCGCTGTACCGGCACGCCCCAGTCGAGATCGCGGGTGATGCCGCGGTCCTGCAGGCCGTCGCCGTCATTAAGCCATTTCTTGGCGATGGAGGTGGTCAGCACCGGCCAGCCGTCTCGCGTGTCGATCCAGTCTTCCAGCCGGTCCTTCATCTGGCTCTGGCGCAGGTAGAGGTGCTTCGTCTCGCGCATTTCGAGGTCGGTCGAGCCGGAAATGGTCGAGCGCGGATTGATCAGGTCGACGGGGTCAAGCTGCTTGGTGCAGTTGTCGCACTGGTCGCCGCGGGCACTCTCGAAGCCGCAATTGGGGCAGGTGCCCTCGATATAGCGGTCGGGCAGGAAGCGACCGTCGGCGTTGGAATAGACCTGTTTCTCGGTCACTTCCTCGATCAGGCCGGCGTCATAGAGCTTGCCGGCGAAATGCTGGGTGAGCTTGCGGTTCTGCTCGGACGAGGAGCGGCCGAAATGGTCGAACGACAGGCGAAAGCCCTGGCTCAACTTGTCCTGCACCTGCCACATCTCGGCGCAATACTCGGCCACGGGCTTGCCGGCCTTGGCGGCGGCCAGCTCGGCGGGTGTGCCGTGTTCGTCGGTGGCGCAGAGAAACAGCACCTCGTGGCCCCGGCCGCGCAGATAGCGGGCGTAGAGGTCGGCAGGCAGCTGGCTGCCCACGAGATTGCCGAGGTGCTTGATCCCGTTGATGTAGGGAATGGCGGAGGTGATGAGGTGGCGGGCCATTGCGAGACGTCCTTGGGGCTTTGAGCGTCCATGTAACGCAATGGCGCGGCCTGTGCCAGAGGCGGTTGGCGTCAGGGATCGGTGCGCGTGTCGTCCTCGCGGGCGGTGCGGGTCAGCCGCCCGATCAGGAAGGACGTGCGCGGCGACCAGACATAGCGGGTGCGGGCGCCGGCGCTGGGCCGGGCCAGCATCCGCACGAAGCTGAAGACGATGAGCACGGCGTGGGCCGTGGCGATCATCACGAACATCGCCTGCGGGCCGAAACGTTCGATCAGGGCGGAGGACACGTAGGGCGCGGCGATGGCGCCCAGGGCGAAGAAGAACATCAGCGCGGCGGAGAGCTCGACCCGTTGTTCGGAGGTGGCGAAGTCGTTGGCGTGGGCGGCGGCGACGGAATAGATCGGAAAGGCGGTGAAGCCGAAGAAGAAGGCGGCGATCATGGCGCCGTTGGGCGAGGTGGGTCCGGCCAGCGCGGTGACGATGCAGCACAGGATGGCGGCGAGCGACAGCGCGATCATCACGTGGCGGCGGTCGAACTTGTCGGCGAGCCAGCCCGCCGGATACTGGGCCAGCGCCCCGCCGAGGACGAAGGCGGCGAGGAACCAGGCGATCTGGTCGAGCGCGAGGCCTACCTGCTGGCCATAGAGCGGCCCGACCATGCGGAAGGTGGCGCTGGAGAGCGCCGCGACGATTACGGCGGCGGCGGCGAGCGGCGAGCATTCGACCGCCAGCATGGGGCGCAGGCGGGGCGCCTTGGGCGTTTCGGGCTGGCGCACGGTGGTCAGCGTCAGCGGCAGGAGCGAGGCGCAGCAGATGATGGCGAGGATGTTGTAGGAGACGTAGGAGGCCGGTTCCAGAACGGAAATCAGCATTTGCGCCACCAGCGACGCGCCCATGTCGGCCACCCGGTAGATGCCCATGGTGCGGCCGCGCGTCTCGTTGGTGACCTTGGCTTGCAGCCAGGCCTCGACCACCGTGTAGCAGCCCGCGATGCACAGGCCCGAGGCCACGCGCATCAGCGCCCAGGCCAGAGGGTCGATGATGATCATGTGCATCAGAAGGCCGATGGCCCCGGCGGCGGTGAAGGCGGCGAAGGCGCGGGAATGGCCGACAGAGCCCATCAGGCGCGGCGCGAACCAGCAGCCGATGAAGAAGCCGAAGAAATGCGCCGAGCCGAGAAAGCCGATTTCCTGCGTGGAGAAGTCGAGCGTCAGCCCTGACAGCGCATCGAGCGGTGCCACGCCGCCGGTGGAGAGCTGCAACAGGATGACCGACAGGAAAAGGGCCGCGAAGGAGATGATCATGCGCATGGGGCCAACTTGGCATGCGGGCGCGGCGATGTCCTGCCGCGTTTTCGACAGAAGGGCGTCGTTTTCGGCGTATGTGGGTGCAAAGCCCTGACGCGTGCGCCGCTTTGGCCAAGTGCCTGATTTTGCCGCGTTCACGGGCCGGCAGGCAGGCGGCTTGTATGCGGTGCGGGAATCCCGGCATATGGCGCAAAGCCTTCAATGCGACAGGAGACGTCATGATCCAAGAGACCCCCGAACTGATCCACGCCATCCGGGACCGCTTTGCCCATGTGGAGAGCTGCCCGTTCCAGGGCGAGCGGATTTTCTTCGAGAACGCGGGCGGGGCGCTGACGCTGAAAAAGGTGGTTGAGACATCCGGTTTTTACGCCGCGATCCCGGACAACCCGGGCCGGGCGAACCCGGCGGGGCAGGGCATCCAGGACGTGATCGACCGCGCCAAGGCGGATCTGGCGGTGTTCATGAACGCTTCCTCGGGGCAGTTCTTTGCGGGCGAAAGCGGGACGGAGTTGCTGTTTCGGATGATCCGCACGGCCTGCGTGAACGTGCCCGAGGGGGGCAAGGTGATCGGGTCGTCGATCGAGCATCCGGCGTCGCGCAGCGCGGCGCGGCGCTGGGCCGAGGTGGCGGGGCTCGAATATGTCGAGGTACCGCATAACGATGCGCTGGGTGTCGTGACCGCCGAGGCCTATGCCGAACGGATGACGCCCGACGTGGCGGTGGCGACCATCGTGCATGCCTCGCCGGTGACGGGGATGGGCATGGACGTGGCAGCGATCAGCGCGGCGATCCGCGACGTGGCGCCCGACGCGGTGATCATCGTGGACGGGATACAGCACGCGGCGCACGGGCAGCTGGACCTCGACAGCTACGGCGTCGATGGCTATGCGATTTCGCCCTACAAGGTGTTTTCGCGGCACGGGTTCGGGATCGGCTGGATCTCGGACCGGCTGGCGGTGATGCCGCATGAGCGGCTGATCGGGTCGCCCGAGGACGCCTGGGAACTGGGCACGCGCGATGCGGGGTGCTATGCCACCGTGTCGGACGTGGTGGCCTATTTCGACTGGCTGGGCGGCGAGGTGTCGGGCGAGACCGACCGCCGCCGCCGGATCGAGGCGGCGGGGCGGGCCATACATGCCTACGAGACGCACCTGACGGACGCGATGATCAAGGGCACCGGCAACCTGCCAGGGCTGCGCGACATGGATCACGTCAGCATCCTGGGCGGGGCCGACAACCCGGCGCGCGAGGGGCTGGTGTCGGTGGTGGTCCCGGGCGTGCCCTCGGCGGAGGTGGTGGAGCGGCTGAACGCGCAGGGCATCCGCACGCATATCCGCAAGGACGATCATTACAGCGGTAACGTGCTGAAGCCGCTGGGGCTGAGCGACTGCATCCGCATCTCGATGTGTCACTACAATACCGAGGTCGAGGTGGCGCGGCTGCTGACCGCGCTGCGCGAGATGGGCGGCGCGGCGTAAGGCGGTCAGGTGGCCGACGCGGGCCGACACTTCGGCGCCTCGACGGCGTGGCGCGCGATGACGCGGCCGGTGAAGCGGTCGGTCTGGACCCGCAGGCAGATCCGGTCGCCGGGCGCGAGCAGCGGGGTCAGGCGGTTCGGGGCAACGAGCGGGAAATGCCGGCCGGTGTCGGTGGTGGCGGTATAGGCGGGGCGGGTGCCGAGATCGGTCTCGATCTGGGTGATGCTGTCGATGCGGGCAATCATTAAGCCGACGCTGGCCGGGATGCGGACGAAGAAGATCGCGAGTAGCACAAGCGTACCCGCAAGCAGCAGGGCTGACGCCCAGAAGGCGCGGCGCCCCAGCAGGTCGCGCCAGAGCGCGGCGGCGAGGCCGGGTGTTTTGCGTGTCCCATCTTTCACTTAGGCAGGATTGCCAGGTTCCTTGCAGGGATCAAGCGCAAAGCGGCCCCTGGCGCGGGTCACGGCCCATGTCGCCGGGGGCAGGGTGCGGGCGCGGCGGCGCGAGAGGGTCCAGCCCAGCCGCCCGGGCGCATGGGCGGGGGCCATGTGCCAGCGGCTTTCGACGCCGGGGGCGCCGCCCTCGCCGGGGGTGAGAATGAGGCCCAGCGGCGCGCCGGCACCTTCGGCCGCGCCGGTTTCGGCCGCGAGATGCAGGCGGCGGACCTGGGTGAGGTTGGGCAGGTCCGGCAGTTCGGCCACGGCGAGGGGCACGGCGCCGGAGCGCAGCACTTCCTCGAGGCACCAAAGCAGGTCGATGGGCTGGCGCGGCGACAGGAAGGTGAAGCGTTCGGGGCCCACCAGCGCCACCATGCCGTCGGGGTTGAGCCGGTCGGCGGCCCAGTCGGGCGCGATCCAGAACACCGGGCCTTGGGTGGCGGCGGCCACGAGCATCGCCGCCATGTGCCGCGCCGGACCGCACAGTTCATGCAGGCGGGCGGGGGTCAGGGCCATCTCGCCCAGCACGGTGAGCGCGGGGCGGGTGCGGTGGCTGCTGCGCCGGGTGAGCAGGGTGGTGTCCATGCCTTTAAATGTAGTTTGTTCGTGTTTTGTTCTCAATCGCGAAATAGGGGTGACGCCCGTGACAGAGCCGCTACATATGGGGCTTTGACGACAGGCAAGACGGAGCGGGACATGCAGCGCAGGCAATTGGGACGGACGGGGATCGAGGTGAGTGCGCTTTGCCTCGGGTCGATGACATGGGGCACGCAGAATACCGAGGCCGAGGGCCATGCCCAGATCGACATGGCGCTGGACCGGGGCGTGGATTTCATCGACACCGCCGAGATGTACCCGGTGAACCCGATCGCCAAGGAGACCATCGGGCGCACCGAGGAGATCATCGGCACGTGGATCGCGCGGACGGGGCGGCGCGGTGACGTGGTGCTGGCCACGAAACATTCGGGCGCGGGGATGCAGCATGTGAGGGACGGCGCGCCGATCTCGTCCGCGACGATCCCGCAGGCCATCGAGGGATCGTTGAAGCGGTTGCAGACTGACGTGATCGACCTTTATCAGTTCCACTGGCCCAACCGGGGCAGCTACATGTTCCGGCAGAACTGGACCTTCGATCCGTCGGGGCAAGACCCGGCCGCGACGCGGGCGCATATGGAGGATGCGCTGGGGGCGTTGCAGCGCGAGGTGGAGCGGGGCACGATCCGGGCCTTTGGCCTGTCCAACGAGAGTGCCTGGGGGACGGCGCAGTGGTTGCGGGTGGCCGAAGAGGTGGGCGGGCCGCGGGTGGCCTCGATCCAGAACGAGTATTCGCTGATGTGTCGGCTGTTCGACACCGATTTGGCGGAGCTGAGCGTGAACGAGGATGTGGGCCTGCTGGCGTTTTCGCCGCTGGCGGCGGGGTTGCTGACCGGCAAGTACCAGGGCGGCGCGGTGCCCGAGGGCTCGCGCCTGTCTTTGAACGAGACGTTGGGCGGGCGAAAGACCGACAGGGCCTTTGAGGCGGTGGACGCATACCTGGAGGTGGCGCGGCAGTTCGGGCTCGACCCGGTGCAGATGGCGCTGGCCTGGTGCCTGACGCGGCCCTTCATGGCCTCGGTCATTTTCGGGGCGACGTCGCTGGAGCAGTTGGACCTGGCGCTGGGCGCGGCGGAGGTGACGTTGTCCGACGAGGTTCTGGAGGCGTTGAACGACACGCACAAGGCGCATCCGATGCCGTATTGAGGCGTGGGAGTGGTGGGTTTCACCCACCCTACGCAGCGTGGGAGCGACGGGGTCGGGGTGGTGGGTTTTCACCCAGCCTACGCGATATCCGACTGAAACCGCCTTTGTGGCGGGCGTTGCCGGGGGCTTTGCCCCCGCGGCGAAACGGTGTTTCGCCGCTCCCCCAGGATATTTTCGGCCAGAGGAAGGGGCGGGGCGGAGCTAGTCCGAGGTTTCGGCCCAGCAATGGCGGATGTGGTCCGGCAGGTCGCGGGCGCCGATGGCGGCCTCGCGGACCAGGTTGTCGAAATGCAGGGTCAGGGCCTCGACCCGTTCGGTGTCGCGGAAGGCGAGGTAGTTGCGGCCGATATAGATGACGGCCAAGAGCGGGCCGAAGATCGTCACGGGCGCGGAATAGAGCCGGCGGGCGTCGAAGAGATAGAGGCGCAGGCGCGGGTAGAGCTGTTCGGTGATCTCGAGCAGGTAGTCGACCTGGCTTTGGCGGATCTGGCGGGGCAGGCCGTGGTAATAGCCTTCGCCGGCGATGAAGCTGTGCATCTCGAAGAGCGGCAGGGCGATCTCGTAATCCGAGCGGGTGCCGCGCATCCAGTCGAGCCGGTCCTCTGACGCGCCGATGGCCTGTTCGGTGGACCGGCCCAGGTGGGGCGCGTATTCCCATTCCAGCAGATCGCGGGTCTTGAGCATGTCGGGCAGGCCGGCGGGGACGTGGCGGATCTTGTAGCCCGCAGCCTCGCGGTGCCAAGTGAAGATCTGTTCGTCGACGAGCGCGCGGGGCGCCTCGGTCAGCGAGAGCGTGTTGGCGAGGATGTCGGCGGCGGTCTCGGGCCGGTCGGTGAGGCCCAGGAGCCAGTCGGCGGAGACGCCGAGCGCCCTCGCGCATTCGCCCACCACCTGTGCGTTGGGCAGGCGCGCGCCGGTGCCCTTGAGCAGTTGCGAGATGGTCGAACGGTCGACACCGACGGTCCGCGCCAGCGCGCTTTGCGAGGTGCCGCGCAGGCGCAGCGCCTCGTTCAGGCGGGTGCGGAACAGGGTGGCGCGGTCGCGTTTGTCGGATTTCTGGATCATATGTTGGATTTTATCAACAAACGGGAGGTTTGTTAATCATTCTCTGACTGCCCCGCTGACAGGATTTGTCGTAACGGTTTTGTGAAGGACGGAATTGGGGACAAGATGAAAGTGGAACTGGAAGGCGGCGCCGGACCGGTGCCGGGGCCGGAAGCGCGTGCGCTGGCGGACGTGGAATGGCCGACACTGGGACTGTTGGCCGCCTGTTACGCGGGTTGGGGCGTGGCGCTTTTCTGGCTGGCAGGGCTTTGGCTGCCGGCAGGCGTGGCGGTGGCGGCGATCGGGATCACGCTGCATTCGTCGCTGGTGCACGAGATGATCCACGGGCACCCGACCCGAAACGACAGGGTCAACGAGGCGCTTGGGTTTTTCAGCCTCGGGCTGTGCGTGCCCTACCGGCGGTTCATGGACCTGCATCTGGCGCATCACCGTGACAGCCTGCTGACCGATCCCTATGACGACCCGGAATCGAACTACCTGGACCCGGAGGTCTGGGGGCGGCTGCCGGGCTGGTTCCGTGCCGTGCTGCGGTTCAACAACACGCTCTTGGGGCGGATGATCGTGGGTCCGGTGCTGGGACAGGTGGTGTTCATGCGCGGCGACTGGGCCGCGATCCGGGCCGGGGACCGGGGCGTCGCGCTGGCCTGGGCGTTGCACGGGCTGGGCGTGGCGGCGGTGCTGGGGGTCGTCGCTGTCTCGCCGATGCCGGTCTGGGCCTACCTGGTCAGTGCCTACGCGGCCTATGCGATCCTGAAGATCCGCACCTTCCTGGAGCACCGGGCGCATGAGCGCGCCAGCGGGCGCACCGTGGTGGTCGAGGATGGCGGGCCGCTGGCGTTCCTCTTTCTGAACAACAACCTGCACGTGGTGCATCACATGCACCCGCGCGTGGCGTGGTACCGCCTGCCGGCGATGTGGCGGCAGAACCGCGAGACCTACCTGCGGCGCAATGGCGGGTATTACTACCGCTCTTACGCCGAGATTTTCGCGCGGCACCTGTTGCGGGCGAAGGACCCGGTGGCGCATCCGCTCTGGCGGAGGAAGTAAAAGACCGGCAATAGGGACCCATGACAGGACCAATTGACCTTCATCCCGCATCACCGGTTTCAGTTCAAAATTCGGACTCTCCAGGCGTTTTCGCGCAGGAAGGGTGGCCCCCTTTCAAGCGGAAACAACGCAGAGAGCATGAATTTTGGCGAAATCGCAGAGCGACGCGGCGGATTTTGCCTCCCGCGGCGTCGATCTGCGCTTGCGATCAACCAGATCGCGGCGCGCAAATCTCCTGGCGGGCGGCAAAATCCGACACGCGCCGGTGGTGCGGGATGAAGCTCAATTGGTCCTAGAACCGTGGATCCTTCTTGCCGTCATGGCGGCGTTTTTCCAGACGCTGCGCTTCATGTTGCAGAAATCGCTGAGCATGGGGACGTTGAGCGCCCTGGGCGCGACCTTCGCGCGGTTCGCCTATGCCGCGCCGCTGGCGGCGGTGCTGGCGGGGGGCTATGCGGCATGGTCCGGGCAGGGGCTGCCGGCGGTGGGCGGGCGGTTCTGGATCTACGTGCTGAGCGGCGGGCTGGCGCAGATACTGGCGACGTGGTGCGTGGTGCTGCTGTTTGCCGAGCGCAACTTCGCGGTGGGGATCACGTTCAAGAAGACCGAGGTGGTGCAGACCGCCCTGGTGGGGCTGATCGTGCTGGGCGACCGCACCAGCCTGCCGGGGCTGGTGGCGATTTTCCTTGGGCTGATCGGCGTGCTGGTGTTGTCGGACGTGCCGGGGGGCGCGGGCGGC
This sequence comes from Roseovarius sp. THAF27, assembly GCF_009363655.1. NCBI lineage: Bacteria > Pseudomonadati > Pseudomonadota > Alphaproteobacteria > Rhodobacterales > Roseobacteraceae > Roseovarius > Roseovarius sp. THAF27. Next base: position 1,187,478 of record NZ_CP045393.1, read on the forward strand.
TGGTGGCGTCGGGTGACCAGCCGGGCGCCGGCGCTGGGGCTGGCCTCCGGCGCGTTTTTCGCCGTGTCGGCGGTGACCTACAGGGGGGCGACGCTGGAAGTGGCCAGCGACGATGCGTTCCTGCGGGCGATGATCGCGGTGGCGGCGGTGACGGCGGCGCAGAGCCTTGGCATGGCGGCCTATCTGTGTTGGGGCGAGCCGGGGCAGTTGGCCCGCGTCTGGGCGGCGCGGGGCCGCGCGGTGTGGATGGGGGTGACGAGCCTGCTGGGCAGTGTCGGCTGGTTCACGGCCTTCACCTTGCAGAACGCGGCCTACGTGTTTGCGGTGGGGCAGGTGGAGGTGATCTTTTCGCTGATAGCCTCGGTGCTGTTCTTCCGCGAGACGGTGACGCGGCGCGAACTGGTCGGGATCGTTCTGGTGAGCGCCAGCATCCTGTTGCTGGTGTTGCTGGGATAGGCCAGCAGGTCAGTCTTGAAGCGGCGCACCGTAAAGGCGTTTGAAGAGGTTGCTTTCGTCGTCATTGCGGAAGAACGGCACCGAGGCGGGCGGCGCGGGATCGTGGGCGCGGGCCTCGATCTCGGCCAGGACGACCTCGGTGATGAAGGGCAGGTCATAGTCGTGGCGGGCGGTGGCCAGCGGCACCCACTGAAGATGGCTGAGCTCGTCGCAGGCGGGCGAGAAATCGTCCGGGTCCGAGGCGAGCGCCGTGGCGTCGACCAGGAAGAACCGCGCGTCGAAGCGCCGGGGGCGGCCCGGGGGCGTGATGGCGCGGAAGACGAATTGCAGCGCGGAAGCGTCGGGCAGGTGGCCGGTGGCGGCAAAACCTTCCCAATCGGCGGGCGGTGGGCCGGACCAGTCGCCGGGCTGGCCGAGAACCTGCCCGGTTTCTTCCCAGAGTTCGCGGATCGCGGCGGCGGCGAGCGCGTGCGAGCGGTCGGTTTCGCTGTCGTCGCGCAGTCGGGCGGCGCAGCCGTCGGGCATGGGGCGGGCCAGCGGGATGTCCGCGTCGCCCGCATCCACAGCGCCGCCGGGAAAGACGAATTTGTTGGGCATGAAGGCGGCCCTGGCGCCGCGCTGGCCCATCAGCACGCGCGGGTCCGTCATGCGGTCGCGCAGCACGATCACCGTGGCGGCGTCGCGGATGGAGGTCTTGTCGGAATGTTTCGGGTAGCTTGCGGTCATTCAAGTCCTGTCCTTCGGGGCCGAAGGGTCAGGTGTCGTCCCCGAAGCCGTGCATCTGGCGCGCCCACTGGAAGCCGACGATGGCCCCTTTCAGCCGGGGCAGAAGGTAAAGCGAGAGCGTGACGCAGCCAATAGCGAAAATGGTGAAAAGCACCAGGGGTTCGGGCCGCCACGTGGTGAAGGCGATGTGCAGGAGCGGAGCCATGAGGTGACCCACGACCAGAATCGTCAGGTAGGCCGGGCCGTCATCGGCGCGGGCATGGCTGAGATCTTCGCGGCAGACCGGACAGGTCTTGCGCAGCTTGAGATAGCTCTTGAGGATCGGGCCCGACCCGCAATTGGGGCATGTGCGGCGAAATCCGCGAAAGACCGCGGGCCAGAGCTCGCGTTCGGTGGTGTCCTGTTTCCCCGGCGTCGTCGGCGCCACGGAAGTGGAGCCGTGCGTGTCGTGATCGGTGCTGGTCATGTGCCCTCGCGCGTCAATGGCAACAGAGGTGCGCCGTCCGGGACCAAATTGGAAGGTGACAGGCTGTCTGTGCGTCGGGATGTCGCAAAGGATGGGCCGGGTCTGCCCGGAAAAATATCGGTGCGGGGCGACGGAACGCGCGGGCGCTGTCGTTTAGGAAGGTAGATCGCGACGGCAGGCGCGGTCGCAAACCCCAAGACGCGGCGCAAGATCGCGTTGCAGCAGACCTGACCGAGATGGAGCATAGAGATGAAGAACCTGATGATCATGAGCGCCCTTGGCATGACGATCGCACTGGGCGGGGCCGTGCAGGGCGTCGCCGCGTCGGGCGAGGGCAAGGGCCCGCGCCATTCGTTCGAGGACCTGGACACGAACGGGGACGGCCAGATCACCAAAGGCGAGATGCAGGCGCGCATGAAGGAGCGGTTCGATGAAGCCGACACCGATGGCGACGGCGTGATGAGCCTGGAGGAAATGCAGGCCCGCGGGCAGGAAAGGGCGGCCAAGCGTGCCGCCAAGATGATCGAGCGGCTGGACAGCGATGGCGATGGCGGCGTGAGCTTCGAGGAAGCGCAGGCGCGGCGCGGTGGCAAGATGTTCGACCGGGCCGATACCGATGGTGATGGCGCGATCAGCCAGGCCGAGTTCGACGCCGCGCGCGAGAAGATGCGCGAGATGCACGCCAAACGTCACGGCAAGAAGACCGGGCAGAACGCGGAGTGATCCGCGCGGTTGCGCCCCGGCGATGGCTTAATCGCTGGCCGGGGCGGGCCGATCCGGCGTAAGAACCGGACGCAAGGTGACGGGGCAGGATAGACGACCGGGACATGACGATGCCGCTCGATGCCATGGACGACGTGCCCGACGAGGCGCTGCTGGTGCTCTTCGCGAACGGAGAGCGGGCGGCGGCGCGGGCGTTGACATTGCGGCTGAGCCCGCGCGTTCTGGCCCATGCCTTCCGGCTGTTGGGCAACCGGGCCGAGGCCGAGGACGTGGCGCAGGAGGCGCTGCTCCGGCTGTGGCGGGTGGCGCCGGAATGGCGGCAGGGGGAGGCAAAGGTGACCACTTGGCTTTACCGCGTTGTGGCGAATCTTTGTACCGACCGGCTGCGCCGGGGCTGGCGCACCAGGCCGCTGGAGGCGGCGGGCGATCCGGCGGAAGACCGGGCCAGTGCGGCCGAGGACATGCAGGAGCGGGCCCGGGCAGATGCGTTGCAGGCGGCGCTGCAGGCCTTGCCCGAGCGGCAGAGACAGGCGGTGGTGCTGCGCCATATCGAAGAGCTGGGCAATCCGGAGATTGCCGAGATCATGGGGATCAGCGTCGAGGCGGTGGAAAGCCTGACGGCGCGGGGGAAACGGGCGCTGAGCGAGGTGCTGGGCGCCAGGAAGGATGAACTGGGGTACGCGGAATGAGCAAGACCGGCAAACCTGACGACGGGATGGAGGCGATGTTCGCCGCGGCCCGCACCCACGCGCCGGAACCGGACGCGGATTTCCTGGCGCGGGTGCTGGGCGACGCGGAGGCCGTGCAGGCCGGGTTCGCGGAGAGGGCCGGGGACATGGCCAGCGCCAGTGCCGGGGCCGGGGCCGCGCGGCTCTACCCTGCGCCGGCCCGCGGGCTGCGCGGGGTCTTCGCGGCACTGGGCGGATGGCCCGCCGTGGCGGGGCTTGGCGCGGCGGCGCTGACCGGAGTTTGGATCGGGGTCGCGCCGCCCGAGGGATTGAGCACGGCGGCGCAGAGTGTCTGGGACCAGGATGTCACGCTGGCCTTCGAGCCGGACCTTGGCACCGATCTCTTTCCCGGCGAGGGAGGATGAGCATGAGCGACGGAACGGACATGACCCCGCGTACGGGGGCACCGCGCTGGATGAAGATCCTGCTGGTGGTGTCGCTGGCGTTGAACCTGTTGGTCATCGGCGTGGCTGCCGGTTTCGCGATCAAGGGCGGCCCCAAGTGGCGCGGCGGCCCGCCGGGTGGCGCGGGCGCCATGCACCGGGCGCTGAGCGAGGCGGACCGGGCGGAGCTGAAGCAACGCATGATCCGCACGTTCCGGGCCGAAAAGGGCGGACGCGCGGCGTTCCACCAGGAGATGGAGGGGCTGGTCGCGCTGCTGCGGGCCGAGACGTTCGACGGGGCCGCGGCGGAAGAGCGGATGGCGCGGCTGCGGGAGATGTTCGACGGCCGGATGGCCTCGGCCCAGGGTCTGCTGGTCGAGTACTGGGGCGAGATGAGCGCGGCCGACCGGGCCGCCTATGCCGACCGGCTGGAGGCCGAGATGCAGCGGCGCAAACGCTGAGGCCCGGCCGCTGTCAGGCGGCGGATAAATGCGAGATCGTGACCGTGTCGCGCCCGCCCGACTTGGCGGCGTAGAGCGCGTGGTCGGCATCGGCCAGGAGCCTTTCCGGTTCGAGGTCGCTGTCCTTCACCGCCGGGTTGGCAACGGTGGCGCCGATGCTGACGGTCAGGGAGAGCGGGGCCTCGACCCCGGGGATGGCAATCGCGGTCTCGCGCACGGTACGGCACAGGTGCTTGGCCATGGCGCGTGCGGCGGCGATCCCGGATTGGGGCATCAGCACGAGGAATTCCTCGCCGCCGATGCGCGCCAGGCTGTCGCCGGGGCGAAGCGCGTCGCGCAGGGCGCTGGCGACGCGCGTGAGGACATGGTCGCCGGCGGCGTGGCCATACGTGTCGTTGACGCTCTTGAAGTGATCGAGATCGGCGACCATCAGCGCGAAGGTCTGTTTGCTCTCCCGGGCGGTCTCGATCAGGCGGGCCATCTGCGCCAACGCATATCGGCGGTTGTAGAGGCCGGTCAGCGGATCGGTAACCGCGGCGTTCAGGCCGGTGCGCAGGCGGGCGCGCTGCAGGTCGTCGGCCTGTTTCGCGCGCAAGAGCGCGTCGATGCGAAGGGCGATTTCCCGGGGATCGGCATCGCGGGTGGCGAAATCGTCGATGCCCATGTCCAGCAGCTTGACCGCAAGCCTGTCATCGGCGGCGTCCAGCAGCGCAAGCACGCGGGACTGGCGGGTGCGCGGCGCGCTGCAGAGTTCGGCCAGGCGGACAAGCGCGGCCTCGCCGGCATCTGCGGGCAGGGAGACGAGCAGCACGTCGGGCGGTGCGGTCAGCCCCGAGAGTTGCCCTGCGCGGTCCATGCGGAAGGTCTCGAGCCGGTGGCGCATGTCCTGCGCGAGCCGGTGACACAGCGCCTGGTCCGTTGCCGTCCCGCGGTGCAGCGCCGCCACCAGCCCGCGCGGGGCGAAACCGGCCTGCGCCTCGGCCAGCCCGAGCGCGTGGGCGGCGCCGCTGGTGAGATCGAGATCGACCTCGACCGGCGCCTGCCGCGACAGCGAGCGCAACCGCGCCAGGAGCACCTTTTCGCTGTAGGGTTTGAGCAAGACGTCGCAGGCGCCGCATTTCAGCAGGGCACGCCGCGCGTCGGGGGCCCGTTTCGCGGTCAGGACCAGCACCGGCAGCCGGTCGCAGCCGGGCAGGGCGTGGATGTCGCGGACCAGGTCGCAGGCGGAGCTGTCGGGCAGTCCATCGGTCACCAGAACCGCCTGCGGCCTGTCGTGCGCGATCAGCGTCAGCGCCTCTGCCGCGCTGCCGGCCTGTTCGACGTGGAAATAGGCGGCTGAAAGCTTGACCTTCAGCACGATCCGGTTGGTCGCCAGACCATCGACGATGAGAACAGTGCCCGGCATGTGCCGCCGCCTTTCCGACTTGCTCTTTGCTATGGCAAGACTATCCCTGTCATTGGTTAAGAAATCCTTGCCGGGAGTTAAGCAATATGGCCAACCAGCGAGAAGCCGCCGAGACGATCGCGCTCAAGGCGCTGACGTGGATCGCGGGGCACGAAAACCTGCTGGACGTGTTCATGGGCGCGACCGGGGCGGGGCGGGACGATCTGCTCACGGGTGCGCAAGATCCTGATTTTCTTGCCTCTTTGCTGGATTTTCTGCTGATGGACGACGCGTGGATCATGGAGTTCAGCGAGGCCGCGAACGTGCCGCCCGAGGCGGTTGTCGAGGCCCGCGCCGCGCTTCCGGGCGGGGTCCAGACCCATTGGACGTAAATTAATTTCGAGGACCATAAGGTGAACAAACCCGCAAGAAAGGTTGATGGGCTGCTGTTCGACAAGGATGGCACGCTGTTCGATTTCCACACCACCTGGAGCGCCTGGGCCGGTGACCTGATCGAGGACCTGGCGCAGGGCGACGCCGCCGTGCGGGCGAGACTGGCGTCTGAGATGCATTACGACCTGGACGAGCGGCGGTTTCGCCCGATGAGCCCGATCGTCGCGGGCACGAACCGCGAGGCCGCCGAATGCGTGGCGCGTGCCGTGCCAGACCGCAAGGTCGAAGAGCTGGAGATCTTCCTGATGGAGACCTCGGCCGCCGCGCCGCAGGCCGAGACCGTGCCGCTGGCGGCGTTCCTGCAGGCCCTGGCCGCCGAGGGGCTGGCGCTGGGCGTGGCGACCAACGACACCGAGCATGGCGCGCGGGCGCACCTGGGCAAGGCCGGGGTGGTGGACAAGTTCGATTTCATCGCCGGGTTCGATTCGGGCCACGGCGCCAAGCCCGCGCCGGGACCCTGCCTGGCCTTCGCCCGCGCCATGGGCCTTGCGCCCGGGCGGGTGGCGATGGTGGGCGACAGCACCCATGACCTGCTGGCGGGACGCGCGGCGGGGATGCAGACCGTCGCGGTGCTGACCGGCACGGCCACGCGGGCCGACCTGGCGCCCCTTGCCGATGTCGTGCTGCCGGATATCGGGCATATCCCGGCCTGGATGATCGCGTGAGCTCGGGCGTCTCGCGCGGGGTTCTGCTGGCACTGGTCGGCACGCTGGTGCTGACGCCGGACGCGATGCTGATGCGGCTGTCGGGCATGGAAGGCATCCAGATGACCGGCTGGCGCGGTTTGTTCATGGGCACGATGATGCTGCTGGCCTGGGCGGTCTCCAGCCGGGACCGCGGCGGCGACATGGCCCGGCTGCGCAGCGGGCCGGGGGCGATGATCGTCGTGGCGCAGGTGCTGAACTCGATGCTGTTCTGTATGGGCATCGCGTCGGCCCCGGCGGCGGTGGTGCTGATGGGCGTGGCGGCGGTGCCGGTCTTTTCGGCGCTGCTGAGCCGGGTGGTGACGGGCGAGACGACCTCGGCGCTGACCTGGGCGGCCATCGCGGCGGTGATGGCCGGAATCGGGATCGCCGTGCTGGGCGGCGGGCATGGCGACGTGGCCCTGAACTGGGCCGCGGTGACGGGGGCGGGCTTTGGCCTGGGCGTGGCGTTCGTGCTGGCGCTGAATTTCGTCACGGTGAGGGCCAGCCCCGACCTGCCGATCCTGCTTGCCATCGGGGTCGGCGCGTGGATCGCGGGCGGGATCGGATGGTCGGTGACCGGTGTGGAGGCGATGTTTCAGGGCCGGGTCTGGGCCATGGCGATCACCGGGGGCGTTGTGCTGCCGGTATCATTCTTCATGCTGTCGCTGGCCGCGCGCCACACGCTGGCGGCCAATGTCAGCCTGTTGATGCTGCTGGAAACGGTGCTGGGGCCACTGTGGGTCTGGATCGGCGTGGGCGAGCGGCCGACCGTGGCGATGCTGGTCGGCGGTGCCATCGTGGTGGGCAGCCTGACGGCGTATCTGTCGATCCTGCGGCGGCGGGCGGCGCTAATCGTGCCGCGATAGTTCACCTGCGACAGGTTCTGTCGCAAAGCGGCAAACGAGCGCCCCCGCGCGGTGATTGCATGGAAGGCAGCCTTTCGAGGAGACTCACCATGGCAGAGACAGCCTTACGCAGGAAACGCAGTGGCGGGCGGGCCGGAAACGCGACACGCCGGGGCACCGCCGTCATCGAGCAGATGCCCTGGAACCCGCCGATCAACATCGACCGGCCGGTCGAGCCGCTGGACGAGGCCGGGATCCAGGCGATCCATGACGGTGCGATGCGCATCCTCGAGGAGATCGGCATCGAGTTCCTGAACGCCGAGGCGGTGGAGGTTCTGCGCGGCACCGGCGGGTGCGACATCAATGGCGAGAACGTGCGGATGGGCCGCGATTTCGTGATGGAGATGATCGGCAAGGCGCCGAGCGAGTTCACCATCACGCCGCGCAACCCCGATCATGCCATCACGATCGGGGGGCGGCACCTGAATTTCGGGAACGTGTCGTCGCCGCCCAGTTACTGGGACATGGGGATAGGGCGCAAGGTGACGGGCACGCGCGAGATGTGCGCCAACCTGCTGAAACTGAGCCAGTATTTTAACTGCGTGCATTTCGTCGGTGGCTACCCGGTGGAGCCGCAGGACGTGCATGCCAGCGTGCGGCACCTCGATGTGCTCTATGACAAGCTGACGCTGACCGACAAGGTGGCGCATGCCTATTGCCTGGGCCGGGAGCGGGTCGAGGATGTGATGGAGATGGTGCGCATTGCCGGCGGGTTTACGGATGCAGAGTTCGAAGCCAGCCCGCACATGTATTCCAACATCAACTCCACCTCGCCCCTGAAGCATGATTTCCCGATGCTGGACGGCTGGATGCGCCTGGCGCGGCGCAACCAGGGGCTGGTGGTGACGCCGTTCACGCTGGCCGGGGCGATGGCGCCGGTGACCATGGCGGGGGCGGTGGCGCAAAGCCTGGCCGAGGGGCTGTGCGCGATCGTGCTGGCGCAGGCGATCCGGCCCGGCGTGGGCTGCGCCATCGGCACGTTCACCAGCAATGTCGACATGAAATCGGGCGCGCCGGCCTTCGGGACGCCGGAATACATGCGCGCGACGCAGATGACGGGGCAGATGGCGCGGTTTTACGGGCTGCCGATGCGGGCGTCAGGTGTGTGCGCGGCGAACGTGCCGGACGGGCAGGCGATGTGGGAGACCTCGAACAGCCTGTGGTCGGCGGTGCAGTCGGGGGCGCACATGGTCTATCATGCCGCCGGCTGGCTGGAAGGCGGGCTGATCGCCAGCCCCGAGAAGTTCATCATGGATTGCGAGATATTGCAGCATATCCAGCGCTACATGGACCCGATGCTGACCGCGACCGGCCCCGACGAGATTGCGCTGGAGGCGGTGCGCGAAGTGGGCAACCAGGGGCATTTCTTCGGCATCCAGCACACCCAGGACCGCTATACCACGGCGTTCTACCAGCCGTTCCTGAGCGACTGGCGGAATTTCGAGGCATGGGAGGCGTCTGGCGCGGCATGGACCCCGCAACGCGCGCACCAGGTCTTTCGCGACATCATCGCCAGTTTCGAGGCGCCCCCGATCGACGACGCGGTGCGCGAGGAACTGGAAGCCTTCGTCGCCCGGCGCAAGGAGGAAGGCGGCGCGCCGACCGATTTCTGACGCGTGCGCCGGCCGGAAATAGCGACAATTGGAAACGTCCACGGCTTGTTAACGCCGTTCTGCAAAGGCTTTGCCGGAAGCAGGAGCGTGACATGCACGGGCTGATCAACCGGGCCATCGAACTTTTCATCCGCGATACCTATGGGCAGGACACCTGGGGCGAGGTGGCCGGCCGGTCGGAGCTGGTGCCACAGGACTTCGAGGCGATGCTGGACTATCCTGACGCGGTGACGCGGGACGTGCTGGCCGGGGTGTCGCGGGTTCTGGACAAGCCCGAGGCCGCGATACTGGAGGATATCGGCACCTACCTGGTGTCGCATCCCACCGCCGAGGCGCTGCGGCGACTGCTGCGGTTTTCCGGCACGGATTTCACCGATTTCCTGCATTCCCTGGATGATCTGCCGGCGCGGGCGCGTCTGGCGGTGCCGCAACTGATCCTGCCGCCGATCGAGTTGCACGATCACGACGGGCACAGGTTTTCGGTCGCCGTCGGCGCGGGGCGGTCCGGCGGATTGTCCTTTGGTTACGTGCTCTTGGGGTTGCTGCGGGCGATGGCGGACGATTACGGCGTGCTGGTGACGCTGGATCACAAGGGGCGCCGCGACGGGGTCGAGACCATCGAGGTGCGCGTGCTGGAGACGGCCTTTGCCCGGGGGCGGAGCTTTTCGCTGGGGGCGGCCCTGTGACGAGCGACAGGAGCGCGGCGTCGGGGACGCTGCTGGATGTGCTGTGTCCGATGCACCTGGTGCTGGATGCGGACGGGCGGATCGTCCATGCGGGACCCACCGCGCAAAAGGTCCTGGGCCCTGCGGGCCCGGTCGGCCGCGCGTTCCTGGAGCTTTTCGACGTGAAGCGGCCCCGCCTGGCGCCGGGGGTGGCGGGCCTGCGCGCGGCGGTGGGCCGACGGCTGCACTGCGTGTTGCGCGGCGCGCCCGGAATCGAATTGAAAGGCGTCGCGGCCCCCTTGCCAGGGGACCGGGGGATCGGGCCGCCGGGCGGATTGATCGTGGACCTGTCCTTCGGGATCGGCCTGATCGACGCCGTGGGCCGCCACGACCTGACCAGCCGCGATTTCGCCGCGACCGACCTTGCGGTCGAGATGCTGTACCTTGTCGAGGCGAAAGCGGCCGTCATGGACGCCTTTCAGAAACTGAGCCAGCGGTTGCAGGGCGCGAAGGCCGCGGCCGAGGAAGAGGCCCATACCGACACTCTGACCGGATTGCGCAACCGCCGTGCGCTCGACCCCGTGATCCGCCGCCTGATCGCGCGCGGCGCGGATTTCACGCTGATGCATCTGGACCTGGATTACTTCAAGTCCGTGAACGACACGCTGGGCCATGCGGCGGGCGACCATGTGCTGCGCCGCGTGGCGCGCATCCTGCGCGAGGAAACCCGCAGCGAGGACACGGTCATTCGCGTCGGCGGGGACGAGTTCGTTCTGATCTTCGCCGAGGCACCTTCGGACGCGCGGCTGGCCGAGCTGGCGCGGCGACTGATCCGGCGGCTGGAGGAACCCTTGAGCATCGGCGGCGAGATGGCGCGGATTTCCGGCAGCATCGGGACCACGCGCAGCGCGAACTACGCCACGCCGCGGCTGGCGGTGATGATGGACGATGCCGACCTTGCGCTTTATGCCGCGAAAGAGGCCGGGCGGGGCTGTCACGTGGCCTTTGCGCCCGACCTGCGCCGCGCGGTCGCGCGGCATACCGTCGATGCCGCGACGGGCGACTGAGCACGGGCCGGGGTCTTGTGCAACGGGACCGTGCCCTTTAACCGTTGGGCGCAAATCGGGGCAAGACGGACAGCGGTCATATGACACGGGTCTTCATCACCGGCACCGCCGGGTTCATCGGCTTTCACCTGGCCAGGCTGCTGCTGGACGAAGGCATGGTCGTGCACGGCTTTGACGGGCTGACGGACTACTACGACGTGCGGCTGAAGGCGCGGCGGCACCAGATGCTGTTGCAATCGCCCGAGTTCAAGGCGCACGAGGCGATGCTGGAGGACGTGGCGGCGCTGGACGACGCGGTCGATGACTGCGCGCCCGACATCATCGTGCACCTGGCCGCCCAGGCCGGCGTGCGCTACAGCCTGGAGAACCCGCGCGCCTATATCGACGCCAACGTGGTGGGCACGTTCAACGTGATGGAGGCCGCACGGCGGCACGAGGTGCGCCATCTGCTGATGGCCTCGACCAGTTCGGTCTACGGGGCCGAGACCGACATGCCCTATGCCGAGACGCAGAAGGCCGACACGCAGATGACGATCTATGCCGCCACCAAGAAGGCGACCGAGGCGATGGGCCATTCCTATGCCCACCTGTGGAACCTGCCGACGACGATGTTCCGCTTTTTCACCGTCTACGGGCCCTGGGGGCGGCCCGACATGGCGCTTTACAAGTTCGTCGACGCGATCCTGGAGGGGCGTCCCATCGACGTCTACAACCACGGCGAAATGTACCGCGATTTCACCTATGTCACCGACCTGGTGCGCGGCATCCGCCTGTTGATGGACGCAGCGCCGGTGCGGCCCGACCGCCCCGAGGACATCGCCGAGGGCGACAGCCTGTCGCCGGTGGCGCCCTACCGGGTGGTCAATATCGGCAATTCCGACAGCATTCGCCTGACCGATTTCGTGGACGCCATCGAGGCGGCGCTGGGCATGACCGCCGAGCGCAACCTGATGGACATGCAGAAGGGCGACGTGCCCGCCACATGGGCCGACGCCAGCCTGCTGCACAGCCTGACCGGGTATCGCCCCGATACGGATGTGCGCGACGGCGTGAAGCAGTTCGTGGCGTGGTTCCGCGAGTATTACGGCAAGTAATTCCGCCACGTTCATGGCGGGGTCCTGAAATTGGCAATGGTCAAACGGGCGGGTTCGCGTTAGGGGGACGCTCGCGCGAAAAATACCATTCAGGATACCCCCCGTGAAACGCACCTTGCTGGCCGACTGGGCCAAACGCTTCGATCTGTCCGAACTGAGCCTGACGCCCGGAGAGCGGCTGAGCCCGACGCGGCTGCGGATCGAGCTGTTGTCGGGGCTGACCGTGGCGCTGGCGCTGGTGCCCGAGGCGGTGGCGTTCGCCTTTGTCGCCGGGGTGCATCCGCTGGTGGGGCTTTACGCGGCCTTCATCGTCGGGCTGATCACCGCGCTGATCGGCGGCCGGCCCGGCATGATCAGCGGGGCCACGGGCGCGCTGGCCGTGGTGATGGTGTCGCTGGTGGCGCAGCATGGGGTGGAATATCTTTTCGCCACGGTCGTTCTGATGGGGATCTTGCAGATGACGGCGGGGGTCTTGCGCTGGGGCAAGTTCATCCGGCTGGTGCCGCATCCGGTGATGCTGGGCTTCGTCAATGGGCTCGCCATCGTGATTTTCCTGGCGCAACTGGGCCAGTTCAAGGTGCCAGGCACTATGGAGAACACCGGCCACGGGATGAGCGGTGGCGAATGGCTGTCGGGCGCGCCGCTTTACACCATGCTGGCGCTGGTGGCGCTGACCATGGCGGTGGTCTGGCTGATGCCGCGCGTGACCAAGGTGATCCCGGCGCCGTTGGCGGGCATCGGGCTGGTGGCGGGGATCGTCGTGGTGTTCGGGCTGGACGTGCCGCGCGTGGGCGACCTCGCGTCGATCCAGGGCGGATTGCCGCCCTTCCATGTTCCGACCGTGCCGCTGACGCTGGAGACGTTCGAGATCATCCTGCCCTATGCCGTGATCCTGGCCGCCATCGGCCTGATCGAGAGCCTGCTGACCCTGAACCTGGTGGGCGAGATGACCAACAAGCGCGGCGGGGCAAGCCAGGAATGCATCGCGCAGGGCGTGGCCAACACCGTGACCGGGTTCTTCGGCGGCATGGGCGGCTGCGCCATGATCGGCCAGTCGATGATCAACGTGAGATCGGGCGGGCGCACGCGGATCGCGGGGATCTGCGCGGCGGTGTTCCTGCTGATCTTCATCCTGTTCGCCTCGCCGCTGATCGAGCAGATCCCGCTGGCCGCCCTGGTGGGTGTGATGTTCATGGTGGTGATCGGGACGTTTGCGTGGAACTCGCTGCGCATCCTGCGGAAGGTGCCCTTGTCGGACGCGCTGGTGATCGTTCTGGTGACGGTGGTGACGGTGCAGTACGACCTGGCCATCGCTGTGGTCGTGGGCGTGATCGTGTCGGCGCTGACCTATGCCTGGAACAACGCCAAGCGCATCCATGCCATCACCGGCAAGGAAATGGACGGCACCAAGGTCTATCGCGTGCAGGGGCCGCTGTTTTTCGGCTCGGCCAGCGGGTTCGTTGAGCTGTTCGATCCCGACAGCGATCCCGACAAGGTGATCGTGGACTTCGCCGAAAGCCGGGTCGTGGACCAGTCGGCGTTGCAGGCCATCGAGGCGGTGGCGGGCAAGTACCTGGCGGCGGGCAAGCGGTTGCAATTGCGGCATCTGACACGGGATTGCCACCGGATGCTGAACAAGGCCGGGCACCTGATGGTCGACAGCGACGACGACCCCGATTACGGGCTGGCAGTGGATTACGACGTCAAGACGGGGGTCCTGGGCGCGGGGCATTGACGGTCTGCCGGGGCGGGGCGCGTGGGTTTTCACCCACCCTACGTAACGGTGCATCCCGGACTTGATCCGGGATCTCCTTGCCATCTTGGTCCCGGGTCAGGCCCGGGACGGCGCCCGCGTCCTGCACTTGCGCGCGGAGTCAAGGCACGGCTCTGCCGTGCCGCCGCGCATCGCCGGGCCGCCCCAACGGCACGGCGATTTGGTACAGCTTGGTGCTCCGCTCGCAGGTGTTTCGGATTTGGCAGCGATAAAGCGCTTTAGATGGGCCGTTGGATCGCCGCACCGCGGCCCGGCAATGCGCGGCCGGTCTCTTCAGTTTTCCCCCGGACGCGCGAGGGCGAATTTCTCGCGCACCACGGTGTAATCCTTGTAGCCCATCCGCGCGAGCGGGTTGAAGCTGAGCACGTCGAAGATGCCGTCCTTCAGGCAGTCGTCGCGGATGTAGACGCCGGTGACCTCGCCGAACACCACCTTGTTGGCCTCGCCGGGCAGGTCGACGATCTGCGTCAGCTTGCATTCTAGCGCTGCGGGCGCGGCGGCCACGCGGGAGCAGGGGATGGTCTCGCAGGCGGCGCGTTCGAGGGCGGCATCGGTGAACTCGTCGGTGTCCCTGGGCCAGGGGCCCGAGGTCCGGTTCATCGCGTCGCGCAGGGCGTATTCCACGATGTTCACGCAAAAGACGCCGGTGTCGCGGATATTGGCGACGCTGTCCTTGGTGTCGCCCCGGTCAGGCTTGGTCGAGGTCGAGGAGAACATCACCTGCGGCGGCACATAGGCCACGGCGTTGAAGAAGGAATAGGGCGCGAGGTTTTCCGCACCGTCGCTGCCGCGGGTGGAGATCCAGCCGATGGGCCGGGGTGCGACGATGGCGTTGAACGGGTTGTGCGGCAGGCCGTGGCCGTCTTCGGGGCGGTAGAACATGAGCAACTTTCCGGGTTGGGACGAATGCGTTTGGACATAGGCCTAAACGCGTGCTACGCGACGATCCACCTGTTTTTCGAAGGATAATGCGCCCCCGTGTACGAGTTGCACCAAGAGACACGCGAGGACTGGTGGGAGGTCGAGGCGCTTTATGACCTGTGCTTTGCGCCCGGACGCGAGGCGCTGTCGTCCTACCGGCTGCGCGAGGGCGTGGCGCCGGTGGCGGCGCTGTGCCTGGTGGCGCGCGACGAGGGGGGCATCCTGGCCGGGGCGATCCGGGTCTGGCCGGTGCGGATCGGCACGGCGCGGGCGTTGCTGGTGGGCCCCATCGCGGTGCACCCGACGCGGCAGGGCGAGGGCCTGGGCGGGTACCTCATCCGCGAGGCGTTGCGGATCGGGCATGAGGCCGGCTGGGACAGGGCGATGCTGGTGGGGGACGCGCCCTATTACGCGCGGTTCGGGTTTACCCGGCTGGACAAGGTGAAGATGCCGCCGCCCACCAACCCCGAACGGGTGCTCGGATACGCGCTGACCCCCGGGGCCTGGGACGGGATTGCCGGTAAAGTGGTGCGCGACGCTTGAAAATGCGGGCGCGGTGCCCGATCTTTCAGGTATGGGCAAGAGAACCTATTCCGAGATTTTGCCGGCGGCGATTGATGCGACCGCGGTGGAGGCGCGCCTGAAGGCGCTGGCCGAGCGGCATCGGCGGGCCGGAAATGTCGGCATCCAGGTGCTCAACATGATCGGCAGCCAGGCGGAAGGCCTGTTGTCGCGCCTGCCGGCGCCGGTACGGTCGCGGCTGGACGACAGCACCGAGCGGGCGCTGCGGCTGGCGATGGACACGGCGCACCGCTCGCGCGGATACGTGGCTGAGAGCCCTGGCTGGCTGAGCCGCGCGATGACCACGGCGATGGGGGCGGCGGGTGGCGCGGGCGGACTGCCGACGGCGCTGGCGGAACTGCCCGTCACGACGACGGTGCTGCTGCGCGCGATTCAGGACGTGGCGGCGGAATACGGCTTCGACCCGGACGAGCCGGGCGTGCAATACGACTGTATCAAGGTATTCGCTGCAGCCGGGCCGTTGGACCACGACGACGGCAGCGATCTGGCCTTTCTCAGCACCCGCGTGGCGGTGACCGGCAAGGCGGTTCAGGCGCTGGTGGCCAAGGTCGCGCCACGGCTGGCCACCGTGCTGGGCCAGAAGCTGGCGGCGCAGACGGTCCCCATCCTGGGGGCGGCGGCGGGGGCCGCCACGAATTACGCCTTCACCAGCTATTACCAGCAGATGGCGCATGTGCATTTCGGCCTGCGCCGCCTGGCCATAGAGGCCGACCGCGACCATGCCGAACTGCTGGAGGATTTTCGCGAACTGGTGGCGCTTCCGAGCGTCAAGCGCGCCTGAGGGCCGGGCCGGAGAAAATTCGTACGAATTTTCTGCGGCTCAGAGCTTGCCCTTGAGGTAGTCCATGACCGCCGGACGGACCGATTGGTCGCCCGCGATGCGCACACCGTCGATCACCTCGTAGAGCTCCTCCAGATCGACCCGGCGAAGGATGGATTTCACCGGCCCGATGGAGGCCGGGCGCATCGAGAGGCTGCGGAGGCCGATCGCGGCAAAGCAGGCGGCCTCGACCGGGCGGCCGGCATCCTCGCCGCAGAAGCTGAGCGGCGTGTCATGCGCCTCGCAGCGTTTCACGATGGATTCGATGAAGGTCAGAAAGCTGACGTTTAGCGTGTCGTAGCGCCGCCGCACCAGTTCGTTTTCGCGGTCGGCCGCGAAGAAGAACTGCTTGAGGTCGTTGCCGCCGATCGAAAGGAAATCGACCTCGTTGTAGAAGGCGTCGGGCGCGAAGGCCAGCGACGGCGTTTCCAGCATCGCGCCGACCTCGATGTCCGAGGGCAGGGGGTGGCCCAGGATACGTTCGCGGTCCAGCGCCTTCTGCATCTCGGCATTGGCGGCGGAAAACTCCTCTCGCTGGGCGACGAAGGGGAACATCACCGACAGGGGGCGGCCCTTGGCGGCGCGCACGAGCGCTTGCAGCTGCATGCGCATGACGCCGGGCTTGTCGAGCGCCACGCGCACCGCGCGCCAACCGAGGGCGGGGTTGGGCTCGTCCACCACCTTCATGTAGGGCAGCACCTTGTCGGAGCCGATGTCGAGCGTGCGGAAGCAGACGCGCTTGCCGCGGGCGGCGTCCATGACGTGGGAATATAGCTCGCTCAGTTCCGAGCGGCGGGGCATGTGGGCGCGCACGAGAAACTGAAGCTCGGTGCGGAAGAGGCCCACGCCTTCGGCGCCCGAGCCTTCGAGGCTGGGCAGGTCGGCCATGAGGCCGGCGTTCATGTGAAGCGCGAGCCGGGTGCCGCAGAGTGTTTCCGCCGGTTTGTCGCGGATCGAGGCGTAGCGTTCCTGGGCCTGCGCCTGCATCGCCATCTTGTCGCGGAAGGCTGTGACCACGTTGTCGTCGGGGCGCAGGTGCACGATGCCCTGATCGCCGTCGACCATGATGAAATCGCCGTTGAGCGCCTCGTTGGTGATGCGGCTGGCGTGAATGACCAGCGGGATCGCCAGCGCGCGGGCGACGATGGCGGCGTGGCTACCGACCGAGCCTTCCTCGAGCACAATGCCGCGCAGTTTGCGCCCGTAATCCAGCAACTCGCCGGGGCCGATATTGCGGGCGATCAGGATCGGGTCGTCGGGCATTTCCGCCCCGGTTTCCGACCCCTGGCCGGTGAGGATGCGCAAGAGGCGGTTCGAGAGATCGTCAAGGTCGTGGAGCCGGTCGCGCAGGTAGGGGTCGGTGACTTGCGTCATCCGGGCGCGGGTGGTGGATTGTTCCTTTTCCACCGCCGCCTCCGCCGACAGGCCGCGTGCGATGTCCTCCTCCATCCGCTTCATCCAGCCCTTGGAATTGGCGAACATGCGGTAGGCTTCGAGCACCTGGAGCTGTTCCTTGTCGCCGGTGGCCGCCGTCGAGAGCATGCGGTCGACGCCCACGCGCAGGGTGTCCACGGCCTCTTCCAGACGTTCCAGTTCGCGGTTGGGATCCTCGGCGATGGGGTTGGTGACCACGACGCGCGGCTCGTGCAGCCAGACATGGCCCTGCGCGGCCCCTTCCTGGGCGATGCCGCCGCGGAACAGGACGGGCTGCTGGTGGCGGGCCGACATGGCCGCACCTTCGCCGACGAAGGCGCCCAGCTCGGCCATCTCTGCGATGACCATGGCGACGACCTCGACCGCGTAAAGCTCCTCGTCGGAATATTCGCGGGCCTGCTTGGACTGGACCACCAGCACGCCCAGGGTTTCGCCCAGCCGCTGGATCGGGACCCCCATGAACGAGCAATAGGCCTCTTCCCCGGTTTCGGGCATGTAGCGAAAGCCGCGGGCGGCGGGCGCGTTGTCGGTGTTGACAACCTTGCCGGTGCGCGCCACGCGGCCTACCAGGCCCTCGCCCAGCTTCATCCGGGTCTGGTGCACGGCGTCGCGGTTGAGACCTTCGGTGGCGCAGAGCTCCAGCGTGTCCTCGTCGCGGAAGAGGTAGATCGAGCACACCTCGGTGCGCATTTCCTCGGCGATGAGCGCGGTGATCGCGTCGAGCCGGGCCTGTCCGGCGGCGTCCTCGGCCATGAGCGCGCGCAGGCGCGAGAGCATCTGGCGGCTGTCCGTCTCGATATGATCGCCGGAAGGTGACATGGCGTTCGGAAGCCTTTCCATTGGGCCGTTCTGGCCGGAGCCGGGACGTTTAAATCACAGGTTGCCGGCATTGTGAAATGGCAATGTCACGCGGCGACGCGCGGGGCGGCGCAGCCCGGTGAATTGCCTCTATATTGCCCGATCGGTGTCGGATCGCGCTTGTCCCTGCCGCAAGAGCGGGCCGGCGCGGGGCTGTCGAAAGCGGGCGTGCCGTCGCTGGCGCTGCCCCGCCGCAGGGCGCCGGGGCGGCCCGTCAGGCGGTCTTGTCCAGCTCGAACGCGTCATGCAGCGACTGCACGGCCAGTTCCATGTACTTGCGGTCGATCAGCACCGAGATCTTGATCTCGGAGGTCGAGATGACCTTGATGTTGATGCCTTCGTCGCGCAGCGTCCGGAACATCTTGGCGGCGACGCCCGACTGGCTGCGCATGCCGATGCCTACGGCCGAGACCTTGGCCACGTTGGTGTCGGCCACGAGGTCGTGAAAGTTGATCTCGCCCTTTTCCTTGGCGCCCTTGAGCGCCTTTTCGGCGCGGGCCACCTGGTTGGTGGGGCACGAGAAGGTCATGTCGGTGCGGCCTTCCTCGGAAATGTTCTGGATGATCATGTCCACGTTGACGCCCGCGTCCGACAGCGGCCCGAAGATGGCGGCGGCGATGCCGGGCCGGTCGGCGACCGAGATAAGGGTCATCTTCGCCTCATCGCGGGAATAGGCGATGCCGTTGACCACGTTTGATTCCATGATTTCCTCCTCGGCGCAGACCAGGGTCCCTGCGTCGTCCGATTGTTCCTCGAAACTTGATAGCACGCGCAGGCGCACGTTGTAGCGCATCGCCAGCTCGACCGAGCGGGTCTGCAGGACCTTGGCGCCGAGCGAGGCCAGTTCCAGCATCTCCTCGAAGGCGATCTTGTCGAGCTTGCGCGCCTTGTCGGTGATGCGCGGGTCGGTGGTGTAGACGCCGTCGACATCCGTGTAGATGTCGCAGCGTTCCGCGCCGAAGGCGGCGGCGAAGGCCACCGCTGTCGTGTCCGAGCCGCCCCGGCCCAGCGTGGTAATCCGGCCCTCGGGGCTGACGCCCTGGAAGCCCGCGACCACGGCGACCTGCATGCCTTCGCCGAACTTGGCGTTGATGTTGTCGGTGGGGATTTCCTCGATCCGGGCGGCGGAGTGGGACGAGTTCGTCCTGAGCGGCACCTGCCAGCCCTGCCAGCTGCGCGCCGGGATGTCCATTTCCTGCAAGGTCAGGGCCATCAGACCGGCGGTCACGGCCTCGCCCGAGCTGACCACGGCGTCGTATTCGCGGGCGTCGTAGAGCGGCGAGATCTCGTCGACCCAGCCCACTAGTTCGTTGGTGCGCCCGGCCATCGCCGAGACGATGACGATCACGTCATAGCCCTTGGCCACCTCGACGCCCACGCGTTTCGCCGCGCGGCGGATGCGGTCGATATTGGCCACCGAAGTGCCGCCGAATTTCATCACGAGCAGGGGCATGGCTGCGTCCTTGGGTCAGATCGCAGGTGCTTTACGCGGGTGCGCGGGGAAGGGCAAGAGCGGAGCGTGGGTCGGGCGCGGCCAGGAAAATTCGTACGAATTTTCCTGGGCATTTTCTTCGGTGAAGAAAATGGCGCGTCAGAACGGGTGGTCCTGGCCGTCCCAGGTCTTGAAACAGCCGGTGCTGTCGGTGTCGAGCGCATCGAAACGGTCGATCAGGCCCGCGGCGGCCTCGTCCACCGAGATGTCCGCGCTGTCGCCGCCCATGTCGGTGCGCACCCAGCCGGGATGGTAGATCCCGACCGCAAGCCCCAGGGGCGCCAGGTCCTTCGACAGGTTGCGCCCCAGGTTCAGGGCGGCCGCCTTGGAGGCGCGGTAGATGTAGCTGCCGCCGGGCGCGCGTTCGTGGCTGGCCATCTGGCTGGAAATGATGGCAATCCTGCCCGCCTGTGCCGCCTGCAGGCAGGGCAGCAGGGTTTGAACGGTCAGGAAGACCCCGGTCACGTTGGCGGCGAAACTGTCCGCCCACATCTTGGCCGGGTAGCCGTCGGGCAGGGTCTCGCCCTTGTCAAGATAGACGCCGGCGTTGCAGATCAGCAGATCCACCGGCGCGCCGTCGAGCCGCGCGGCGAAGGCGCGGTGACTGGCCGGGTCGGTCACGTCGAGCGTGTATTCGGCCTCGGGGTCGCGGGATGTGCCGGTGACGTCGTCGCCCCGGGCGGCATAACCCTTGGCGAGGGCGGCGCCGATGCCGCGGTTGGCGCCGGTTATGACAACATGCATGGCAAGGCTCCTTGGGGTCGCGGTGGGGGTCTGCGCCATGCCGGGGGGCGGCATTGCGAGAGGCTAGTTCGACTTTCGGCTTGGAACGAAGGGCAGGGGCAGGATCGGCACGCCGTCCTCGATCAGCTTTCGGGCTTCCTCGGGTTTCGCCTCGCCATGAATGGGGCGGTCCGGGGTGACGCCGTCATGCATGTCGCGGGCCCGTTTGGCGAAACTGGTGCCGACATATTCGGAGTTTTCCTCGACCTGCCGTTTCAGGGCCTCAATGGCGCGGGCGCGGTCGTCGGTGGGGGCGGAAAGGCCGCCGCCTGCCGACGGGGCTTGCTGGGCCGGGGCGGCGTTTCGGCTGGCGCGGACACTGGGGGCCATCATCGCCTTTTCCACCGAGCCGTTTCCGCACACGGCACAGGACACCATGCCGGCGGCGTCGAGCTTGTCAAAGGCCGCAGCCGACTGGAACCAGCTTTCGAACTGGTGGTCATTCTTGCATTTCAGGGTGAACTTGATCACCGTTCCGCTCCGCTATCCGACGTGTAACAAATAGGCAAAATCCCGGTACAATCAAGCAGAAGCGCGGTGCCGGGCGATTTACAACTTGCGCGGGTCGAAGGTTTTCAGCAGGTGCGCAAGCTCGGGCTCATTGACCCGTTTCGCGGCCTTCTTGAGGCTCATCCAGCGGCGTTTGCGCTGTCCGGCCTCGGGGAAATCATCGGTCAGGGCGTTGACCTTCACCGGGTAGACCATGACGACGCACGGCAGCTTGTCAACGGTGCCGACGCCCTTGGAATAGGAAAAGAGCGCAAGGCACGGGCCCGCAATCTTGCCGCGCACGCCGGCCTCTTCCCAGGCTTCGCGCAGGGCGCTGTCGCCGGGGGTCTTGCCTTCGATCGGCCAGCCCTTGGGGATGATCCAGCGCCCGGTGCGCCGGGAGGTGATCATCAGGACCTGCGGCTGGCCCGCCTTCATCCGGAAACACAAGGCGCCGAACTGGGTGCGCACGTCGCGCTTGTCGGGAATCTGCAGCGCCAGGGGAAGCTGATCTTTGCTGTGTAGGGTCATCGGGTTCTCTCCTGCCCGTCTGCTCAGACCGGAATGTATATACGAAGTATTAGCACGATTTTATTCGATTCACATGAATTTTCCATGATAGCCGCGCATTTCCTTGCCGCGATGCAGCGCGCCGTCGGGTCCGAAACGTAAATGGTGCTGTGCCACGGCTCTTGTGTCGCCTCCGCAGGTGCAGGATACTTGCGCCGATGTTACGCATTTTCGGCCTTCTGACAATCATTTGCACGATGCTGGCGACGATCGCCCCGGGGCGGGCGGATGCGCCGGTCACCATTTTCGCCGCCGCGTCCCTGCGCGGGGCGCTCGATGCCGCGCTGGAGGGGGCAGAGACGCACGTGCGCGTGTCCTATGGCGGGTCGGGCACCATGGCGCGGCAGATCGCGCAGGGAGCGCCCGCGGACGTGGTGATCCTGGCGAACGTGGCCTGGATGGACTGGCTGCAGGAGCAGGCCCTTGTGGACGCCGGCAGCCGCCGGGACCTGTTGGGCAACCGGCTGGTTCTGGTGGGCCCGAAAGGCGCGGCGCCTTTGGACCGCGCGGATGCCGCCGCGCTGACGGGCAGGCTGGCCGGGGGGCGGCTGGCCGTGGGCCACACCGAGGCCGTTCCGGCGGGCATCTATGCCAGGGAATGGATGCAGGCGGCGGGCCTTTGGCAGGCGCTGCGCCCGCAACTGGCCGAGAGCGAGAACGTCCGCGCGGCGCTGGCGCTGGTGTCGCGCGGCGAGGCGCCGCTGGGCGTCGTCTATGCCAGCGATGCGCAGGCCGATCCGGGCGTCGTGGTGCTGGCGGAGATCGACGCGCGCCTGCACGCCCCGATCGTGTATCCGGCCGCCCTGATTGCGGGGCGCGACAGCGAGGCCGCACGCGGGGTGCTGTCGCATTTGCAGCGCGACGCGGCGCGGCAGGCGTTCGAGCGGCATGGATTCGTGGTGCTTGGGGACGATCGGTGACCTTTGGCCTGACCGAAGCGGAATCCGCGGCGCTGGCGCTGTCGCTGAAGGTGTCGTTCTGGGCGGTGCTGGTCAGCCTGCCGCTGGCTGTCGCGATGGCCTGGGTACTGGCGCGCAAGCGGTTCCCGGGCAAGGCGCTGCTAAGCGCGCTGGTGCATTTGCCGCTGGTCCTGCCGCCGGTGGTCACGGGGTATCTTCTGCTTTTGACCTTCGGGATGAACGGGGCGGTGGGCCGGGTGCTGGCCGACTGGGGGATCGTGTTCGCCTTTCGCTGGACCGGCGCGGCGCTGGCGGCGGGGATCATGGGATTTCCGCTGATGGTGCGGGCGATACGGCTGGCGATCGAGGCGGTGGACCCCAGGCTGGAAGAGGCGGCGGAGACGCTGGGCGCGGGCCGGATGGCGCGGTTTCGCACCGTGACGCTGCCGCTGATCGCGCCGGGCATCCTGGCGGGCGTCGTGCTGGGCTTTGCCAAGGCGATGGGCGAATTTGGCGCGACCATCACGTTCGTGGCCAACATCCCCGGTGAGACGCAGACCTTGCCGTCGGCGATCTATGCCTTTCTGCAGGTTCCGGGCGGGGAGACGGCGGCGATCCGGCTGGTCGTGCTGGCGACCGTCGTGGCGCTGGGCGCGGTGCTGGTGTCGGAATGGCTGGCCCGGCGCGTGGCGCGGCGCATCGGTCAGGACGTGACGCGATGAGCCTGAGCGTCGAGATCGGGCATCGATTTCCGGGGCTGGAGCTGGACGTGGCGTTCGAGGCCGGGGCCGGGGTGACCGCGCTTTTCGGGCCATCGGGTGCGGGGAAATCCAGCGTCGTCAATGCCATCGCCGGATTGCTGCGTCCCGATGCCGGGCGGATCGCGCTGGACGATACGGTGCTGTTCGACGGCAAAGGGGGCGTGCACGTGCCGGCGGCGCGCAGGCGCATCGGCTATGTCTTTCAGGACGGGCGGCTGTTTCCGCATATGAGTGTCGGGGCGAATATCGAATACGGCGCCCGCTTTGCGCCCGGTGGGCTGGACCGGCCCGAGATGGGGCGGGTCGTGGGGCTGTTGGGGCTGGAGGCGCTGCTGGGCCGGCGACCCGGCACGCTCTCGGGCGGGGAGAAGCAGCGGGTGGCGCTGGCGCGGGCCTGGCTGTCGCGGCCGCGCCTGTTGTTGATGGACGAGCCGCTGGCGGCGCTGGACGAGCCGCGCAAGGACGAGATCTTTCCCTATCTGGAGCGGCTGCGGGACGTGGCGCAGGTGCCGATCGTCTACGTTTCGCACAACCTGGCCGAGGTGGCGCGGCTGGCAGATGACCTGGTGGTGATGCAGCGCGGGCAGGTGGTGCTGTCGGGCAGGGCCGAGGCCGTGCTGAGCGATCCCAAGGCGCTGCCCCTGGTTGGCGTGCGCGAGGCCGGGGCGATCCTGCCGGCGCGGGTGGCCGAACACGGGGCCGACGGGCTGAGCCGCCTGGTGCTGTCGGGCGGGGAGTTGCTGCTGCCCGGCGTCACCGCGCCCGAGGGCAGCATGATCCGGCTGCGGGTGCTGGCGGGGGACGTGCTGCTGTCACAGGCGCGGCCCGAGGGGTTGTCGTCGCACAACCTGCTGCCGGTCGGGGTCGTGGCGCTGCATCGCGGGATGGGGCCGGGGGTGGCGGTTCAGTTGCGGGCGGGCGATGACATGTTCCTGGCGCGCATCACCCAGAGGGCGGCGTCGGAGATGGGCCTGGCCCCCGGCAAGGCCTGTTTCGCGATCCTGAACGCCACCGCGATCCCGCGCGGCAGCATCGGCGGTGCCGTGCCCTCGCAGGCAGGGTAGATCCTGCGAGTTGACATTTCTGACTAAATCGATCAGAAATTAGGTCAAGCCAGCCGGATCGGTCAGCCACCCCCTGAAATCGCAAGCAATGGAGCGCGATCATGCATGTGATCCGACAGACAGAATCGGCAGGCCTGGAGCCGCGGCACGCGGGCGTGCCGGACGTGAACTTTCCCCTTCTCGGGTCGGCGATGGCCAGCGGGCTGTGCCTTGACCTGATGATCGAACGGCTGCTGGAACGCGCCGGGGAGGTCCGGGCATGATCCGCGCACAGACCAAGGCGATGCCGCAGCTGGTGGCCGATACCGAAACCAGCGAAGCCCTGTTTGACGCAAGGGAGTTAACGAAAGGTCGCACGACCGCGCAGATCACGCTGGACGACAAGGTCTACACCTTGCGGATCACGCGGGCGGGCAAGCTGATCCTGACCAAGTGAGGGCGGTCCGGGCGATCCCGGATCACGTCCGGGATGGCTCTGCATCTTTGGCGGCCGCGCGACGTGACGCCCGGCCAAACGTTTCTGTCGGGTTTTTGCTGGCAAGTCGCGGCGGGATGTGGCAGCGAAGGGCGCCAACACCCTTTGAGGACCCGCTCGCCGCATGTCGGAAAGCCTGCTGCACCGCCTGGCCTGGATCGTCGTCGCGCTCTGCGTGGCGCCGATCATCGCGTCCGCGCTGGCGGCGTTCACCGGCGACCTCGACACCTGGCGCAACGTGTTGTCGAGTGTCCTGCCGCGCTATACCGCGACGACGCTGATCCTCGTGGTCGTGGTGGGGCTGTCCACCGCCGTCATAGGCTCGGTCACCGCGTGGCTGGTGACGGTCTATCGCTTTCCGGGACATCGCTGGCTGGAGATCGCACTGGCGCTGCCGCTGGCCTTTCCGGCCTATGTTCTGGCCTATGCCTATACCTATCTGCTGGATCATCCCGGCCCGGTGCAGACCCTCTTGCGGGATGTGACGGGGTGGGGGCCGCGCGACTACTGGTTCCCCGAGATCCGCAGCCTGGGCGGTGCGGCGCTGATGCTGATCATCGTTCTTTACCCGTATGTCTACCTGCTGGCGCGGGCGTCGTTCCGGCAGCAATCGTCGAACGCATTCCTGGTGGCGCGCACGCTGGGGCGCTCGCCGATGGCGGCGTTCTGGCGGGTGGCGCTGCCGATGGCGCGCCCTGCCATTGCCGGCGGCGCGCTTTTGGCGGTGATGGAGACGATCGCGGATTACGGCACGGTGGCATTCTTCAATGTGCAGACCTTCGCCACGGGGATCTACCAGGCTTGGTTCAGCCTGGGGGACCGGCCCGCTGCGGCGCAGCTGTCGCTGTGCCTTTTGATGTTCGCGCTGCTGGTGGCGGGCCTGGAGCGGGCGCAGCGGGGCCGCGCGCAGACGGCGGGACGCGGGGCACGGTTCGACACGCTGGAGAAGCCGCGGCTGACCGGCGGCGCGGGATGGATCGCGACACTGGTCTGCCTCGTGCCGGTGCTGCTGGGCTTCATTGTCCCGGTCATCATGCTGGGCACGATGGCGGTGGGGTCGGGCCAGAACCTCTTTGCGGCGCGCTATATCGGCTTCATGCAGAATTCGGTCCTGCTGGCCTCGGTCGCGGCGGTCCTGACGGTGATGGGCGCGATCCTGATCGGGTTCCGCGCGCGCACCCGGCCCACGCGGGGCAGCAAGGCGCTGGTGGTGGGCGCGGGACTGGGATACGCGGTGCCCGGAGGCGTCATCGCCGTGGGCCTGATGGTGCCGATGGCCGCGCTCGACAACCTGATCGACCGGATCATGGAGAGCAATTTCGGCATCGATACCGGGCTGCTGATCACCGGGTCGATCTGGTTGATGGTGCTGGCCTACATGACCCGGTTCATGGCGGCGGCGCTGAATGCCTATGACAGCGGCATGGCGACCGTGCCGGGGCATTTCGATGCCATCGGGCGGTCGCTGGGGCAATCGGGGCCGAAGCTGTTGATGCGGGTGCATCTGCCGGTGGCGCGATCCTCGGTGCTGACGGCGCTGCTGATCGTATTCGTGGACGTGATGAAGGAGTTGCCGGCGACGCTGATCCTGCATCCGTTCAACTTTCAGACACTGGCGGTACAGGCGCACCGGCTGGCCGCCGATGAGCGGCTGCACGAGGCGGCGGTGCCGTCGCTGGTGCTGGTGGCGTTCGGGTTGTTGCCGGTGATCATCCTCTGCCGGTCGATCGGGCGTGAAGAGCCGGGGCGCCGCGCGGCGCGGCTGGGGGCGGCGGTGAAGGCCGGTTAAGAGCGGTTTCGCCGCGGGCTGCGCCCGCGCCGACCGGGGCGAGAGGCGCTGCCTCTCGCGCTCTCCGGGATATTTCCGGCCAGAGGAAGAGCTGTGGCAAGGAGCGCACCGGCCCGCGGCATGGCGGGCCGGCGTGTAATCGGTTCAGCTGGTTTGCAGGTAGCTTTCCAGGCTGTCGTCCAGCGCATCTTTCCACGGCGTGTGGTGCGCGGGCGCCTGTTTGCCTGTCATGGGCGAGACATAGCCGTGGTCGCGGAAGGCCATGATGTCCTTCTTCTTGTGCTTCTTCCAGGCGTAGAACTGCTGGCAGGCCATCTCGACATCGAAGCCGGGATAGTCGGTTTCGGCCATCAGCTCCTCGGTATAGTCGCCCTGGTAGCGGATGCAGGCGTAATCGTCCTCGAGCGCGTCCTCGTCGGCCTGGCGCTTTTTCCAGTCGGCCTCCATCGTCGCGGTGTCCGGCAGGGCGATGCGGCCCAGGATGCAGTCGCGGACCCACCAGGCCTGAGCGTCAAACATATTGAAGGTGAACCACTGGTCCTGCATCCCGAGGTAGAACATACGGGGATTTTCGATCCAGACGACGCCCTTGTAGAGGTCGTCCGCCGCCAGGCGGTTCGCGGTTTTCAGGCGCAGGTCGTCGGGCAGGAAGGGGAAGTGGTGCTTGTAGCCGGTGCACAGGATGATCGCGTCGACCTCGCGGGTGTGGCCATCGGAGAAATGGGCGGTCTTGCCCTCGACCTTCTCCAGTGCCGGCACCTCGTCCCAATTGTCGGGCCAGTCATAGCCCATGGGGCCGGAGCGATAGCAGGTGGTGATCGAATTGGCGCCGTATTTCCAGCATTGCGAACCGATATCCTCGGCCGAGTAGGACGCGCCCATCAGCAGGATGTCCTTGCCCTCGAACTCGCGGGCATCGCGGAAATCGTGGGCGTGCAGGATGCGGCCGTTGAACGTGTCGAAGCCCGGGTAGTGGGGCACGTTGGGCGTGGAGAAGTGGCCGGTGGCGACGATGACGTGGTCGTACTCTTCCTCGGTTTCGGTGTCGGAGCTGGAGTCGCGGGCGGTGACGTTGAATTTCTCGGTCTTGTCGTCGTAGCGCACGTCGCGGACCACGTTGTTGAAGCGGATCCAGTCGCGCACGCCGGCCTTTTTCACCCGGCCCTCGATATAGTCGAAGAGCACGGCGCGGGGCGGGTAGCTGGCGATTTCCTTGCCGAAATGTTCGTCGAACGTGTAATCGGCGAACTCGAGCCCTTCCTTGGGGCCGTTGGACCACAGGTAGCGGTACATCGAGCCGTGGCAGGGCTCGCCATCCGCGCCGACGCCGGTGCGCCAGGTGTAGTTCCAGAGACCGCCCCAGTCGCTCTGCTTTTCGTAGCAGACGATGTCGGGGATCTCGGCGCCCTTGTCGGCGGCGGATTGGAAGGCGCGCAATTGCGCCAGTCCGGACGGTCCCGCGCCGATGACGGCAACTCTTTTCTTGGCCATTGTATCTTATCTCCCTAGATTGGTGTGGACCAATTATTGACTTTGGTTCTTTTGGTTCCTTTTACTAAGCCAAAGACTGGACCAGTCTGTCAAGGATTCCTTAAGGGAGCGTGCGGTGGCCGCGGAAACATCAAGTTTTGCTCAGAGATTGGCCCTTTCGGGGGTGATGCCGCGCCTGTCGGTGGGCATGGCGCGCACGGTGGATATCGGTTTCCTGGCGCCGTTGTCGGGGCAGGCGGAAAGCTGGGGGCTGCCCGGATTGCAGGGCTGCCGCATCTGGGAGCGGTGGCTGAACAACGCGGGCGGGGTGCTGATCGGGGGGCGGCGTTATCCGATCCGCATTCACTCATATGACAGTGGAGAAAGTGCTGACGCGGCGCGCGAGGGGGCGCAGGCGCTCATGCGCGACCACGACATCAAGCTGATGATGATGCTGGGCGGCGACGCCTATCGCGCGGTGGGGCAGGACCTGATGGACAGGCGCATCCTGACCTCGACCCTGCTGCCCTCGGACCTGTCGCCGGACGCGCCTTACCTCATTGCGCCGTCGGAGGTGCATCCGGTTTACGTGGTCACGGGAGTGGAGTGGCTGACGCAGCGGCATCCGGAGCTGAAGACCGTCGCGCTTTGCGCGCAGCAGGACGGCATGGGCCTTCCGTCGCTGGCCACCTACCGCGCGGCGTTCAAGGCGGCGGGGGTCGAGATCGTGCACGAGGTGCAGTACCCCGCGGAAGGCGCACCGGCGGAGAACGTGGTGGGGCCGATGCTGGCCGCGAACCCCGATATCCTGTGCTGGTGCACGAGCTATACGCCAATGGTGCACGCGATGACGGAATATGCACATGCCAAGGGATTCAAAGGACAAATCCTGTCCTGCACCTGCGATCATTACGGTCACCTGGTGGAGAAGCTGGGCGCGGAGTTCATGGAAGGCGTGGTGTTCCAGTTCCCCGATTTCGACGATCCGGCGCTGAGCGAGAAGGCGTTTTTCTTCAACCGGCCGCATGCGTTCTACGAGGAATACAACGCCGCCTATCCCGACAGCTGGACGGCCGTGAGTTGGGAATACGCGGCGATCTTGGATATCTGGCACGCCGCGGTCGAAAAGGCCGACAGCGTGGCGCCGGCAAGCGTGCTGGCGGCGATGAAACAGCTGGGCGAAGTCACACATGCTTTCGGTCCCGCCGAGTGGTGGGGCACGGAGATGTTCGGGATTGACAACGCGCTGGTGGGCGACTGGCCGGTGGTGCGTATCGAGGAGGGGCGGGCCAGGGTCGTGGCGTTCGGGTCGGTGCCGGGATGGCTGCGGCGGCACGAGGATCTGTTGCGGGCAGAGATGCAGGACCTGGGGCAGATGTGGCAGCAGCGGCTGTCCTATGAGCGGGTGCTGGCGCTGGGGGCGCGCGTGGTGCAGGGCGAGGGTGCGACTGAAGGGTAAACGCGGGCGAATCGGGCCGAATCGGCGTGTCGGTATTGCGTCGGTATCCGGGTGGTATTCCGACGGTGCGTTTTTTGCTGATTTGGCAAGTGAACGGGGCGGGCGGTGCAAAAGCCTTTTGAAGGCTTTTGCCAAGACTTTTCTGAAAAGTCTTGGCCTTGCGTTAACCGGGGTTAATGCGCGTCAATCATCCTGAAGAAGCAGTTTTTGTTCCTCGACGAGATGCAGCTTGATGAACTCCACCGCCTGGCCGACATCGCGCGAGGCGATGGCGTTGTAGAGCGTGTTGTAGCGTTTCTGGTAGTCCTGCATCCGGCGCGGCGTGAGCGCGCGGCGGCGCAGGCGGGTGCGATAGCTTTCGCGGTAGGTGTCGATGGCCAGCCGGTAGCAGGAGGCCAGAAGGGCGTTGCCGGTGCCTTCGGCGATCTGCAGGTAGAGCTGTTCCTCGAGCGCGATGAAGGCGTCGATATCGGTGGTGACGGTCTCGATCCGCGACAGGGTTTCTGACAGCGCGGTCAGCATCCGCGGGGTCATGTTCACAACTGCCAGCCGGACGATTTCGGGCTCGAGGATGCCGCGCACAACGAGGTGGTCGAGGGGGCTGGTCTCGCCGGCGACGGAATCGGGCGAGGGGGCGGCCTGGGGCGTGGAGCGGTAGGTAACGAAGCTGCCGGCGCCGGGGCGGCGGCGGATCACCTCCTGGCCCTCGAGCACGTCGAGCGCCTCGCGCACGGTGTTGCGGGCGACGCCCAGTTCGGCGGCGAGCGTGCGCTCGGACGGCAGGCGGGTGTCGCGGGGGTATTCCTCGGACTTGATGCGCGCGAAGAGCGTGTCGACGACGATCTGCACGGTGGCGCCGACCGGATGGGCGAGGCGCAGTTCGGGGGCGGTGTCTTGGGTTTCTGTGCTCATCGGACCAGACCAATTTCGGTGTAACTGGTATAAATTGGTCTGGTGGGCGCGTAAAGCGTGGTCATGCGCTTAGGGCCCATGCTATGGCATCTTCCATGACCGAGCCTGCGCCCCTGATGTCCAGCTTTCACGCCGTCGAGGCGGAATGGATCGACTATAACCAGCATATGAACATGGGGTATTACACGGTCCTGTTCGACCGCGCCGCCGACGAGGCCTATGCCGAGATCGGGTTCGGGCCGGAGTATCGCGACTCCAGCGGCTGCACCACCTACACTGCCGAGTTTCACGTGCGTTACCTGCGCGAGCTGAAGCTGGGCGACCGGGTGCAGGCTGCGTTCCGCATCCTCGACCATGACGAGAAGCGGTTTCACAGCTACCAGGAGCTGATCCGCGAAGATGGCACCGTGGTGGCGACGGGCGAGGGGATCGCGCTGCATGTGGACCAGTCGGGACCGAAGGTGGCGCCGATGCCCGAGGCGATCCTGGCGCGCCTGCGGCAGGTGGCCGAGCAGCACGGGAAACTGCCGCGCCCCGAAACGGCGGGACGCGGCATGGGATTGCGGCGCCGGCGTTAGGCGCAACGCGCCTTTCCTCCCCCACGGAGCGGCACCGCATTCCGTTCAGTTGCCCGACGTGAGACCCCTTGCCAGGAAGGTCTCGTAGAATTCGATCGCCGAGTAGCACATCGTCACCGAGCTGTCGTTCGGGTTGTACCAGGCGTTGATTTCCTCGCAATCGCGGAAGGTGACGGTCAGGTCGCGGGGCCAGACGAAATACTCCTCGAAGACCCGCAACAGCGTCGGGATCAGATCGTTGAATTTCATCAGCGCCTCGGTGGTGCGGCCGTAGTCCGTCTGCGTCGGCTGGAAAACGAGGTTGATCTTGCCGCCGGGTTGGTTGGCGGGGAAGCGGCCGGGCAGGTCGGGGCCGAGGTTGCGGCCGCGCAGGGCCAGCAATTCTTCCCAGGCTTCGAACTTGGTCTGGTATTCCTGGGCGCAGCGCTGGCGGGAGCGGTCGGTGAAGTCGACCTTGTTGGCGAGCGGGTCGAAGACCTGCGGCTCGGAGCCGTAGATGATGCAGAAGGAGTTGCGGAAGCGCTTGATGTCGGGCGCGTGCTCGTCCTGCCAGTCATGGGTGACCTGGTGCTGTTCGAGCGCCTTGGCGGAGTAGTACCACAACAGCGTCGAACTGCTGATGATGCCGGTGATGTACTCGGCGGTCTGGGGTGTGGCGCCTTCCATCACGCTGGCCATCGCGAAGGCCGAGAAACTGTCGGCCGTGTCTTCCTCGGGGCCGGTGGCCGGCAGGTCGGTTTCGCCGATCACGGCGTGCGCCATCTCGTGCAGGAAGATGCCGAGGGCGACGCCCATGCGGCGCTGGGCCTGGTCCGCGGTGAGGCCGGCAATCGGGGACGTGCCGGGTGTCTGCTGTCCGCCTTCCTGCTGGCCGGGGATGGGCGGAGGGCCATCGCCGCCGGTGTTGGGAATGGGCGGAGGTCCGTCGCCGCCGGTATTGGGAATGGGTGGAGGGCCGTCGCCGCCGGTGTTGGGAATGGGTGGAGGGCCGTCGCCGCCGGTATTGGGAATGGGTGGCGGGCCGTCGCCGCCGGTGTTGGGAATGGGTGGAGGGCCGTCGCCGCCGGTATTGGGAATGGGTGGCGGGCCGTCGCCGCCGGTATTGGGGATGGGCGGAGGGCCGTCGCCGCCGGCATTGGGGATCGGCGGGGGGCCGTCGCCGCCAGTGTTGGGAATGGGAGGAGGACCGTCGCCGCCGTCATTTGCAGGCGGGGTGGGCGGGCCATCGTCGTCGCCGCCGGGCGTGGGCAGGGGGGTGTCGCCGCCCGGTGTCGGCAGGGGGCTGGCGGTCCGGATCGGCTCGACCGTGAGGCCGGTAAAGCCCGCGACGCCGGTGCCATAGGTGATGATCCCGGTGCGGCGCGACACCGGGCCGCCGAAGCTGGCGTTGATCAGCGTGTCGCCGTTCAGCGTCGCGTGGACATCGGTGCCTTCGACCTCGAGCCTGAGGACATCGCTGCCGTCGAGCTGCGCGGAAGTGGTGTCGAGCGGCTGCGGATTGAAGCCGTCGGCGTTGCGCACGATCACGAACGGGGTTCCGTCGCTGGCAATGCTGACGGCGAAGTAGCTGTCGGCGGCCTCGTAATTGAAGATCATGCCGGCATGCATCGGCGCGGGCTCGTCCGACTGGGCAAAGAGCGTCACGGCGACCGAGAAATCGGTATCGGCCATGTCGGTCAATTCGGTCCAGTAATAGCGCACGTCACCGGGATCGCTGGTGTTGCGGAACGTGGCCCAGCCGCCTTCGGTGCCGACGGTCCAGGGGTCGTCCCGCCCGGTCTCGACGACGCCGGAAAGCGGGCCCAGATGCGGATCGAGCGGCGATTGCGCGTGGCCGGGCAGCGGCAGGGCAAGAACGAGGGCGCAGGCAAGCACGCCGGTAAGGTATGGAAGACGAGAACGTGGCACGGAGGCCTCCCCCTGATAGGTCTGTGCGGCTGGCCGCTGGTGGTTGACGGACAGTAAACCCGAAAAGGCGGTCTGGCGGCTTCACCCAATTGGGTGAGGACGCGGCTGCGCCGGGGCGCGATAGTCGGTCTGATGCAGCGCGGCGCCGGGGCCGCGCGAAACCGCGGGGGGACCGTCTTGCGCCTGTTGATCGCTTTCCTGTTTACGGGCCTTGCCGGTCTCGCCGGGCCGGAGGCGGCCCGCGCGCAAGCGGAGCGGACGGAATATTACATGGCGCATGCGGGCCGGGAGGCGGGCCCGTATTTCATCGACGAGCTGCGCACCCGGATGTTGATGGGGCGGCTCAGGCGCGACACGCCGGTCTGGACGACCGGCATGGCGGCGTGGCAGCCGGCGGCGGAGGTGCCGGAGGTGGGCGCGCTGTTCGACCCCGCCCTGCCGCCGATCCCGAAGGAGCGCGATTTCGGCCGGTTCGTGCAGGGCACCTGGAGGTCGGAGCCGGTCACGACCGAACTGCCGGGCCTGGGCCGGGGCGTGGCCACCGGCGAGACGGTCTTTCGCGCCGATGGCATCTACAGTTTCACCGGGCAGGTCGACCTGACCGACGCGGCTGGCTCGGCGCGGGCCATGAGGCTTGCGTCGGAGGGCGGCTATAGCGTGACGCGCAAGGCGCCGGACCGTTTCGAGATCGTCTTTGCCGCGCCGCTGGTCATGACCCTGCCGAGCGACGATCCGGCCGAGGCCGACCGGGTCGAGCGGACAGAGGTGCCGCCGGCGGAGTTCGAGGTGATCGACGACAATACCATCCGCGACGCGCAAGGCACGGTGTCGCGGCGCAAGATCTAGATGTGCTTGGATTTTTATGTGAGAGGAAAATGTTCATGAGACGACTGGCGATGAGGATTGCGACCGGGTTGATGCTGGCGGTGCTGCCGCTGGCGGCGGCGGCGCAGTCGGAACCGTTCTACGTGGTGGAAAACGGCCAGCAGGGCGGACCCTATTCGATGGACCAGCTGGCGGCCAAGGCGCAGAGCGGCGCGTTGCAGCAAACCACGCTGGTCTGGGCCAATGGCATGGCCGACTGGACGCAGGCGGGCAACGTGCCCGCGCTTCAGGGGCTTTGGCAGGCGACGCAGACGCCGCCCGACCAGCCGCCCACCTTGCCGGAGACGCAACCGACAACGCAGCCCACCAATACCCCGACCACCCAGCCGACCGGGAACCCGCAGCTGGATGCGCTGGCCGAGCAGGAGCGGCGCGACATGGGCGTTCCGGCGACGAACCAGCTGCACAGCGGGGCGATGCACGGACCCACGCCCAATTCCATCCCCGGAGGTCAGCTGATCACCACCAAGGGGCTGACGGAGATGGTCCAGCGGCAGATGCCCTATGCGCTCTTTGACGTGCTGGGCGGCAACGAGACGCTGCCGGGGGCGATCCCCGCGGTGGGCGCCTCGCAGGCGGGCAGTTTCCAGGACCAGACCCAACAGCAGATGGGGCAGTTCCTGACCCAGCTGACGCAGGGCAAGACCGACACGCCGCTGGTGTTCTACTGTTTGTCGGTGGAATGCTGGATGTCCTACAACGCGTCGCTCAGGGCGATCAACCTCGGGTATACCAACGTGCTTTGGTATCGCGGCGGGATCGAGGCCTGGAAGGCGGCGGGGTTCCAGACCGTGCCGGCGGGACAGATGCAGCAGGGCCAGCAGCCGCAGCAGTTCAACGCGGAGTGATGTGAACGGGGCGCCCAGAAAATTCGTGCGAATTTTCTGGGCTTGAGAATTTTCGTACGAAAATTCTGGCCGCTTACAGTCCGAGTTTTTGGGCGACGATCTCGTTGACGGCCTTGGGGTTGGCCTTGCCGCCGGTGGCCTTCATCACCTGGCCCACGAACCAGCCGGCAAGCTTGGGGTTCGACTTGGCCTTTTCCACCTGGGCGGGGTTGTCGGCGATGATCTGGTCCACGGCGGTTTCGATGGCGCCTGTATCCGTCACCTGTTTCATGCCGCGCTCTTCGACGATCTGCGCGGGGTCGCCGCCCTCGGTATAGACGATCTCGAAGAGGTCCTTGGCGATCTTGCCGGAAATGGCGTCGGAGGCGATAAGGTCGACGATGCCGCCCAGTTGTGCCGGTGACACGGGGCTGTCGGTGATGTCGTGGTCGTCCTTTTTCAGGCGGCCGAAAAGCTCGTTGATGACCCAGTTGGCGGTCAGCTTGCCGTCGCGGCCTGCGGCGGCCTCTTCGAAGAAGGCGGCGTTCTCGTGCTCGGCGGTCAGGACGTTGGCGTCGTATTCCGACAGGCTGAAATCTTTGACGAAGCGGGCCTTTTTCTCGTCCGGGAGTTCGGGCAGGGACGCGGCTATGTCGTCGATCCAGCCCTGTTCGATTTCCAGCGGCAGGAGGTCGGGGTCGGGGAAGTAGCGGTAGTCGTGCGCCTCTTCCTTGGAGCGCATGGAACGGGTTTCGTTTTTGTCCGGGTCGTAGAGGCGGGTTTCCTGATCGACGGTGCCGCCGCCTTCGACGATGGCGATCTGGCGGCGGGCCTCATAGTCGATGGCCATCTGGATGAAGCGCATGGAGTTCATGTTCTTGATCTCGCAGCGGGTGCCGAGATGTGAGAAATCGCCCGTTTCGCGGTATTTCTCGTAGGCGCCGGGCTGGCAGATGGAGACGTTGACGTCCGCCCGCAGGTTGCCGTTCTGCATGTTACCGTCGCAGGTGCCCAGGTAGCGCAGGATCTGGCGCAGCTTGCCCACATAGGCGGCGGCCTCTTCGGGGCCGCGGATATCCGGGCGGCTGACGATTTCCATCAGGCACACGCCGGTGCGGTTGAGGTCGACGAAGGACATGGCGGGGTCCATGTCGTGGATCGACTTGCCCGCGTCCTGTTCCATGTGGATGCGTTCGATCCGCACGAGGCGGGCGATGCCCGGCTCCATGTCCACGAGGATTTCGCCTTCGCCCACCAGCGGCTCGTAAAGCTGGCTGATCTGGTAGCCCTGCGGCAGGTCGGGATAGAAGTAGTTCTTGCGGTCGAAGGCGGATTTGAGGTTGATCTGCGCCTTGAGGCCGAGGCCGGTGCGCACCGCCTGCTCGACGCAGTATTCGTTGATGACGGGCAGCATGCCGGGCATGGCGGCGTCGACGAAAGCGACGTTGGAATTGGGCTCGGCGCCGAAGCGGGTGGAGGCGCCGGAGAAGAGCTTGGCGTTGGAGGCCACCTGCGCGTGGACCTCCATCCCGATGACGAGTTCCCAGTCCTGTTTCGCCCCGGCGATCACCTTGGGTTTCGGGGTCTCATAGGTCAGGTCCAGCATGGGTTGCGCGCTCCGTTCAAGGTATCAGCGCGGTTCTAGGCCAGAGCGCGGGCGCGGGCAAGGGCGTCTGAGCCTTTGGCCCGTGACGGGGAACGGCGCGTTAATCGGGATGCGAGGGCTGCACTGGCGGCACCTGGGCCAGCCAGAGGGCGTGGAAATCGGGCAGGCCGAGGGTGGCGACGGTTTCGAGGTCGGGGCCGAGGATTTCGTAGATCATGCCGTCGGTGCCGCGATTGCTGAACCACGCGATGCAGTCGATGTCGCCGCCACCCTCGCTGTGCGGCGGGCCGCCGGCCGGTTTTTCGACGAAGCTGAGGGTGGGGCGGATCTCGGTCAGGGTGCCGGAGGCGTCGTAGAGGCGCAGCTCTCCCTGCAGGATGAGGGTGCTGTAATCGGCGTGGTGCCGGTGCAGCAGGATGCGCTGGTTGGCCGCGAACTTGAGCAGCAGGTCGACGGTTGTCGCGTCCGGGTCCACTTTCAGGATGTGATACCAGACGTGGTCAAACCCTTCGAGCGTGTTCCAGGTGACGTTGGACTGGTCGAGAAGGCCGGCGGCGGGCGCCGATGGGGTCGGGGGCCGGCTGAGGTTGGTGTCGGTCATTCTGTTCTCCGGTGGAAATGCCGGCAGGATAGCACGGCGCTGGGCGGCGACGCTTGCCAATCGGTGCCAGGGGCTGTTTGCTGCCGAAGCCGGGCGCGCGGTGGCCCCGGCGCGGCGCGGGGAGGCGCGGCGGATGCGGGGCTATACACGGGCAAGTGCGTTGGGGCCGATCGCCGAGGTCGTCGAGGGGCGGGGCGGTTCGATCGAACGGGTCTTTCGCAGCGTCGACCTGCCGCTGGCGCTGCTGGACAATCCCGAGATGGCGCTCCCCCTGCAGGAGCAGTTCCGGTTGCTGAGTGCCGCGGGGCGTGAAACCGGCGATGCGTTCTTTGGCGCGACTTTGGGGCGCGAGGTTAAAGCCGCGAAGCTGAGCGACTTCGGCCGGTGGATCGGGGAAGCGCCGACCCTGGCGGGGTCGATCGACCGGGCGAACCGGTGCCTCAACCGATACCTGCAGACGGCGACGGACCTGACATTGCGGGTGCGCGGGGACCGGGCCTGCTGGTCGATCGGGTTTCTCGATCCGGGCGGGGACGGGCGGTTCCAGAACGAATTGTTGGGCGTGAGCTATCTGATCGACGCGGTGCGCTTTTATGCCGGGCCGGGCTGGCGGCCGGCGATGGTGCACGCGACCTGCGCCGGACGGGCGGAGGCGGCGGCGCTGGAACGGGTCTTCGGCGCGCCGGTGCGGCATGGCGCGCGGGTCTCGGCGGTGGAGTTCGACCTGTCGCTGCTGGCGGCGCCCGGTCCGCAGACCCGCAGGGCCGAGGGCGGCGGGGGGCCGGAGCTGCCGCTGGCGCGGGGGCCGGCCGGCGAGGTGGCGGCGTTGGCGGCGATCGCGCTGCTGGAGGGGCAGCCGCGCATCGACTGGGCGGCGGGCAAGCTGGGCATGAGCCGGCGGTCGCTGCAGCGCGTCCTGGACCGCGAGGGGGTGTCGTTCCGCGGCGTGCTGGACGGGATGTTGCGGGATCGCGCCCTGGAGATGGTGCGCGCGGGGGTCGTGCCGCTGACCGATATCGCGCAGCGGCTGGGCTACAGCGACGCGGCGCATTTCAGCCGCGCGTTCCGCCGTTGGACCGGGACGACGCCATCGGAGGTCCGCGCCCGGGCCGCCGCCGGGCGGCTGCGTCGGCCGCAGTGAGGGGACGGCTGCGGGCGGCGCGCTTGGCAACCGGAGGGGTTGAGGGGTAGGATGATGGCATTGCTTTATGGTTGTGCCGGGTTTTCCGGCGACACGTCATTTCTAGAAAGGCCTTTGCCATGCCCAAGAACATCATCCTGCTGTGCGACGGGACGTCGAACGAGATTGCCCGCAACCGGACCAATATCCTGCGGCTTTATGGCTGCCTGAAGAAGGACGAGGACCAGCTTGTGTTCTACGATCCCGGGGTGGGGACTTTCGGGGCCGAGAATGCCTGGCTGAGCTTCTGGCGCAGGGCGGTGG
This sequence comes from Roseovarius sp. THAF27, assembly GCF_009363655.1. NCBI lineage: Bacteria > Pseudomonadati > Pseudomonadota > Alphaproteobacteria > Rhodobacterales > Roseobacteraceae > Roseovarius > Roseovarius sp. THAF27. Next base: position 1,225,689 of record NZ_CP045393.1, read on the forward strand.
AGATCTGGGGCCTGATCACCGGCTGGGGGCTGGATGCCAACGTGAAGGAGGCGTACCGCTTCCTGGTGGAGCATTACGATGACGGCACGCGCGAGAACGTGGCGGACGAGGCGCCGGACCGCATCTATATCATCGGGTTTAGCCGGGGGGCCTATACTGCGCGGGTCCTGGCGGGGTTCATCCATGCGCTGGGGCTGATCGAGGCGCGCAACCTGAACCTGCTGAACTATGCCTACCGGGCCTACAAGAATATCGGGCAGGCGACGGGGCGGGACGTGACCGATGCGCGCGAGCCCGAGCGCAACCCCTTTGCCGAGGTGCGGCTGTTCGAGCGGATGCTGCGGCCGCGGCGGCCGGCGATCCGGGCGCTGGGCCTGTTCGATACGGTGGGGTCGGTGATCGAATGGAGCGCGCGGCTGCCGCGGATCCGCAACCATGCGCATGTGTCCGAGAACCCGTCCGTGCGGTCGGTGCGCCACGCGCTGGCGATCGACGAGCGGCGCACGATGTACCTGCCGACACCCTGGCCCGGGGGCGGCGAGTACTGGGGCAGCGCGTTCCGGCCCCAAGACGAGAGCAAGATCGCGCCGCAGGACGTGGACGAGGTGTGGTTCTCGGGCGTGCATGGCGACGTGGGCGGCGGCTATCCCGAAAAGCGCAGCCAACTGGCGAAGTTTCCGCTGACATGGATGATCGACGAGCTGCGTCCCTTGGGGGTGATGTTCAAGGAACCGACGGTGCGGCGGCTGGTTCTGGGAGAGGATGCGGAGGGGCGCTATGTGGCGCCCGATCCGCTGGCGCGGCCCAACGAGTCGATGACGTGGGGCTGGAAGGTGGTCGAATTCCTGCCGTTCTTTAAGACGCGCTACAGCCTGAGCCGGCGCAGGACGTTCCTGGGGTTCTACCTGCCGCTCTGCGAGTACCGGCATATTCCTCAGGGCGCGCGGGTGCATGGCTCGGTCTTTGTGCGGCGTGGGACGACGGCGGATTATCCGCAGCCGAATATCCCCGAGGATCACGTGGTTGTGGGAGAAGGGGATGGGGACGCCTGAAGGCATGGAATAATGGTCCGGGTCCTTGGTCGTCTTAAAATGTTGCACATCTACCTCGAAGGAGTCTTGCTCACGAATCGCGGTTGTGCGGATTGTCCTGTCGCGTTTGCCTGATGACTGAATTTCTGCTTTGCTATCAACCTCCACTTAACTCCATACCGGACAGGGTTGCTTGCTCACTTCTCAGCTTTTTGTAGATTGGCTCAACGGCATGCATTAGTTCGTGAGCAGGGAAATTGGTCACTGAGGTATGGGCAGAAAAATCACCTTCATCCCACGCTTTGATCACCGCATCGTAAACGTGAATATGGGCTAGAACGTCGGTAAATACTTTTGGCAGCTGATCATCCTCTACTAGGTCCATGTGATCAACGATTATGGCTTCAAGTTTCTTATTCATTGGGTGAAACACGTGCCTCATCCAGTGCCGCCATGTAGCCAGCTCTTCTTCAGTCAAATGGTACCCGTCGGCGAAGTAACCCGCTTGACCATGTTTCGGCCATTTGGTCTTCGAAAAAGAGGACCATGCTTCGTTTCCAGCCAGCAGTCTCGCGTAAAGCGGCCCGTATAGGAGCCTTAGTTTGTCGTTCACTAGCTTAAGCCGCACTTCCTGCTGCGACCGGTAGCGAGCGTGAAAGTATGTGAATAGCCAGCCGCCAGTTGCAACAATTAGCGTGATCACAAAAGGCAAAAAACTAATCCAAGACATTGACCCGTTGTTCATTCACAGTCTCCTCGGCGCTGACTGCTCTGATTGATCAAATTTCATAGTGAGTTAACGTCCAATAAAATTTGAAAAAAAGATACGAGGGTTTGCTTTGAATATCATTTCCGCAAGATTTTTCTGTGTCGGCTATTGCTGCGTCAAGAAAAAATATCAGACATCCGCGGATGTTGCGTCATTGGTCACATTGGGCTCATTGCCGACATGCCGGCGGTGCCGCGACGATCCCGCCCGCCAACTGTCAGAGCGCGGGCAGGCGGTACATGCCCTGGCGCGAGAAGGCGAGCGAGGAGCCGTCGGCGATATGGCCGGCAAAGCGGGCGGCTATGATGCGCAGGGCGGTCTGGCGCCCCTTGGCGATGAGCGCGCGGCGCGATGGCAGAAGCGGCGCGTGGCCCGGCATCAGCAGGGTCTGGGACCAGATCAGCGGATGCAGTTCCTGCAGGTGATGTTCGAGAATCCAGTCGACGCAGTCGTGGATCTCGGCTCGTGTGCGGTCGGCATGGGGCGAGAGCACCCGGTCGCCCGCGCCGGGCGCCATGGCGATGGCGCAGAAGGCGGCCAGAAGGTTTATCACGTGCTGGTCGTCCTTGCGGGCGAGGATGTCGCGCAGCCCCTCGACGAAGAAGCCCGGTTCGAGCAGGTCGAACGCGCGCGGGTCGAGCGCCAGGGCGTCGAGATAGGCCCAGGTGTAGGCGCCGGCGCCCCAGGTGTCCTGGGTGCGGGCGGCGACGCGGCGGGCGGCGACCTCGAGCGCCTTCACGCCACCGGCATAGGGCGGCAGGATGTGGCGGCCAAGCGCGCGGATATGGCGGTGGCCGTCGGGATCGAGCGCGATCAGGGCCCCGTATTCCTCGGCCACGCGGCGGCCGCGCTTGTCGCAGGCGGCAATGAGGGCGCAGCGGGCGGCGGCGATCGAGGGCGAGTCGATGACGGGGCCGTCATAGGGCTCCAGGATGGCGTCGGCGCTGGCGATATGGCCGGCAATGGCGCGGGCCGCGGTGGCGGGATCGTCGCGGGCGGCGATGTTGCGCCAGGCCCAGGCGATGTCGATATGCGCCAGCGCCACGACGAGGGCCGTGGGGTAGTCGCCCGGCATCTCGTCGAGCACCTCCTCCAGCGCCTCGATGGCCTCGGGCGCCGGGGGCTGGCCGTCATGCAGCGAATCCTCGGCGGCGGCGACGATATCGCCGCGCGCGCCCTGGGCCAGCAGCAGCGAGGCGGTTTCGCCGCCCGGCGTGGCCAGACGGGTGTGATCGGCGTACTGGATCTTGTCCGACAGGGCCTGCCACGCTTCCTGCCGGGCGAGTTTCTGGCCGCGATCCTGGTGGGTGGCGCGGGCCATTTCCTCGTCCGAGACCGGCAGCGAGGGCACGATGATGCGCTTGGCCAGCGAATCGATATCCTCGGTCGAGCGGCGCGGCGCCGGGCCCGGGCGGGCGGGCGCGCTGCGCGCGGCGAACCACTTGCGCAGGCCGCGGGGCGGCTTGGTGGACGGGGGGAGGGGCGCGCCGCCTTGCGCGCCGTGATGTCGGGACTGTCGTGCCATACCTTCGGCCTGCTCGTAATGTCGGGACCTTTGTGACAGGGCAATCCGGCCAAAAAGCGGCAGGGACGCGGAGACAAGAGGGAAATTGCCCATGGTCTCAATAGTCTTGCCTTGGCGCGGGGTTCCGGGCAGACTGCGCCGATGCTCAGGTTCGCTGCCCTTGTGATATGCCTGTGCTTTCAGTCACTTGCCGCGGCCGAGGAGGACGGCGTGGTGCTGAGGGACGGAGTGGTGACACGGGTGTCGCCGCCCGCGCGCGACGGTAATGTGCCGCGCACGCGGTGGGAGCATGTGGGCGAGTCGCGCCTGTGGACGCGTGCGGCGCTGGCGGCACTGAAGGATCACGGCAAGCCCCTGACCGACATGGTGCCGCGCGACATCGAGGAGTGGTGCCCGGCCTATCCCGATGCCAGCCCGGCGCAGCGGCGGGCCTTCTGGGTGGGGTTCCTGTCGGCGCTGGTCAAGCACGAGAGCACCTATCGGTCCCGCGCCGTGGGCGGCGGCGGGCGGTGGTACGGGCTGACGCAGATTTTGCCCGCAACGGCAAGGCTTTACGGGTGTCGCGGCCGGAGCGGGGGGGACCTGAAGCACGGGCCGACGAACCTGAGCTGCGCGATCCGGATCATGGCCAAGACGGTGACGCGGGACGGCGTGGTGTCGCGCGGGATGCGCGGCGTGGCGGCCGATTGGGGGCCGCTGCACAGCGGCAGCAAGCGGCGCGACATGATGGCGTGGACGCGGCGGCAGACCTATTGCAAGCCGATGAGTACCGTGCGTCCGCGGCTGCGGCCCGACGACCTGGTGGTGGTGCGCACGCTTCCCGCGCCCGAGCCCGAGGCGATCGGGGTCGAACCCGCGGTGCAGGACCTGCCCGATGTCGTGGGTCGCGCGCCGGAGGCGGAGACGCCCGAGGCGCAGGAGGTGCCGGCGGCGGCGGATGCCGCGCCCGAGCCGCAGCCGATTCCCGTCAGCGAATAGTCCCGATCATTTGATGCGGAAGGCGCGGCGGATCTCGTCGAGCGCCTCGCGCTGTTTGGCGTTTAGATCGCCCGTTCCAGCCTGCGCCGTGGCGGTGACGACCGACAGGAGCGGCTCGAAGCTGGCCTGACCGTCAAGCTTGTAGAGTTTGCGGCCGAGGCGCGGTACGGCGGTTTCCGGGCCGTGGCATTCGGAGACGAACCAGTGGCCGAGGATCAGCGCCTCGTCGGCGTCGGCGGCGGACATCTGCAACTGCTCGCGCAAGGCGGCATTGAGCGCGTCGCGCTGCTCCTTCGTGGGCAGGTCGTCCATTTCCAGAAACGCGGTGCCGAGGGCGGCGATGGCGAGGTTCGGCTCCTCGATGGTCTCGACCGGGTGGATGTTGGTCTGGCGCTTGAAGCCGAAGCGGCGGGCGGCGGAGCGCACGTCGCGGGCCATGTCGGAGAGGTCGGAGGCGACATGTGCGGCGTTGCGGGCGCGGATGACGAGGAAATAAGCCGCCGTGGAGAGGCCGATCAGGCCGAGAATAATGTGCATAGCTGAAAGTCCCTTGCGGCAACGTGCGGTCAGTTAAGCGGCCCCGCATGATGACGCAACGGCAATGCGCGGGGCGGCTTGATCTGTCAGTCGCGGTGTGGCCGAAAAGGTTCTAATCGAAGGTCAGTCGCCGCGGATGCGGGTCACCATTTCTGTGGTGTCGGGGCTGAGGTTGGGCGTCGACAGGATGCGGTCGAGCTGGGACGTGATGAGACCCTGGCGGGTCTCGTCGTAGCGCCGCCAGGTCTCGAACGCCGAGCACATCCGCGCGGTGGTTTGCGGGTTGAGCGGATCGAGCCGGATCAGCCAGTCGGCCAGAAGGTCGTAGCCCGCGCCCGAGACGTGGTGAAAGCCCGCCGCGTTCATGGTGAGCGCGCCCAGCGTGGCGCGGAAGCGGTTGGGATTTTTCATCGTGAAATCAGGATGTTCTGTGAGGTGGGCCGCCGTGGCTGCGGCGTCTTCGGGGGCGGCGTGGACGACCTGCATCATGAACCACTTGTCGATCACCAGGCGGTCGTTCTGCCACTGGGTGTAGAAGGATTGCGTGGCCGCCGCGCCCTTGCCGGCCTGAAGCAGGCAGGAGAAGGCGGCAAGCTGTTGCGTCATGTTGTCGGCGGCATCGAACTGTTTCTGTGCCTGCGCGCCGCCGTCGAGCCGGTTGATCAGGCTGAGGGCGGCGTTGGCGAGCGACCGGGCGCCGGATTGTGCGGCGTCGGGCCGGTAGGGCTCGGACACCTGGAACTGGGCGTAAAGGCGCGTTGCGGTGTCCTGCATCCGTTCGGCGCGGGCGTGGCGCAGGGTCTCGATGGCGTCCCAGATGGCCTGCGGGTCGGGGGTGGTGCCGGTGTCGAAAAGCGTCTGTGCAAGGTCGTCCTGGCTAGGCAGGCCGAGAGCCAGCGCGCGGAAGGCCGGATCGAGGCTGTCGTCGCGGGCCACGGTGTGCACGGCGTCTATGTAGGCCTCGTCGGGGGCGGCGCCGTCGCGGATCATGGCGACAAGGGCGTCGCGGGCAAGGTCGCGGCCCGCTTCCCACTTGTTGAATGGGTCGGTGTCGTGGGCGAGCAGGAAGGCGCGTTCGTCGTTGGTGGTGTCGCGTTCGATGATGACGGGCGCGGAGAAGCCGCGGAGGATGGAGGGGACGGGTTTCGACGACAGGCCGTCGAAGGTAAAGCTTTGTTTTGCTTCGGTCATTTCGAGCACCTTGGTGGGCTGCACCTCGTCGCCGTTGGGCGACAGCAGGCCCACGGCGATGGGGATGACGCGGGGCGGCTTGTCGTCCTGTCCCGGGGTGGGGGGTGTGTGCTGCTCGAAGGTGAGGGTGTAGGTGCCGCCCGAGAAATCGTCGGTGACCGAGACGCGCGGGGTGCCCGCGTCCTCGTACCAGCGTTTGAACTGGGAGAGGTCGCGGCCGGTGGTGTCCTCGAACACTTTCAGCCAGTCCTCGATCGTGGCGGCGTCGCCGTCGTGGCGGGTGAAATAGAGGTCGAGGGCCTGGTAATAGGCCGCGTCGCCGACGAGGGTTTTCAGCATCCCGATCAGCTCGGCGCCTTTTTCGTAGACGGTGGCGGTGTAGAAATTGTTGATCTCGACAAAGCTGGCGGGGCGGACGGGGTGCGCGAGTGGGCCGTTATCCTCGCGGAACTGTCGGGCGCGCAGGGTGATGACGTCGTCGATGCGCTTGACAGGCTCGGACCGCATGTCGGCGGTGAACTGGGCGTCGCGGAAGACGGTGAGGCCTTCCTTCAAGCAAAGCTGGAACCAGTCGCGGCAGGTGATGCGGTTGCCGGTCCAGTTGTGGAAATATTCATGCGCGATGATCGCCTCGATCCGCTCGAAATTCATGTCGGTCGAGGTTTCGGGGCTGGCCAGCACGGCGGAGGAGTTGAAGATGTTCAGCCCCTTGTTTTCCATCGCGCCCATGTTGAAATCGTCGACCGCGACGATGTTGAAAATGTCGAGGTCGTATTCGCGGCCATAGACGTCTTCGTCCCATTTCATGGACTTCTTGAGCGCCTCCATGCCGAAGGCGCATTTGTGCTCGTCACCGGGGCGGACCCAGATGTTGAGCTCCACCTGCTTGCCGGATTTCGTGGTGAAGCTGTCGGGGTGGTTTATCAGGTCACCGGCCACCAGCGCGAAGAGATAGGCGGGTTTGGGCCAGGGATCGTGCCATGCGGCAAAGCCGTCGCCGGATGCGCCAGGGTTGCCGTTGGAAAGCTTGATCGTCTCGTCGCCCTCGATGCGGACGTCAAAGGTGGCCATCACGTCGGGGCGGTCGGGGTAATAGGTGATCTTGCGAAAACCCTCGGCCTCGCACTGGGTGCAGTACATGCCGTTCGACATGTAGAGACCTTCGAGCGCGGTGTTGCGGATGGGGGCGATTTCGACCTCGGCCTCGAACGTAAAGGGGGCGTCGGGGGCGGCGACGGTGAGGCCGCGGGGTGTGACCTCTGGCGTGACCCCGGTGCCGTCGATGTGGGCGGCGATCAGGGTCAGATCCTCGCCGTCGAGGCGCAGGGGGCCGCCGGGCCCGTCGGGATTGGGGCGAAAGGCGATCTTGCTGATGACGCGGGTCTTTTCCGGGTCGAGACGGAAGGTGAGCGAGACATGATCGACCAGATGCGCGGGGGGCGTATAGTCGGCCAGATAGATCGGCTGGGGGGCGGCGTCTTTCATCGCGTGTCTCTCCGTCTGGGAAGGTTCGTGCGGAGGGTAGGGCGATGCGAAAGGGGAGGCAACGTGGAAACGGGAGGCAGGTGCAGACGGACGCTCCCGGCCCCCCGGGGCCCCGGGATGCAATGTGGCGCCCCGACAGGTGCGGTGCCTCCGCCTGCGCCCTGAAACTAGGCGAGGGGGCTTGGGAAAGGGTTAACAGGGCGGCAAATTTGCAGTCCCGCTTGTGCGCCTGTTGAGGTTTTCTTATTCGTTGGTGATATTATCCTAAAGTCGCAACCGCAGCAGACGAAGGACACACATGACGCGCCCCGTGATCGGCATTATCGGCAACAGCTACGCCATCGACGACCGCTATCCCGTGCACGCGGTGGGGCGGATGAACTCGGAAGCGGTGTCGGAGGTGTCGGACTGCATTCCGATGCTGGTGGCGAGCGATCCGGCGCTGGTGAGCGTCGAGGAATTGATGGCGATCTGCGACGGGTTCGTGCTGACCGGCGGGCGGCCCAATATCCATCCCGAGGAATATGGCGAGGCGCCCACCGAGGCGCATGGCGCCTTTGACCGCGAGCGCGATGCGCTGACCCTGCCGCTGGTGCGGGCCTGCGTGGCGAAAGGGCAGCCGATCCTGGGGATCTGCCGTGGCTTCCAAGAGGTGAACGTGGCGCTGGGCGGCACGCTGCATCCCGAGATCCGCGACTTGCCGGGGCGCGACAACCACCGGATGCCGCCCGACGGCACGCTGGAGGAGAAATTCGCGCTGCGCCACGAGGTCACGTTTTCCGAGGGCGGCGTTTTCCATCGGCTGATGGGATCGGACAAGGTGATGACCAACACGCTGCACGGGCAGGGGATCGTCAAGCCGGGCAAGGGTATCGTGGTTGACGGCCACGCGCATGACGGCACGCCCGAGGCCGTCTATATCGACGGCGCGCCGGGCTTTGCGCTGGCGGTGCAATGGCACCCGGAATGGAACGCCGAGAACGATCCGGTCAGCCGCTGCCTGTTCGAGGCGCTGGGCGATGCCGCCCGCAAATGGCAGGCGGGCGCGCGTGGCCCCGCGCTGCGCCTGGCGTGAACGGGACGGCGTGAAGACGCACCGGGCGGCACCCCCGGGCTAGTAGAACGCGCCTCCGGTGTCTTCGATCAGAAGGGCGGCCTCGTGTTTCCTGAGGCAGGTGCGGGCGGTTTCCAGGTGGTGGCCCGGCGCGGTGCGCAGTTCGGGGAAAAGCGCGAACAGCTCTTCGCGGGCGGGCTCTGCGATGGCGTCCAGGCCGACATCGCCGGCGTGAAAGCTCTCGGTGGCGTAGCCTTCGGCGTAGATCACCTCGTGATGGTCGAACATCAGGTGAATATAGGTGACCTGGTCGCAGGGCTGGCGCAGGACCTCGCGGCCATCGACCAGATGTGTCGCGGGCACCAGAACCTCGCTTTCCCCGAACAGAAGCTCGGCACGGTAGCCGGTATAGAGGATGCGGTGCTGGGGCGAGACCAGCAGGCCCTTGCGCGTGGGGTCGAGCGCGGCCGCGCCGACGCGGATCGGGGCGAAACGGCCTTGGCCCTCGACGGTGCGCCTGCCGATCCAGCGGATCGGGCGCAGGCCCTGGTCGCGGGTGACGACGAGGTCGCCGGGTTGCAGGGTTTCGATGGGACGGTCGCCGTGGCTGGTGAGGATCATCGTGCCGGGGGTGAAACAGATTATGTTCTCGATCTCGGAGAAGGTGACGGGCGTGCCGTCGGCCATGGTGAAGCTGCCCGAGAGGCCGCCCGCCGCGTCGTCGGTATTGGAGAACGTGATTGAGTCGCGGCTGACGTCCGGGGTGAGGATCAGCGTGTCGCCATTGGTTTCGTCGCCCTCGCCGCCGGTGAGGTCGATGGCGGCGTTGCCGGTGCCGGTGGTGTCGAGATCGGTCAGGCGGAACGTGTCGTCGCCGTCGCCGCCTTGCACGGTGTCGCCCTGGTCGACGAGGATTTCGTCGTCGCCCGTGCCCGCGTCGATCTGATCGGCCCCGGTGCCGCCGTCGATCGTGTCGTTGCCCGCGCCCGAAACGAGCGTGTCGTCGCCTGCACCCGCCTGAACCGAATCGTCGTTGGTGCCGGTGGCGTTGTCGGCGGCGTCGATGGCGTCGCCTTGTGGGTCGCCGGTGTATCCGGCGTCGATCAGGTCGGCACCGCCCGTGCCGGTGACGATGTCGTCGGGCGCGGGCATGCCCATGGCCGCCAGCGCGTCCTCGTCCGAAAGGTCGGCGGGGGCGATGCCGACAAGGGTGAGGCTGTCGCCGCTGGGAAGGCTGAGCAGCGCGTTGCCGAATCCGTCGTCGCCCACGGTGATGTCGCGGGTGTTGAGCCGGTTGCCCGCGGCGTCGGTCGCGCCGGAAAGGTCGAGCTGATCGCGGCCGGCGAAGGTGCCGTCGCCGTTGTCGGTGGGCCCTTCGAAGCCGGTGACGGTGTCGGCGCCGTCGCCATCGGAGAAAACCAGCGTGTCGGTGGCGCCGTCCTCCGCGCCCAGGTCGATGCGGTCGTTGCCGGTGCCGCCGGCGACGGTATCTTCGCCCGCGCCTGTCAGCAGCGTGTCGTCGCCGTCGCCGCCGAGGACGGAATCGGCGCCGCCCGGTGCGGCGGTGGCGGCGTGGAGTTCCACCGCGTCGACCGAGACACCGTTGGCATCATTGGCGCCCGCGCCGCGGAATTCCAGCGTGCCGGTGCCGTCGCCCGCGCCGCCGGTGAGGGTGTAGGTGTAGGTCTGCCAGCCGCCGTCGGGCGGGTCGATGGTGTCGACCAGCTGGCCGTTCCAGTAGACCTGGAGCGTGTTGTCCTGCGCCGTGCCGTCATCGGCGCTGGACAGATCGCCCGCGTCGAAGCTGAGCTGGTAAATCCTGTCCGGCTGAAGGCCCGCGACGGTTTGCGAGATCGCGAGGTGCTGGCCTGCGTCGCCTTCCATGTCGAGCCAGTTGGCGCCGTCGGTGGCCGAAAGCCCGCCGCGGCCGTCATTGTGAAAATCGACAAGGCTGCCGCCGGAGTCGGTCCATCCCGGCACGCTGCCGGTTGTGCTCTGGAAGCCATAGACCGTGGTCGTCATGCCGGTGGTGTCTTCGAAAGACCCGTTGACGATCAGGTTGGGGCCGGTGGGCGTGACGTCATCCGCCGAGATGCGGTCGTCGCCGGTGCCGCCGAGGATGGTGTCGGCCCCGTCGCCGCCGAAGATGTGATCCGCCCCGCCGTCGCCGCCCAGATAGTCGTCTCCGGTGCCGCCGTGCATTGTATCGTCGCCGGCGGTGCCATAGGCGGTGTCGTTGCCGCCGTCGGCGAAGACGAGGCTGCCGGTCGCGGAGGAGTCGAGGCCCGGCGCGTCGTCGATGAAATCGTCGCCGTCGCCCGCGCGGACGGTATCGGCGCCGTCGCCATAGTGGATCGTGTCGTTGCCGCTGCCGGTGGTGATGGTTTCCGCCGCAGTGTCACCGATGACACGGTGATCGCCGTCCCCGACATCAAGCGTTTCGAAATAGTCGAGCAGGGTGCCGCCGCCGAGGGTGGCGTCGGAGGTGCCGCCATAGCCCGCTTCGCCCACGGTAAAGGTCGTGGTGCCATCGCTGAGGATGATCCGGCCCGATGCCTTGTCGATGTCGATGTCGAAATGCGACGGCAGGCCGGAGACGTCGAGCGCGTGGCCGCCCGCGGCTTCGGAGATGGCGGCCCAGAAGGCAGGGTCGTTCCAGTTGGCGATGGTGACGACATAGGTGGTCATGGCACTCCAACACCCCGCATGTGGTGGGACGCCATGACCGATAGCGGCAGGTGGGGGCTGTGAGGGGCCCGGTTTCTCATTCTGTCTGCTCGATCTGCCTGGGTAACCGCCAGCCCTTTGGGGCCGGTCATTTGAAGCTCAGGCTAGGGTCCGCCGGTGACGGGATTCAGCAGTAAATGAGGCCAAAAAATGGAATTTGCCTGCAATGCGAGGTAGTTTCACGCGGCCATTGCAAGGCGCTGCCTGCCTTCCACCAGAAGACGTGCCTCGTGGGGTTTGAGGCAAAGGCGGGCGGTGTCGCCATAGGCCGTGAGATCGCCGCGCAGGTGCGGGAAGACGCGGAACATATCCTCGCGCGAGGCGTCCGAGAGCGCGCCCACGCCCACGTCGGCGGCGTGAAAGCTCTCGGTCGCCGCGCCTTCGGCATACACGATTTCGTGCCGGTCGAGCATCATGTGGAAATAGGTGACCAGCCGGCGTTCGGCGATGCGCACGTCGTGCTCGAGACCGACAAGGTGTTTGGCGGCCACGAGAACCTCGCTTTCGCCAAAGAGAAGCTGGGCGCGGTAGCCCGAGAACATCAGCCGGTGCTGCGGCGAGACCAGGAGCGGGCGGCGCGCGCCGTCCATGACCGTCGAATTGACGGCGATGGGGGCGAACTTGCCGCGGCCTTCGACCGTGCGATGGCCCATCCAGCGAATCGGCTGGGGGCCGCTGTCGCGGGTGATGACCAGATCGCCCGGGCGCAGCGTTTCGATGACGCGTTCGCCCTGCGGCGTCAGGATGCGGGTGCCGGGGGTGAAGCAGATGATGTTCTCGATTTCCGAGAAGCTTACCGTGGTGCCGTCGGGCAGGGTGAAATTGCCCGAGAGCCCGCCCGTATCGTCATCGGTGTTGGTGAAGGTGATGTCGTTGCGGCTGACGTCGGGCGTCAGGCGCAGCGTGTCGCCGTTGGTCTCGCCGCCTTCGCCGCCGACGATGGTGATGGTGCCTGAGCCGGCCTCGCCCAGGTCGCCCAGCACGAAGAGGTCGTCGCCGTCGCCGCCAAAGGCGCGGTCGCCCTCGGCTAGGTACATCTCGTCGTCGCCGAGGCCGCCGTGGAGCGTGTCGGCCCCGGTGCCGCCGATCAGCGTGTCGTTTCCCGCCCCGCCGAAGATGGCGTCGTTGCCGGCACCGCCGCTGAGGCTGTCATCGCCACCGGACGCGACTGGCGGTCCTATGACGTGGCTGCTGTCCGCAAGGTCCGAGGTGACGCCACCGGGTGTCGTGACCTGCCCCGAGATGACTTCGGCTCCGGCGTTTTCCCAGTGCCGGACCTCGATGGTGTATATGCGGCCGGCTTCCAGCTCGACTGTTCCCGACCGGGTCGTCGCGCCCTGGTGGAAGTCGTTGTTCATGTAGTCGGCCGTGCCGCCGCCCTGGTTGGTGAAGGTGAGGGGGTCACCGTTTTTATCGAGTAGCCGGATGGTCGAGCCGTCGTCCGAGGTTGTCGAGAACGTGTAGGTGCCGCCCTGGGACGCCAGGAACTGCGAGGTGTAGATCACGCCGAAGTCATCGGGGTCGCCGGTCGTGCCTCGGGCCTCGTTCACGAGGGTATTCGAATCGAAGCCATCCGACTGGCCCGAGCCGACAAGCGTTCCCGACTCGATGTCGAAGGCCTGGCCGTTGGTGGCCCCGAAGTCGTAGTTGTAGACTTGGTAGTCCCATTGCCCCGTGGCGGGCGCGTCGTCGCCGTAGATGACGTCGTTGCCGTCGCCGCCAGTGACGGTGTCGGAGCCGCCTTCGGCGTAGATCGTGTCGTTGCCGGTGCCGCCGTCGATGCTGTCGTCGCCGGGGGCCCCGTCGCCGAGCTGGTAGTCGGCGTCGAGCCGGTTGGCGCCGATGGTGGCGCTGTCGTTGCTGAGCGTGCCGAGCGTGATCGACTGGATCGGCTGGCTGGTCAGGATCGCGTTGTCGGCGTTGTTCGTCAGCTCGGGCAGCATGAAGGTTTCGCCCGTGGTGGTCTGGATGACCACGGCGGTGAAGGGTTGTGAGGTGCCGTCGGTGAAGGTGACGGTGGCGTTGTAGACGAGGCCGGAATCGATCTGGTAGGTGACGCCGTCGATGACGATGGTCTCGGGCGTCTGGCCGTTGTCGTCGGATTGCAGCGTGCCGTCGCTGTTGCTGTCGAAGGTCTGGGCCGACAGAAGCTGCTGGTAGAGCGGGTCGTCGCTGCTGCCGTAGGTGCCGCTCAGGTTGCCGGCGTTCTCGCTGGCGGTGTTGGTCTCGGTCGGGTCGACATCCGCGTCGCTGCCCAGGCGGAACACGCTGAAGGTGCTGCCCACGATATTGGTGCCGCCCGAACTGCTGGATTCGCGCGGGTCGCTGTCGCCGTAGAGGATGTCGTTGCCCGAGCCGCCGAGGATCGTGTCGTCGCCCGAGCCGCCGTAGACGGTGTCGTTGGCGAGCCCCGCCACGACGCTGTCATTGCCCGCGCCGGCATGGATGAGGTCGGCATTGAGCCCCGCGCCGGTGCCGTCGCCGCCATCGGCCACGTCGCCCTGGGGATCGCCGCTATAGCTGCCGTCGATGGTGTCGTCGCCATCGGTGCCGTCGACGATCTGGTCGGTGTAATCCTGCGCGCTGAAGGCGATGTCGCCCGCTGCGGCGTTGGGGTTGGAGTCGTAGGCCTGCACCTGATAGCTGCGGCCGGCCACCAGCGGCACTTCGGACAGGGTGTAGTTGCCGCTGGCGGCACCGTCCTCGACCTCGAACTGGATGACCTGGAAGGTCTGGCCCGTGACGGTGTCGCGCAGGGTCCAGACAAGTTCGGCGTCGACGTCCGATGCGACCGAGGTGTTGCCGCCCACGGTGACATTCGCAGTGGCGGATTCGCCGCCCGCGCTGTCGTCGTCGAGGGTGAATTCCTGGATGCCCGTCTCGTTGTCGGTGATGACGGCGGTGCCCGTGGCGGTGCCGGGACCGCTCCAGGTGAAGGTGCTGCCCGTGCCGGTCGGGATGTTGCCGGCCGGGTTGTAATTGTAGAACTTGACCTCATAGGTGGCCATGGTCTTCCTGCCTTCCTTTATCCGTCCGCGGTCTTGTGCCGCGTGACCCAGGCGCATTCGTCTGCTGCTCTTGCGCCGGTTGTTTCCAACGCGGATACAGAGCCTCCGTGGCCGGAAGGCGGGAGATTTTTGGCGATTTTGAGATAAATTGGGTCTTTTTGCGGGCGTGACCGTCGGGCGGCAGACGAGCGTCAGAGACCCAGCTCGGCCCGCTTCTTTTTGGTCAGGCCGGCCACGACCATGTCGTAGGAGGCCCTAAGATGGTCCCTCAGGCTGTCGTCGGAGAGGCCCGGGTCGGCATGCACCTGGAGCCATTTCATGCCGCGGGAGGCGAGATAGGGGGCCGGGCGGATGCCGGGCTGGTCCCGGAGCACGTCAAAGGCGATGTCGGAGGCCTTGAACGTGTAGGCGACGCGCCCCTGGTTCCAGCCGGCGATGGCAAAGACCTTGCCGCCGACCTTCCAGACATCCGCGTTGCCCCATTGCACGACATGGCTGGTGGCGGGCAGCGCCGCGCAGAAGGTCATGAACGCGTCGCGGGGCAGCATTGTCAGACTTGGCCGCCGGCGATTTCGATGGTCTGGCCGTTGACGCTTTCGGATCCCGGACCGCAGAGCCACGCGACGGCGGCGGCGACCTCGTCGGGGGCGATCAGGCGCTTGTGGCGGTTGGCGTCGACCATCATGGAACGGGCGGTGTCGGCGTCGACCCCGGCGCGGGCGCTGATGGCATCGACATTGCGGGTGATGATGTCGGTGTCGACATAGCCCGGGCAGACCGCGTTGAAGGTGAAGGGGCTGCCCATGTAATCCTCGGAAAGGGCGCGGATGAGGCCGATCAGCCCGTGCTTGGAGGCAGAGTAGGCGGCGGCGCCCTTGAGGCCCCTGAGCCCCGCGATGGAGGAGATCGCCACCACGCGCCCCCAGTCGGTGGTTTTCATGGAGGCCATCGCGCTGCGGATGGTCCAGAACGCACCGTCGAGGTTGGTGGCCATGGTGCGGTGCCAGAAATCGGTATCGGTCTTCGACAGGCTGCGGCCCTCGGCGATGCCGGCATTGGGCACGCAGATCTGGATCGGGCCGCGTGCGGCGACGGAGGCGGCGATGCCTTCGACCACGCTGGCCTCGTCGCGCACGTCCATCGGTTGCGGGTGCAGGCCGTGGCCGCTGGCGGCCTTTTCCAGAACCTCGGGGCGGCGGCCGGTGATGGTGACGTCGGCGCCGTTGTCTTGCAGCGCGCGGGCGATGGCCAGACCGATGCCGGTGCCGCCGCCGGTGACCAGTGCGTGTTTTCCTGTCAGTGTCATGCGCATGACTGTGCCGCAGGCCGGACGGCTTGCCAAGGGCGCGATTTCTGCGGCAGAAATCGGGATGGAAAATGCGTATTTTCCATTCCAAAATTTGCACAAATTTTGGACCCGCCCAGAAGGAGACCGGCGTGCTGAAATGGATCGACATACCGCCCGTGTGGCTGGCCGGGGCGGCGGCGCTGGCGTGGGTGCAGGCGTCGCACTATCCGGCAGCGCTGAGCTTTGGCGGGGCCTGGGCGGATTTCGCGGGCGGGCTGCTGGTGGGAGCGGGGCTGGTGCTGATGGCGCTGGCGCTGATCGAGCTGAGGCGCCACCGGACCACGCCGATTCCGCATCTGGAGGCAGAGCGGCTGGTGACCTCGGGTATCTACAAGCGCAGCCGCAACCCGATCTACCTGGGCGACGCGCTGATCCTTGCGGGGCTGATCCTGCGCTGGGACGCGGTGCTGAGCCTGCCGCTGGTACCGATTTTCCTCTGGGTGATCGAGCGGCGCTTCATCCTGCCCGAGGAGGACCGACTGCGACGAAAGTTTCGAATGAATTTCGCGCAATACTGTCATAAGACCCGACGTTGGGTTTGACACCCTGCGACAATCGCTACATTCCAAGGTGATAAATTTTGTGTGATAAGGCGTACCCGACCTTTAGGGTGCGGAAAGCGACAGGCCGAGGGGCCGCCACAAGTGACCGTCAGAAAACGGGGGGAGTGAAAGTTGAAGATCGGAACACCAAAAGAGGTGATGGAAGGCGAAGCGCGGGTGGCGATGACGCCGGACTCGGCGCTGCAACTTCAGAAGCTGGGCCATGATTGTGCCATCGAGGCCGGAGCGGGCGAGGCCGCCGGTTTTTCGGATGCCGATTACAAGGAGGCCGGTGTCGAGATCATCAAGTCGGCCGCGGCGCTGTGGAAGGCCAGCGACATCGTCGTCAAGGTGCGCGTGCCCACCGACACCGAGGTCAAGCGCCTGACCAAGGGCCAGACCCTTATTTCCTTCTTCAACCCCGGTGGCAACGAAGAGCAGATGAAGATCGCCGCCGAGAAGGGCGCGACCGTCATCGCGATGGAATCGGTGCCGCGGATCAGCCGCGCGCAGAAGATGGACGCGTTGTCGTCCATGGCCAATATCGCCGGCTATCGCGCGGTGATCGAGGCGGGCAGCAATTTCGGCCGTTTCTTCACCGGGCAGGTCACTGCTGCGGGCAAGGTGCCGCCGGCCAAGGTGCTGGTGGTCGGTGCCGGTGTGGCGGGGCTTGCCGCGATCGGCACCTCGACCAGCCTGGGCGCGATCACATACGCCTTCGACGTGCGGCCCGAAGTGGCCGAGCAGATCGAATCGATGGGGGCCGAGTTCGTGTTCCTCGATTTCGAGGAGGAGCAGAAGGACGGGTCGTCGACCGGCGGCTATGCCGCGCCCTCGAGCCCCGAGTTCCAGGAAAAGCAGCTTGAGAAATTCCGCGAGCTGGCGCCGGACATCGACATCGTCATCACCACGGCCCTGATCCCGAACCGGCCCGCGCCGGTGCTGTGGACCAAGGACATGGTCGAGATGATGAAGCCGGGGTCGGTGATCGTGGACCTGGCCGCCGAGCGCGGCGGCAACTGCGAGTTGACCGAGAAGGACAAGAAGATCGTCACCGACAACAAGGTGACCATCGTGGGCTATACCGACTTTCCCAGCCGGATGGCGACGCAATCCTCGACGCTTTATGCCACCAACATCCGTCACATGATGACCGACCTGACGCCCGAAAAGGACGGCAAGGTCGATCACAACATGGAAGACGACGTGATCCGGGGCGCGACGGTCACCCACAAGGGCGAGGTCACCTATCCGCCGCCACCGCCCAAGGTGTCGGCCATCGCCGCGGCCCCGAAGAAGGAAAAGCCCAAGGAACTGACGCCGGAAGAGAAGAAGGCGCAGGAAGTGGCGGCCTTCAAGAAGCAGACGATGAACCAGGTGGGCCTGCTGGGCGTTGGCGCGTTCCTGGTGCTGCTGGTCGGCACCGTGGCGCCGGCGAGCTTCATGCAGCATTTCATCGTCTTCGTGTTGTCGGTCTTCATCGGGTTCCAGGTGATCTGGGGCGTGGCGCACAGCCTGCACACGCCGCTGATGGCGGTGACGAACGCGATCTCCTCGATCATCATCCTGGGGGCGCTGACACAGATCGGCTCGACCTCCTACCTCATCACGCTGCTGGCCGGTCTCGGCATCTTCATGGCGGCGATCAACATTTTCGGCGGCTTCCTGGTGACACGGCGCATGCTCGCCATGTTCCAGAAATCGTAAGGGGGTAAGGGACGATGGATTTCGGATTTACCATTGCGGCCTATGCGGTCGCGGCAGTTCTCTTCATCCTCAGCCTGGGTGGTCTGTCGGGGCAGGAAAGCGCGAAACGCGCGGTGTGGTACGGCATTGCCGGCATGGCGATTGCGGTTCTGGCGACGCTGATCGGCCCCGGTGCGGGCCTCTGGCTGGTGTCACTGATCATGATCGCGGGCGGCGCGGTGGTGGGCTATCAGCTGGCCACCAAGGTGCAGATGACGCAGATGCCCGAGCTGGTGGCGATCATGCACTCGCTCGTCGGTCTGGCCGCGGTCTTCGTGGGCTTCAACGCGGATATCGAGCTGGGGCGCGTGGCGGCGCAGTTCGCCGATGCGGGCCTGCCCTTCCCGCGGCCCGAGGAAGTGACGGCGGAAGGCGTGGCCTTTGCCAAGCAGTTCACCGGATTCGCCGCGATCGTCGCCAAGAAGACGGCGGTGGAAGTGTCGATCCTCAAGGTCGAGCTGGTGCTGGGCATCTGGATCGGTGCGGTGACCTTCACCGGGTCGGTGATTGCCTATGGCAAGCTGGCGGGCAAGGTCGACTCGGCCGCCACGAAGCTGCCGGGCGGGCATATCCTGAACGCGGCGGCGGCAGCCTTGTCGCTGGTGCTGGCGATCATGTACCTGAGCGGGTCGGGCAGCTGGACGCTGGTCGTTCTGACGCTGCTGGCGCTTTTCATCGGCTATCACCTGATCATGGGGATCGGCGGTGCGGACATGCCCGTGGTGGTCTCGATGCTGAACAGCTATTCCGGCTGGGCGGCGGCGGCCATCGGCTTCAGCCTCGGCAATGACCTCTTGATCGTTGTGGGTGCGCTTGTGGGCTCGTCGGGTGCGATCCTGAGCTACATCATGTGCAAGGCCATGAACCGGTCCTTTGTCAGCGTGATTCTGGGCGGCTTTGGCGGGTCCAGCGGTCCGGCGGCGGAAGTCGAGGGCGAGCAGGTGCCGATCGACGCCGACGGCGTGGCCAATGCCCTGAACGAAGCCGACAGCGTTATCATCGTGCCGGGCTACGGAATGGCGGTGGCGCAGGCACAGCAGGCGGTCAGCGAGCTGACCAACAAGCTGCGGGCTCAAGGCAAGGAAGTGCGGTTCGCGATTCACCCCGTCGCGGGGCGTCTGCCGGGGCACATGAACGTGCTGCTGGCAGAGGCCAAGGTGCCGTATGACATCGTGCTGGAGATGGAGGAGATCAACGACGATTTCCCCGATACGGACGTGGTGATCGTGATCGGCTCGAACGACATCGTGAACCCCGCCGCGCAGGACGATCCCAACAGCCCCATCGCCGGGATGCCGGTGCTGGAGGTCTGGAAGGCCAAGAACGTGTTCGTGTCCAAGCGCGGGCAGGGCACGGGGTATTCCGGCATCGAGAACCCGCTGTTCTTCAAGGACAACACGCGGATGTTCTATGGCGATGCCAAGGACAGCGTGACGGCGCTGTTGTCGAAGATCGGGTAAGGCCCGGCCTTATGGAATTGGAAAGGGCCCGCCGGCTGGCGGGCCTTTTTCGTTGGGG
This sequence comes from Roseovarius sp. THAF27, assembly GCF_009363655.1. Classification (NCBI taxonomy): domain Bacteria; kingdom Pseudomonadati; phylum Pseudomonadota; class Alphaproteobacteria; order Rhodobacterales; family Roseobacteraceae; genus Roseovarius; species Roseovarius sp. THAF27. The sequence continues at coordinate 1,245,148 of NZ_CP045393.1, forward strand.
CGCGGCGGAGGTCCCGGATCAGGTCCGGGACGTCTGGGCGGGTGCCGTTGCGGGTTGCAAAACGTATATACAATGAATATAGATTTAATATGCGCTCGTCGTAGGTACGGCAGGAGGCGCAGGACATATCTGAAAGGAAGACACGATGGCGAAGAAAGCCAAGATCAAATCGCTGAAACAGGAAGTGGCAGACCGCAAGAAGAAGGTCGCCAAGCAGGAGGCCAAGCTGAAGAAGGCCAAGAAGGCGCTGAAGAAAGCGGCCTGAGCAATAAGCGGGCAGGATTGGAAAGGGGCGTCGGGCGTGGGTTCGGCGCCCTTTTTCGTGTGGTGCGCGCGTGGGTTTTCACCCACCCTACCGAGCGGTGGATGGAGAACGTGCGTTCAGGGCCGAAACCGGCTAAATTTGCGCCAGTATACAGTTGCATTCCGCTAAGTTATTGAAAGTGCGCTTCAATCTATTTTCATCTCCGGGCCGTGTCGCTAGGGTGCCGGGACATGTCAGGACGCGAGAGCCATGCCGCCCATTGAAGATCATCCGCTGCGATACGAGCTGTCGAACGAGCTGCACGCGCGGCCCTTTCCCAACCTGAGCGCACCGGCGACCGGAGTCTTCCTGGCGATCAAGCGGGTCGAGGGGGCGGCGGCGCGGGACCGGGGCGATGACCTGGCGCATCTGACGGCGCTACTGGACCGCTATGGCGCGGTGCATCCCAAGCCGGGTGCCTCGCATTATTCCGGCGATATCGGCAAGCACCATCTGAAATGGGAGCGGCACACCGAGTTCGTCACCTATACCGCGTTCCGTGACGGGGTCAGCGACCGGCCCTTCGATCCGGCGGAGTTCGAGGTCTTTCCGGGCGACTGGCTGAGCGAGGCGCCGGGGCACCGGATGACCTCGGCCATGGTTCGGATCGAGACGCAGAAGGACGAGGACACGGTGCGCCGGAACATCCACGACTGGTTCGTGGCCGACAGCGTGGCCGTGGCACGGGTGCTGGACGACAGCGCCATCATCGCGGGCGATTTCCGCATCGACCCGGCGGGGCATCTGCGGTTCATGGTCAATGCGTCGGCCGATATCGGCACGCGGCGCATGGGGCGCGTGGTGCAGCGCCTGTTCGAGATCGAGACCTACAAGACCATGTCGATGCTGGGCTTTGCCAGGGTGGGCGAGATGCGGCCCGACATGGGCGCGCTGGAAGAGCGGCTGACGCATCTGATCAGCAACATGCCGGGCGGGTCGGTGGCCGCGGAGGACACGCTGGACGATCTGCTGGAGATCTCGGCCAAGCTGGAGGGGATGGTGGCGCGGTCGTCCTATCGCTTTGGCGCCACTTCGGCCTATGAGCAGATCGTGAAGCAGCGGATCACGGTGCTGCGCGAGGAGCGGTTCAACGGGCGGCAGACCTTTGGTGAATTCATGATGCGCCGCTATGATCCGGCGATGCGCACGGTGCTGTCGACCAAAGAACGGCTGGACGCGATGTCGGATCGGGCGATGCGGGCCGGTGAGTTGCTTCGGACTCGGGTGGATGTGGAGCGGAGCGCGCAGAACCAGGATTTGCTGGAGAGCATGAACAAGCGCGCGGATTTGCAGCTTCGCCTGCAACGCACGGTCGAGGGGCTGTCGGTGGTGGCGATCAGTTACTACGCGGTGTCGCTGGCGGGGTATCTTCTCTACCCGCTGACCGAGCCGACGGGGATGTCGAAGGAGATGCTGACGGCGATCGTGGCGCTGCCGGTGGTGGCGGCGGTGTGGTGGATGATCAAGCGGGTGCGCGACAAGTTGGATTAGGGGCGGCGTACCCGCCATAGGTGGGTTTTCACCCACCAAAGGTGGGTTTTCACCCACCCTACGTAGCGGCGCGGCGTGGGTTGTCGTCCAATTTAGGCGGTGTCGCGGGGGGACGCCAAAGCGGCGTCGGTGGGACGACGGCGGTGGGGGACGCTGGCAGGAGTGACGGCAGGGCATAGGGGCTGCCGAATCGAAAAGGGGCACGCGATGTTTCAGGCTTTTGCGGGGATCTGGGCGCTGCTGATCGGGATCGTGCTGATCATGCTGGGCAACGGGATGCATTTCACGCTGATCGGTCTGCGCGGGGATATCGAGGGGTTTTCCTCGGGCGAACTGGCGGTGGTGACATCGGGCTATTTCGTGGGCTTTCTGCTGGGCGCGCGCTATGCGCCGCGGCTGATCCGGCGGGTCGGGCACGTGCGGGTCTTCGCCGCCCTGGGCAGCTTCATGTCGGCGGGGCTCATTGCCTTTCCGCTGCTGGCCGAGCCCTGGGCCTGGACCTGCCTGCGGATCCTGATCGGGTTTGCCATGTCGGGCATTTACGTGACTGCGGAAAGCTGGCTGAACAACGCGGCGACGAACGAGACGCGGGGCAAGGTTCTGTCGGCCTACATGATCGCGCAGACGCTGGGCATCATCGGGGCGCAGGGGCTGTTGAACCTGGGCGAGACGGCGGGGGCGTCGCTGTTCATCGGGGCGTCGATCCTGGTGTCGGTGTCCTTTGCGCCGATCCTGCTGTCGGTGACGCCGGTACCGGCGGCGGAGGTGATCCGTGCGATGCCGTTGCGGGAGCTCTTCACCGGCTCGCCGCTGGGCACGGTGGGGATCTTCCTGCTGGGCAGTCTTTATGCGACTCAGTCCGGGATGGGCGCGGTTTACGGCGCGCAGATCGGCATGGGAAAGGGCGAGATCGCGCTGTTCATCGCGATGCTGTTCGGGGGCGCGTTGGTGCTGCAATACCCCATCGGCTGGCTGTCGGACCGGATCGACCGGCGCAAGGTGATCTTCGGTGCGGCGGCGCTGGGGGCTGCGTTCTGCCTGCTGGGCTGGGCCATGGGCGGGACGTTCTGGCCGCTGATGGCGGCGGCCTTCCTGACCGGGGGCGTGACGACGCCGCTGTATTCGCTGCTCTTGGCCTATACCAACGATTTCCTGCCGGTTGAGGACATGGCGGCGGCGTCGGGCGGGCTGGTGCTGACCTTCGGGATCGGGGCCATCCTGGGCCCGCTGGCGGCGGGCTGGGTGATGGACGTATCAGGGCCGGCGGCGTTCTGGCTGGTGCTGGCGGCGGCGTTCGCGGCGATTGCGGCCTATGCCGCCTACCGGATGACGAAACGGGCCGCGACGCCGGTGGACGAGACCGAGAGCTACCTGGGCGTGCTGCCGGCCTCGTCGGCCTTCGTGGTCGAGGCGGCGGGCACGTGGTCGGCGGAGCAGGGGGAAGACGACGCCGACGCCTGACGCGCGGGGCCGATGCCCTGCTTTTTGCTTTACAGGTTGCGCATACTCGCCTTAGGTCGAGGGATTGGTTCTCGTACCCGTCTTTTTTAGTACCTGCAAATTCGGAACTCGCACCGGGGACATTGAAATGGCTGCAAATTCAGAGTCGGCGCACGCGAACCCGTCGTGGTTCGTGGGGCCCGGGGAAACCGATTACCTGGCATGGTTCGTGGTGGTCCTGCTGTGCCTGGCAATCTACGGGATGGTCGTGCTTTATGCCGCGTTCGACAGGTGGGCCGAGCATCAGTCGCAAGGCACGCCGCTGGCGAAGACCATTCCGACGATGCTGACCATCGCGCTGCTGTACGAGATCTTTCCGCTGGACCATTTCAACATCCTGCTGCCGCTGAGCGCCATCCTGATCGCGCTGATGGCGGATTGGGCGCGGTTCAACCTGGGGCATGTCGAGGTGGGGCTCGAGGGCACGGCGAGACGGCGCGGGAAACGGCACATGCGGAGAGACCGGCGCAGCCCGGGGGGGACGGCGCATGATTGAGCTTCTTCTGACATCGTTTCCGGTGATCATCCGGTATTTCCAGCTGAAGTGGCGGGGCGAGGCGCTGAGCGTGTGGAACATGAAGACGGCGGTGGTGATGTGGGCCGTCATGGCCTTTGCGCTGTTCCTGGTGATCTTCTATTTCCATCCCAAGAGCTATTCCGGGCTGGTGCCATTCCGCACCGTGTCGGTCGTGGCCCAGACCAGCGGGCCGGTGACAGGGGTGAACGTGGTGAACGGGCAGCGGGTCGCGGCGGGCGACGTGCTGTTCCGGATCGAAGACGCGTCGCAGAAGGCCGCCGTGGCCGAGGCCGAGGCGCAGTTCGAACAGATCGCGGCGTCCGAGACCAAAGCGCAGGATGCGCTGCGGGTTGCGGAATCGCAGGTGCGCCAGGTCGAGGCGAACCTGGCCAAGCTTTCGGTGGACTTGCAGAATGCGCAGACCCTGGTGGAGCGCAACGTTGGGCGCGAGGACGACGTGCGCACGGCGCAGGCGGCGCTGGACGCAGCGCAGGCCGAGTTGGCGGCGGCGCAGGCGCAACTGGACGCGGCCACCTCGGACCTGGAAGAGGGTATCCCGGCGCAGCGGCGCGCGGCGGAGACCAGGCTGGAAAGCGCCAAGGTGGCACTGGAGCGCACCGTGGTGCGCAGCTTTGCCGCCGGTACGGTCACGCAGCTGGCGATGAGCGAGGGCAGCCCGGCCTCGACCCTGATCCTGAGCCCGGCGATGGTGATCATCCCGGAACGGAGCGCGGACACGCCGGTGCGGATCGTGGCCGGGTTCTCGCAGGTGGCGATGGCCAACCTGCACGAGGGGATGCCGGCCGAGATCGCCTGTGACGCCAATGCCAACCTGTCGTTCCGCAACGCGGTCCTGCCGGCGCGGGTGGTGGCGATTCAACCGGCCATCGCGACCGGGCAGGTGACGCCGGGAGCGAAGCTGCTAGATCCCAACAGCGTGCGGCAGCGCGGGTCGGTTCTGGTCTACATGGAACTGGTCCATCCCGAGCACGAGGAGATCGTCCTGGATGGGTCGGGTTGCATCGTTCAGACCTACCGCACCGACCTGCCGGGAATGGGCGGGCACCTGGTGGCCGCGACGGGCGTCGTGAAGGCGGCGGGGCTGCGGCTGAAGGTCTGGGGGTCGATCATCTCGGGCGTGGGGCTGGCCGGGGGCGGCGGGCACTGAAGCGCCTTCCGGTAAACCCGGATCACGGCTGACCCGCCAAAGACCGCGGCGCACACAAGCGTCGTACGTGTTTTGCCTTTGGTTGATGCCTTTGGTGAAAGGCGAACCGGTTTAGGGTCCGGCCAACCGGCCCCCCCCCGTCTCTCAGAACGCCTCGGGTTTCGCCTCGCGGGCCATGTGGTCGAGCACGGCGTTGACGAAGCTGCCTTCCTTGCCCTCGGGATAGAAGCTCTTGGCGACATCGACGAATTCGCTGATCACGACCTTGACCGGCGCTTCGCCTTCGAGGAATTCGGCCCCGGCGGCGCGGAAGACGGCCCGCAAGGTGGGGTCGATGCGGGCGATGGGCCACTTGGCCACCAGCGCGCGGTCGGTCATCTGGTCGATCTTCGATTGCCAGTTCACCGCCTGTTCGACCAGCTTGCGGAAGAGGTCGATATCGCCGTCGGCCATGTCGATACCCTCTTCGACTTCCTGGCCGAAGCGGAAATCGAGGAACTCGCGGATGATCGTCTCGTAGGACTGGCTGGAATGTTCCATCTGAAAGAGCGCCTGCACGGCGTAGAGCCGCGCGGCGGAGCGCATCTTGCGTTTCTGGTTGCCGGAGAGTTCGGTCATGCGGTGGGCGTATCCTTGGGCGTGCCTGCGAGCCTGTATTCTTCCGCGTCCGGCATGAAGCCGACGCCCTTGCGGGTGCCCCATTTGCGGGTGAGCGCAATGAGGTGCAGGGCGGCGGCGGCGGCGCCTGCGCCCTTGTTCATCTGCTCGGGGTCGGCGCGTTCCACGGCCTGATCGCGGTTTTCGACCGTAAGGATGCCGTTGCCGATGCAGAGGCCCTGAAGGCCCAGAAGGGTGATGCCGCGGCTGGAATCGTTGCAGACCGTCTCGTAATGGGTGGTGGCACCGCGGATGACGCAGCCAAGCGCCACGTAGCCGTCGAAGTTCGACAGGCGCTCGGCAATGCCGATGGAGGTGGGGATTTCCAGCGCGCCGGGGACTTCGATGAGGTCGTAGGTCGCGCCGGAGGCTTCGATCTCGGCGCGGGCGCCTTCGATCATCATGTCGGCGATGTCGCGGTAGAAGGGGGCCACGACGATCAGCAGTTTCACGGGCTTGTCGAACGTGGCGCGGGGCAGGGTGTATTCGGTTCCGGCCATGGCGTTATCCTTCGCTGAGAGGGTGCGTGCCGACGATGCTGATGCCATAGGCGTCAAGCCCGAGATAGCGGGTCTTGGGGCTGTCGGTGACGAGGATCAGTTCGTGCAGGCCCATCGTCGACATGATCTGAGCGCCGAGGCCCGTCTGCTTGATTGTCCGGGGCGTGTCGTCCTCTTCCATTTCCGAGGCGAGGCTGGGCCGGGGCTGGCGGAAGAGGAACACGGCACCGCGGCCTTCGCGGGCGATGATGTTCATGGCGCGGGGCAGTTTGCCGGTGGGGCCGTCGGATTTGGCATCAAGGCCGATGCCGAGCACATCCTCGAGCGCGTTGAGGGCGTGGGTGCGGGCCAGCACGGGCTTGCCGTCGGTGATGTCGCCCTTGGACAGCACCACGTGTTCGGTATCGGTGATCTGGTCGGCGAAGATGCGCATCTCCCACTCGCCGCCATGGGACGAGGTGACGGTCTCGCGCCGGACCTCGCGCACGAGGTTGTCGTGCTTGTGGCGATAGGCGATGAGGTCGGAGATGGTGCCGATCTTCATGCCGTGAGTCTTGGCGAAGTCCACCAGGTCGGGCAGGCGTGCCATGGTGCCGTCGTCCTTCATGATCTCGCAGATCACGCCGGAGGGGTTGAGACCGGCGAGGCGCGAGATGTCCACGGCGGCCTCGGTGTGGCCGGCACGCACCAGCACGCCCCCGTTGCGGGCGCGCAGGGGAAAGACGTGGCCCGGCGTGGCGATATGCGCCTGGGTGTTCTGTTCGTTGATCGCGGTCGAGATGGTCAGCGCACGGTCGGCGGCCGAGATGCCGGTGCTGACGCCCTCGCGGGCCTCGATGCTGACGGTGAAGGCGGTCTCATGGCGTGACGAGTTGTTCACGGCCATCATGGGCAAGCCAAGGCGGTCGATGCGCTCGGATGTCATGGGCAAGCAGATGAGACCCTTGCCGTGGGTGGCCATGAAGTTGATCACCTCTGGCGTGGCGAATTCGGCGGGGATCACCAGGTCGCCCTCGTTTTCTCGGTCTTCGTGGTCGACGAGGATGAATATGCGGCCGGCCCGCGCCTCGGCGATGATTTCCTCGGTGGGAGAGATCGCGGAGCGCAGTTCGGCCTCGACGGGACCGGGTTTTTCGAAAGCTTGGGTTTCGGACATCTGGCGCCTCTGGGGTTACAGGCCCGCCAGATAGCGCAGGGGTTTGCGGAAGGCCAGAGGGGATGTCGGGTTAAGGCCCCCGGCTGACGGGTTCGGAGGTGTCCGTCGGACGACATGTCGCGGCGGAACGGCACCGATCAGCCGGTGGCGCGGGTGCTTTTCCTTGAGGAGCGGGAACGTTGTGCTACACTTATGTGCAACGCGCAAAGGAGTCGTCCAATGCCCAAGCTCATCCGCATGTATATCATGAACGTCGCCATCGGCTTTGGCCTTGCGGCGGTCTTCGTGGGGATGCTCTTGTGGTTCGATATCGCCAACCTGTGGCACCTGGTCAGCCATTCCGACAAGGGCTGGCTGGCGGTCCTGCTGCTGTGGGTGTCGAACGGGATCGTCTTTGCGGGCGTGCAGTTCGGCATCACGGTGATGCGGATGAAGGACGATGACGACGATGACGGCCCCGGTGGCGGGCTGCGCCAGCACGTGATGCGGCGGGACCATGCGACCATCCCGGTGCGGGTGGATCAGGGCGAGCGTCCGTTCTGGAGCAAGCGGTAGGCTTTTTCGAATTGAATTTGTGAGACACGCTGTTCGGATTGCGTCGGGGTTGCGCAAGCGTCGCGCGCGTGGGTTTTCACCCACCCTACGGTCATCCACGTCATCCTCGGGCTTGACCCGAGGATCTCTGGCGTCGGGCCATCCGGGATAAGGGTATGATTCCAAGCCACGGCGCGGCGCACTGTGCGGAAGGTGTGACGGGCCCGCACGCAACCGTTTGGTTCTCTCATTCCCGAGGACCTGTATATACAGGTGGGCGCCGGGTAACCGGACCAGGGCCCGGACAGAGCCAGCTCCCTCGGAATTGCTTAAGGCCACCGGAATGCAACCGTTCACGAGAAGGGCAGCACCCGTCACCCCATTGAGGTAAGGCGTCGGAGGCGGTGCGGCAAGGGGCTATTCCGCGGCATCCGAAATAAATCCGTAGTCCCGCAACTGCTCGGGGAGCAGGACGTAGATCTCATCGGGCGGTGTGGCGAGCGCGTGGGTCATGACCATCGGATCGATGCCCATCTCGTCGAGATAGCTCATGACTTCGCCCTGGCCCGCCTGGATATCCTCGACCGCGAAGGAAGCGGGGAGGATCGTGCTTTCGCCGAAATAGTGCTGGTGGACGCCGACCTGGGCGGCTTCGTCGATCTCGCGCGTGGCGCCGCCGGCGAGCATGTAGGGGCAGGCGGAGAAGCAATATTCCCCCGAGAGCATTTGTGTCGTCAGTCCCGTGTCGCGGAAGTGCCGGCCGAGGGCCAGCGCCTCGGTCACGGTGCCGCCGGGGGATTGCAGGATGAGGGTCTCGGGGGCGGGTTCGCTTTCGTCGAGCCGCTTGATGATGCGGGCGGCGTCGCCCTCGGCAATGCCGCCCTCGAGCCGGTAGGTAGTGCCGTCTTCCTGCGTCAGCACCAGGCGCTCGGGCAGCTCGCCGGGGTCGCGGGCGGGGCGCGTGGCGGGGCGGTCGCGGTCGGGGCGGAAGAGGCGGCGCTGGTCGCCGGGGCGCACGGGTTCGGTCAGGCGGGGGGCGTCGGGGGCCATGCCCGGCAGGCGCAGGCCCGAGACGCTGACATCGCCCAGCACCAGCAGGGCGCCGATGCCGATCTGGAAGATCAGCGCGCCGGTGAGGATGCGTGCGACGGGGGGGCCGTGCTTGCTCTTGGTTTTTTCGTCCCGGTCGGCGTCGCTCATGGCGTGGTTCCGGTGATGCGCTTGACCTTGTGGCCATCCTCCCGCGTGTCCTCCTGCCCGGGTTTGCGCGGGGCGGGCGTGTCCTCGATCTCGTGGGCCACGGCGATGGCGGCGCGCAGTTCGGCGACGGTCATGGTGTCCTCGATATCGGTGCCGTCGCGCATCGAGCGGATCATGCCGTGGGTGATCGACAGGATCAGCACCAGGACGGCGGGCAGAAGGTCGATGGCGATTGCACCGGCCCAGGAAGGGACGAAGTTGCGGGCATAGAGGATGACCGCGTCGGCCGACGAGATGGGCGTGTAGGTGACCTCCGGTGCGGGTTCGAGTGCTGCGACCTCCTGTGCGGCGCGTTCCAGTGTGGCGGCGCGCTGGCCCAGGACCTCGAGCACCGAGGTGATGGTGGCGGCCTGGTCGCCGCGGCCCTCGGCGGTGCGGCTGTCAAGCTCGGGTAGCACGACAGAGGCCGAAAGATCCTGCGCGGCGCGTTCCACGAGGGGGGCGACGGTCAGCTGGCGCATCTGGGTGATAAGGCCCTGCAGGCGCACGGCGGCCTCGGAGAACTCGACCGAGCGGGCCTCGACCGGCCCCGGTTCGACCGTGAGGGAGCGCATCCGGCTGAGGATGGTGTTGCCTTCGGCGAAGGCGGTGTCGACGAGCGGGGTCTGTTCTGCGATCTGTTGTTCGAGGGCGGCAAGTTCGGCGGATTTCTGGCGCAAGACCCGGAAGACGGCGCCGCGGCCGGCAAGGCCCGAGAGGTTGCCGGTGGCTTCCTGTTCGCTGAGATCCTCGAAGGATTGGCGCACGCGGGCGACGTCGCGGCCCAGGGCCTGGCCGGTGAGGGCAATCTCGTGCGCGCGTTCGAGGCTTTGCTGGTAGTCCTGCACGGTTTCCGCGAGGTGTTGTTCGACCGCCGCCGAGCCGGCGAGGGCGGCGGCGTTGAGCCAGCTGGACATGGCGATGATGGCGACCGAGCCGAGGCCCATCGCGCCCAAGAGGCCGACGCGGGCGCGGGCGGAGGTGACGGCGGGAAAGAGGCGCAGAAGGTAGGACCAGAAGACGAAAATGCCAACCGAGACGGCGACGGAATAGGCCAGCGCCGCGAAGGTCGACATGGCGCCGGTGTCGTCCAGCAGGGACGAGACGCCGAGATAGGTGTAGATGCCCGACGCCACGGCAAGAACGCCCAAGGCCGTGCCCGAGAAGGTTTCCAGCCAGTCGATATGGCCTTCGAGATCGCGGGCATAGCGGGCGCCGCGTGTGCGGGAGGAGTCTGTTTTCGGATCGGGCATGGCGGACCTTTTTACAGCGAAAGAGGGGCGCGACCGTGCCTGACCCCGGGGACATCACTATGAAATGGTTAATTAATCACACAAGACAAGCCTGCGTGATCAGCAATTCCCGTGTAGGGGCTTGCCAATGTTCACGTATTGTTCGTAAATTGGCGTCATGCAGGACCAAGCCAGCGACATAATTGCGATGCAGCCCGGCCAGCTTTTGGCGCGGGGCGTGTGCCGGCATTTGCTGGGATATGATTTCGCCACTGTCGAGGAGTTTTCGCCCGAGCGGGGCAAGCGCGTGGACGTGATGGCGCTGGGGCCGAAGGGCGAGATCTGGGTTGTGGAGTGCAAGTCGAGCCGGGCCGATTTCACTTCGGACCTGAAATGGGACGGATATCTTGAGTGGTGCGATCGGTATTTCTGGGCGGTGGACGAAGCGTTCCCGACGGACCTGTTGCCGGACGGCACAGGGTTGATCATCGCGGATGCCTATGATGCGCAGATCATCCGGATGGCGCCGGAGCACAAGCTGGCGGGCGCGCGGCGCACGGCATTGACACGGCGGTTTGCGCGGCAGGCGGCGCTGCGGTTGCAGGGCGCGCGCGATCCGGGGCTGTAGTGGGGGCGTTTTCTGCGCAGAAAACGGGATAGAAAATGCGTATTTTCTATCCCAAAATTTGCGTAAATTTTGGGTGCGGCCGGCTAGCGTTTCGTCTCGGCGGCCTTGGCGGCGGCGAGGATCTCCTCGGCGATCTCGCGGGCCTCGTCGGGCTCGAAATCCATGGGAATCTCGGTAGAGCCCGCCATGATGAACAGGCGCACCATGCCCTGGTCGGTGGGACCGATCTGCAGATTCGCCTCGATGTCGCGTTCGTCGTTGATGCCCACGGCCGCCTCCTGGATAATTGGAATGGCCTACCGCCTTGGCCGCGTGAAGGCAAGCGGGTTGGAATGGGCGGGGAAGTGTCAAAGAGGCTTGCAATCGCGGACCGGGAAAGTTAAATCCGTGCCGCGTGCCGCCTTAGCTCAGTTGGTTAGAGCGCCTGATTGTGGATCAGGAGGTCCCCCGTTCGAGCCGGGGAGGTGGTACCATCCCCCTTTCTTGCAGATCGAACCCGTTGCGCGGCTAGTCGGCGGTGACGTCGATGGTCTGGCGCAACTCGCCCGTGGTTTCGTCGAAGATCAGGATCGTGTCGGCGTCGGTGACGATCGCGTACCAGCCATCGGCGCGGGTGAAGGCGGTGGGCGTGGTGCCGTCGGGCAGGGTGATCTCTTCGGGCAGTGCCGGGCCGGACGCGCCGGAGAACTTGGTGACAAAGAGCGCGACGATGACTAGAAATCCCAGAATCATCACGCCCGTCAGGACGGTCACGAGGGTGCGCAGGTAGCGCACCATCTTGGGGTCGACCGACGGCGGCTGAGGAGTGTCGTTCATGGGCGCAGCCCCCCTGGAATCCAGTGTCACCGTGCGGATCGGGGCCGATCCGCCGCCGCGCCTTGATAAGGCGCTTGCGCGCGATGTGCCAGAGGCAGCGTCGCTGTCGCGCACGCGGCTGGCGCGGCTGATCGCCGAGGGCGCGGTGCGCGTGGGTGGTGTGGTGGTCGACGATCCCAAGGCGAAAGTGGCCGAAGGCGACATCGTCGAGATCACCGTGCCGGTGGCCGCCGAGGTGGACGTGGTGGCGCAGGAGATCGCGCTGGACGTGGTGTTCGAGGATGACGACCTGATTGTGATCGACAAGCCCGCGGGCATGGTGGTGCATCCCGCGCCGGGCAGCCCGGATGGCACGCTGGTCAATGCGCTGTTGCACCATTTCGGCGGCAGCCTGTCCGGCGTGGGCGGCGAGAAACGGCCCGGCATCGTCCACCGGATCGACAAGGATACCAGCGGTCTGTTGGTGGTGGCGAAGTCGGACCGGGCGCATCACGGGCTGGCCGCGCAGTTCGAGTCGCATAGCGTCGAGCGCAAGTACCTGGCCGTAGTGCACGGGGTGCCGGATGCCGCAGATCCGCGGCTGCGCGGCGTGCGTGGGGCCAGTTTCGAGGCGGGCAATATTCTGAAGCTGACGACGCAGCTGGCGCGGCACAAGACCGACCGGCAGCGGCAGGCGGTGCTGTTCGAAGGCGGGCGGCACGCGGTGACACGGGCGCGCGTTGTAAAACCGTTCGGGGTGCCGCCGCAGGTGGCGCTGATCGAGTGCTGGCTGGAGACGGGGCGGACGCACCAGATCCGGGTGCACATGGCGCATGCGGGGCATGGCCTGATCGGCGACCCCGTTTATGGTGGGCGGCGCAAGCTGAATGCGAAGGCGTTGTCGCCGGGCGCGCTGGACGCCGCGCAAAGTTTCCCACGGCAGGCGTTGCATGCGGCGCTGCTGGGGTTCGAGCATCCGGGTACGGGGGAGATGCTGCGCTTTGAGGCGGCGCTGCCGGAGGACATGGCAAACCTGCTGCAGGAACTGGGCACCGCAGCCTGACGTTAATATGACAGCACAGCACGTGTGCGTGAGCAAACGTCACATCACTGGAAAAAAGGTCTGGTTTGATTCATAAATAATTAAACCATTCGGTTCACCTGTCTTGAATCCGGGCTGATGGCTGCCCATATGGATGTTAAGACAATAAACATTGGAGGGTCACAGGGTTGAGCAATTATGCAAATCTTCCTGCGCCGTCGCCCGAAGCCGGGCTAAACCGCTATTTGCAGGAAATCCGGAAATTCCCGCTGTTGGAGCCGGAAGAGGAATACATGCTGGCCAAGCGCTGGGTCGAGGAACAGGACACCGAGGCCGCGCACCAGATGGTCACCAGCCACCTGCGCCTGGCGGCGAAGATCGCCATGGGCTATCGCGGCTATGGCCTGCCGCAGGCCGAGGTCATTTCCGAGGCCAATGTGGGCCTGATGCAGGCGGTCAAGCGGTTCGACCCCGAGAAGGGGTTCCGGCTGGCCACTTATGCCATGTGGTGGATCCGGGCGAGCATCCAGGAATACATCCTGCGCAGCTGGTCGATGGTAAAGCTGGGCACAACGAGTGCGCAGAAGAAGCTTTTCTTCAACCTGCGCAAGGCCAAGGCCCGCATCGGCGCGCTGGAAGAGGGTGACCTGCATCCCGACAAGGTGAAGCAGATCGCGACCGACCTTGGCGTGACCGAGGACGAGGTGATCAGCATGAACCGCCGGATGTCCGGGGGCGACGCGTCGCTGAACGCCACGGTGGGTGCCGAGGGTGAAGGCACGATGCAGTGGCAGGACTGGCTGGAGGACGAGGATGCCGACCAGGCCGGCGACTATGAGAAGCGCGACGAGCTGGAGGCGCGGCGCGAATTGCTGGCCGAGGCGATGGACGTTCTGAACGACCGCGAGAAGGATATCCTGACCCAGCGCCGGCTGAGCGAAAAGGCTGTGACGCTGGAGGATCTGAGCGGCCAGTACGACGTGAGCCGGGAACGGATCCGGCAGATCGAGGTGCGTGCCTTTGAAAAGCTGCAGAAGCGCATGCGGTCGCTGGCCGCGGAGAAGGGCATGATGGCGACCGCCTGATCCCGGGCAGCGCACGCAACTCACGCGACGGCACCGAAAATTGGCCCCTTCCGCATTGCGGGAGGGGCCTTATTGTTGCCAGGTGAGTCGGAACCGAAGGAGGCGTCCGTTGCGCGCGCTGTCTGTTTTATGCCTGTTCGTGATGGCGTCCTGCGCGCCGCGTCCCGCGGCGCATTATGCGCCGAGCGTGCCCGAGGCGCATCTGCAGACGCTTTATGTCGCGACGCAGAAGGCGCTGGACCGTACCGGGCAGACCTTTGGCGCGAAGCGCTCGGGCGAGGTGCGATATTTCCGGGCCGATATCTCGATCCCCCCGACACATAAGGCCGGTCACGTCCAGTGGCCCGACGGGCCGCCTGATGCGGCGACCGATTTCGTCGTGGCGGCGACGGATGTCTATCCGTCCGCCGCGGCATTCCTTGGCGATGTGAAGGGCGCGCGGCCGGGGCGCGAGACGCAGGTCTTCGTGCATGGCTACAACACGACGCTGTCCGACAGTCTTTACCGGCTGGCGCAGATGCGCGAGGATTTCGAGGTGGCGGCACCGTCGGTGCTGTTCGCCTGGGCCTCGGCCGGGGATCCGCGGGGCTATGTCTATGACCGCGACAGCGTGCTATATGCCCGCGATGACCTGGAGGATCTGCTGAACGCCTTGACCAGCGGGCCGCGGGACCGGGTGACGCTGCTGGCGCATTCCATGGGTGCGCAGCTGGTGATGGAGGTGATGCGGCAGGCGGCGCTGAAAGGCGACCGGCATCTTCTGGACCGGATCAGCGGCGTGGTGCTGATGTCGCCCGACATCGACCCCGATGTGTTTCGCCGGCAGGCCGAGGCGATCGGCGAGCTGCCGCAGCCGTTCCTGATATTCGTCACGCAACAGGACCGGGCGCTGAGCCTTGCCAGCCTGATCACCGGGCGCAAGAAGCGGCTTGGGGTGATCGACGGGCCGGAGGCGGTGGCGGGGCTGCCGGTGAAGGTGATCGACTTCACCGCGCTGGCGGATGGCGAGGGGCTGGACCACGCGGTGGCGATCACCTCGCCCTCGGCGATTTCGGTGCTGAACGGGATGCTGGAGCAGGCGTCACTGGGGCGGGATGCGTTCGAGGATTACATGGTGCTGGAGGCGCAACCGTGACATGGGCCCCGCGGCATCCTATATGTGCCGTTCAGGAGGAATTTTGACATGGCCGGTGGATGGGCGCGCGACGGCGCGGTTTCCGAACAGATCGAAGCCTCGATCGAGGACGAATTGGCGCGAATGAAGGCCGCGAAACGCCCGGTGGGCGAGAGCCTGACTCATTGCGCCGAATGCGAGGAGGAGATCCCGCAGGCGCGGCGCGAGGCGTTGCCGGGCGTGAAGCTGTGCATCGATTGCAGCCAGGAGCGTGACGGCGCGCAGCAGGCGCGGGGCGGGATCAACCGGCGGGGCTCAAAAGACAGCCAGCTGAAATAGGCGGCTGTCGCGGGGGGCTCTGCCCCCCACGGCGAAACTGCGTTTCGCCGCTCCCCCCGGGATATTTTTGGCCAGAGGAAGAGATGGGCTCAGCGCCTGGGCGCACGGCCGGTGAGGCGGCGCCAGACCGGGACCACGTCGAGCGAGGCCACGGCAACGCCCAGCGGGATCATCCAGAAGCCCAGCACCGGCAGGAAGCCGAAGATCCCGCCGATGATGAGCAGAATGCCAAGCACCAGCCGCAGCCCCGGGGGCACGCGCGACCGGATGCGCACGAGGGCGCGTCTGAAACGGGTGCGCAGACTGTGGGGGCCGCGTGGGCGGGGCAGGGTTCAGTCCTCCATCGCCTCCAGTTCGTCGATGAAGCCGGAGATCATGCTGAGGCCCTTGTCCCAGAAGGCCGGGTCCGAGGCGTCGAGGCCGAAGGGGGCCAGAAGTTCCTTGTGGTGCATCGAGCCGCCTGCCTTGAGCATGTCGAAATACTTGTCCTGGAAGCCTGCGGGATTTTCCTCGTAGACGGCATAGAGCGCGTTCACCAGCCCGTCGCCGAAGGCGTAGGCGTAGACGTAGAAGGGCGAGTGGACGAAGTGGGGGATGTAGGCCCAGAAGGTCTCGTAGCCGTCCATGAAGTCGAAGGCGGGGCCGAGGGATTCGCCCTGCACGGACATCCAGAGGGCGCCGATGTCCTCGGCGGTCAGCTCGCCGCCGCGGCGGGCGTCGTGCAGCTTGCATTCGAAATCGTAGAAGGCGATCTGGCGGACAACGGTGTTGATCATGTCCTCGACCTTGCCGGCCAGCAGCACCTTGCGCTCGGCATTGTCCTTGGCGGCATCCAGCAGTTTGCGGAAGGTAAGCATCTCGCCGAAGACGGATGCGGTTTCGGCAAGGGTGAGGGGGGTGGACGACAGAAGCTCGCCCTGTTCGGCGGCCAACACCTGGTGCACGCCGTGGCCGAGTTCATGCGCCAGCGTCATGACGTCGCGCGGTTTGCCGAGGTAGTTCAACATGACGTAGGGGTGCACGTCGGTCACGGTGGGGTGGGCGAAGGCGCCGGGGGCCTTGCCGGGTTTGACGGCGGCGTCGATCCAGCCCTTGTCAAAGAACGGCTCGGCCAGGTCGCCCATGCGCGGGTCGAAATCGGAATAGGCGTCCATGACCATGCCGCGGGCGGCCGGCCAGTCGATCTTGCGCGGCGCCTCCATCGGCAAGGGGGCGTTGCGGTCCCAGACCTGCATCCGGTCGAGGCCGAGCCACTTGCGTTTCAATTCGTAGTAGCGGTGGCTGAGCTTGGGATAGGCGTCGACCACGGCGTTGCGCAGGGCTTCGACCACCTCGGCCTCGACATCGTTGGAAAGGTGCCGCCCGGTCTGGGGTGTGGGCATACCGCGCCAGCGGTCGATGACCTCTTTTTCCTTGGCGGTGGTGTTGTGGACGCGGGCGAAGGTACGGATATTGGCCTGGAAGGTGCGGGCAAGTTCGCGGGCGGCGGATTCGCGTTTGGCGCGGTCCTGTTCGGTGAGCAGGTTGAGGGTGGATTCGATGCCCAGGTCCTCGCCGTCGACGTCGAAGGTGAGGCCGGCGATGGTCTCGTCGAAGAGGCGTTCCCAGGCGTCGCCGACGACGCCGAGGTCGTGCAGGAACTTTTCCAGCTCGTCGGAGAGCTGGTAGGGCTTCATCGCCTGGATGCGGCGGATGACCGGGGCGTAGCGGGCCAGATCCGCGTTTTCAGCATACATCGCCAAAAGGGTGTCGGTGTCGAGCCGGTTGAGTTCGAGGGTGAAAAAGACCAGCGGCGTTGTGTAATTGGTGATCTTTTCCTGGCAGTCGGAGAGGAACTTGGCGCGCTCGCCATCGGTGGTCAGCTGGTAATAGCGCAGGCCGGCGAAGGACATGATGCGGCCCGCAATGGACGAGATCTTTTCGTTCCGCTGGATGCATTCGAGGAGGCCCGCCGCGTCGAGGTCGGCCAGCTTGCCCTCGTAGTCGGCGGCGAAGTCGGCGCAGGCTTGTTCCAGCCAGTCGAGATCGCGCTTGAGTTCGGGCGCGTCCTGCCCGGTGTAGAGGTCGTCGAGGTTCCATTCCGGCAGGTCGCCCAGATTGCCGGAGCCGGAGCCGGCGTTGACGTCGAAGGCGGGGGTGGGAAGCTGGAACATGCGGGTCTCCTCAAATGCGTGGCTGGCCAAGACATAGGGGCGGGGCGGGCAGGCTCAAGCGGTGGATTGGACGCGGGGCCGATTGGCAAGGGCCGCGGCGCGCCTCAGACGGTGTCGGGACCCGCAAGGGCACGGTGCAGGAGCAGGGCATTGGGCGAGAGCGGCGCGGTCACACGGTGGTTCAGCCAGTAGCGGCGGGTGGTGGTCAGGGTGTCGTCGCCAACCGGGACCAACTGGCCGCTGCTGACGAGGGTGTCGAGCATAGGCAGGCTGGCCAGGGCGATGCCATCGCCGGTCAGGGCGCGGCCGATGCTATGGCCATAGCTGCGGCAGGTCTCGACGGGGCGCGCGGAGAGGGGAGAGCCGGGCTTGCGGTCGTGCCAGATACGCCAGTTGATCCAGTCGGGTGCGAGACGGGGATAGTCCAGCAGGGGCAGATCGGGCCGGTCGGAAAAGGTGGCGGCGATGGCGGGCGTGGCGGCGGGGGTGATCGTTTCGTTGAAAAGGGGTGTGCCGGTCCAGCCGGGCGGCGGTGCGTCGCCGTAGTGGATGGCGAGGTCGAGCGTGTCGGCGGTGAGGGCACTGGGGTCGTCGGCGGTGAGCACGCTGACATTGCAGGCATCCGGGCTGGTGGCGAAGGCCTGGAGGCGCGGGTAGAGCCAGAACATCGAGACCGCGCCGTTGGCGGCGATCTGGAGGGTGCGGGTGTCGGTGACACGGGCCGTATCGAGGGATGCCGTCAGGTAGTCGAGCGCGAGGCGCACGGGCTCTTCCAGGCGGCGGGCGGTGTCGGTGGGCACCGCGTGGCGCGCGCCGCGGTCGAAGAGCGGCGTGCCGAGCCAGTCTTCGAGTTGGCGGATGCGTTTGCTGACGGCGGCCTGGGAGACCATGAGCTCGGGCGCGGCGGCGGAGAAGCCGCCGCGTTTCATCACGGTGGTGAAGAAGATGAGAGTTTCCAGCGGGGGAAGGTCTCGGCGGTCCTGATTCATTCCTCCAGGTTATCCATGAGCGTGAGAATTTCCAGCGTTTTCGAGGTGCGCTTGGTCGGATATGGAATGACAAAACGTGACCCCGAGGAGGATGACATGGCGGAACTGGACTGGCACGCGGAACGCGCGGACCTTGCGGAGCTGGCTCTGCTGGACCGAGCGCCGGAGGATGAGGGGATCGACCTTGTGGCGGTGCGCGGCTACCGGCTGGGCCGGGTGCGGGCGGAGATGCGCAAGCGGGATATCGCGGCGGTTCTTTTGTCCGATCCGGTCAACATCCGCTATGCCACGGGGGCGCGAAACATGCAGGTGTTCAGCCAGCGGAACGCGCCGTCGCGGTACCTGCTGCTGACTGAAAGCCGCTCGATCCTGTTCGAGTTCACCGGCTGCGCGCATCTGGCTGACGGGCTGGAGACGATCGACGAGGTGCGCGCCGCGCGCACGGCGAGTTTCGTGGCGGCGGGGCCGGATATTGCCAGGCGGGAACGGGCCTGGGCCGCCGAGATGGCGGACCTGGTGACCTCGCTGGTGGGCAAGGGGGCGACGCTGGGGATCGAGCGGCTGAATGCCGGGAGTGCCATTGCGCTGCGCGATGCGGGGCTGAGGATCGTGGATGCGCAGGAACCAGTCGAAATGGCGCGGGCAATCAAGTCGGCGGAAGAGATGAAATGCGTCAATGCCTCGCTGCGGGCGACCGAGATCGGCGTGTCCAAGCTGCGCGCGGCGATCCGGCCGGGGATGACCGAGGCGGAATTGTGGTCGGTGCTGCACCAGTCGATCATCGCGCAGAACGGGGATTACGTGGAGACCCGCCTGCTGAATGCCGGGGAGCGGACGAACCCGTGGTTCCAGGAGACGAGCGAGAACGTGATTGGGGTGAATGAACTGATTGCGCTGGATACGGACGTGGTGGGGTGCCACGGCTATTATTCGGATTTCTCGCGCACCTTCCATTCGGGGCCTGGCAAGCCGAACGCCACACAGCGCGAGCTGTACAAGGTGGCGTATGAGCAGGTGCATCACAACATGGGCATCCTGCGGCCCGGCATGACGTTCCGCGACTATGCCGACGCGGCCTGGGACATCCCGGAAGAGTATTACGCCAACCGCTATTACCTGTCGGCGCATGGCTGCGGAATGACGGGGGAGTATCCGTACCTCTATCACCACGGGGATTTCCCGGATGCGGGCTATGACGGCGTGATCGCGCCCGGCATGACGCTGTGCGTGGAGAGCTATATCGGTGCCGAGGGCGGCACGGAGGGCGTGAAACTGGAGCAGCAGGTGCTGATCACCGAGACGGGCGTGGAGCTGCTTTCGCGCTTTCCGTTCGAGGATGATTTGTTGCGGTGAGCGGGGTAGATTATTCGTACGAATAATCTTGGGGGAGAAAATTCGTACGAATTTTCTTTAGCCGTAGTGGGTTAGCATGTCGCGGAGGTCTTCGATCGTGTTGGCCTCCTGCACCGGTTTGTCGTGGCGCCAGCGTTTCATGCGGGGGAAGCGCAGCGAGACGCCGGATTTGTGGCGGGTGGATTCCATGATGCCCTCGAAGGCGATCTCGAAAACGTGCTCTGCCTTCACCTGCCGAACGGGGCCGAAGCGTTGCAGGGTGTTCTTGCGCACCCAGGCGGTGATCTTGCGAAATTCGGTGTCGGTGAGGCCGGAATAGGCCTTGGTGAAGGGCACGAGGTCGTTGCCGTCGCGCACGGCGAAGGTGAAATCGGTGAAAAGGTTGGCGCGCCGGCCGCTGCCCTGTTGGGCGTAGATCATCACGGCGTCGATGGTCAGGGGATCGAGTTTCCATTTCCACCAGTCGCCTTTCTTGCGGCCCGAATGGTACGGCGACCCCTTGCGCTTGAGCATTAAGCCTTCAGCGCGCGCGTCCCTGGCTTTTGCGCGGATCTCGCGTAGATCGTCCCACGACTGGAAACGTATTAGCGGGGATTGGCGAATGGGGGCCTCGGGCGGAAGGTCTTGCAGCAGGGTTTCGAGCCGGGCGCGACGTTCGGCAAAGGGTGTTCCGCGCAGGTCGGTGCCGTTTTTCTCTAGCAAATCGTAGGCGTAGATTATGACAGGGGCGTCTTTCAGCAGTTTTTTCGGCACGGTCTTGCGCCCGATGCGCTTTTGCAGAGCGTTGAAGGACATCGGGCACTCGTCCTGCCAGGCCAGGATTTCACCGTCGAGCACGGTGCCGGGCGGCAGGTACTCGCGGGCGCGGGCCAGTTCGGGGAAGCGGTCGGTCATCAGTTCTTCGCCGCGGGACCATGTGAAATGCTCGCCCCCTCGCAGGATCAGCTGGCCGCGGATGCCGTCCCATTTCCACTCGGCCAGCCAGTCGGAGGGATCGCCCAGCGACTCGGGTTCTTCGTCGTCGAGGCCATAGGCGAGGCAGAACGGATAAGGTCGGGAGAGGTCAGCGGTGGCGTCATGCGCCTCGATCAGCGCGTGCCAGGAGGTGCTGTCGGGCGTCCAGTCGCCCATGAGACGGTGGGCAAGCTCGGCCTCGTCGCGGTCGGTGGCTTGTGCCAGGGCACGGGTCATCAGCTTGCGCGAG
The DNA here is from genome assembly GCF_009363655.1 of Roseovarius sp. THAF27. Lineage (NCBI taxonomy): Bacteria > Pseudomonadati > Pseudomonadota > Alphaproteobacteria > Rhodobacterales > Roseobacteraceae > Roseovarius > Roseovarius sp. THAF27. The sequence goes on from NZ_CP045393.1 coordinate 1,266,148, forward strand.
ATGCCGATGCGGAAGCCCCCCGTCAGAAGCTTGTTGAACACCAGCCGTTCATGGGGCTGCATCTGGTCCCAGGCATCGAGAATGGCCGCCTTGCGGGCCTCTTCGGTCTCGACGTCGAGGGCGCGGAGGCGGGCGATCCAGGTGGCGAGGCTGTCGTCATGGTCGCGGGCGGGAGGCGGCAGGACGAGGGCGATGGTTTCCGACAGGTCTCCGACGATGGGGTAGCTTTCCTCGAAGAGCCAGAGCGGGATGCCGGCGCGTTCGGCGGCCCATTCGCGCAGTTTCGTCGTGGTGATGGCGCGGCGGGGGCGGCGGCCGGAAAAGAGCGCGACGGTCCAGAGCTTGTCGGCGTCGGGCGCGGTGGCGAAATACTCGGCCAGCGCGGCGACCTTGGTGTTCGTCTTGGTGGTCTGGTCGAGCGTGGTGAAAAGAGCGGTGAAGCGTTTCACGGGCGCACCTCTTCGAGGATGCCTGTGACGTTTTCGACCGGGATGAAGCCGAGGCCCCCAACGGCTTGCGGCACGCGGCTGTCGATGGAGTTGTCCCGATTGTCGCCGAGCACGAAGAGATGGCCGGCCGGCACGGTGAAGACCTGTGTGTCGTCAAGGCGGCCCGGGCCGATGTCGAGAATGTAATGGGCCGTACCGCCCAGCGTTTCGGTGCGCATGTTCTTGAGGCAGTCTGCACCGTCCGCCACCGGGGCGTTGGAACATCGCGGACGGGCGCCGCCGGGGCCTTGCGGTATGTTCGGTTCGGTGAAGGGACCGGACTCCTCAGTTAGGACGGGCGCGTCATTGATGAAGAGACGGCCCGAACGCATTTGGACAGTCTGGCCTGCGGTGGCGACGATGCGCTTGAAAAAGGCCTTGCCGGTGACCGGGTGCCGAAAAGTGATTACGGCGCCCGGGACAAGGTCTGCGGGTGTGACATCGGTTCGGCTGATGAAGCACTGGCCGGGCAGGATAGTGGGCTTCATGGAGCCGGCGGGCGCCCAGTAGCTGTCAAAGGGGCCTGTGAGGCATTTGAGGCAGACGCAGACAGGCTGGGCGGCGGCAGGAACGGCCAGCAGAATGAGCAGGGCAGCAAGTCGGATCATGCCGCTGAGTCTCCTGCCTGATCGTCATCGGCTGAGTCGAGGGACTCGCCGGTAAACTCTGTGGGGACAACTTGGGCGTTCCAGCCTTCCTCATTCAGGTATCGCGCGAAGATATCGGTGTAACCATGTGTGGCGTATATGTTTTCCGCGCCGGTCGCCTTGATGGCAGAGATCAGACCGGGCCAGTCGGCATGGTCCGACATGACGAAGCCGCGATCCACGGCACGGCGGCGGCGCACTCCGCGCAGGCGCATCCAACCAGAGGCGAAGCCGGTGGAGGCCGGGCGGAAGCGGCGGGCCCATGTGCTGCCCAGGGCGGAGGGTGGCGCGAGCACGAGCGCGCCGGGATGGCCCTTGGCCTTGAGGTCGGGCGTGACGTGAAGCGTGTCGGGCAGGGCGAGGCCCTGGTCGCGCAGGACGGCGTTGGTGTTTTCCACCGCACCGTGGGTCAGGATGGGGCCGATGGCGGGATCGAGCAGCGACAGGACGCGCTGCGCCTTGCCCAGCGAGTAGGCGCCGAGCAGGGAAAACGTGCCGGCGGCGGCGTTGGCGGCCCACCAGTCGTTGATTTGACGCGCCGCATCTTCTTCGGGCGTCCAGGTAAAGACCGGCAGGCCGAAGGTGCATTCGGTGATGAAGCTGTGGCAGCGCACCGGCTCGAACGGCTCGGACAGGCGGTCGGCCTCGGTCTTGTAGTCGCCGGAGACGACCCAGACCTCGCCTTCGACCTCGACCCGGATCTGGGCGGAGCCGGGAACGTGGCCTGCGGGGTGGAACGAGACGCGTGCATCGCCGATCCGGCGTGTCTCGCCATAGTCGACCGTGTCGAGGGTGATCTCGCCCAGGCGGTGGCGCATGACGGGCGCCGCGGCGGCGGTGGAGAGATAGCGGGCGTGGCCGGGCCGGGCGTGGTCGGCATGGCCGTGGGTGATCAGCGCCCGGTCCACGGGGCGCCACGGGTCGATGAAGAAATCGCCGGCGGGGCAGTAGATGCCCTGGGGTTTGAATTGCAGAACCATGCGGGGGAGTTAGCGTGCCGGCAGGCGGTGGCCAGAGGATGAAGGCTTGCCGTCACTTGGAGTCCCGGTATGGTCACGCAAAAGCGACAGGGGGGATGCCATGCGGTTTGTCAGATACGGAGAGCCGGGGCGGGAAAAGCCGGGAATGCTGGACGCCGAAGGTCGGGTGCGCGACCTGAGCGGCGTGGTGGCGGATATTTCGGGTGCCGTGCTGGGGGCCTTGCCGAAACTGGACCCGGAAAAGCTGCCGCTGGTGGAGGGCACGCCGCGGCTGGGGCCGCCGGTTGCCGGGATTGGCAAGCTGATCGGGATCGGGCTGAATTACAGCGACCACGCCGCGGAGATCGGGATCGAGCCGCCCGCAGAGCCGGTTGTTTTCATGAAGGCCACGTCAAGCATCGTCGGTCCGGATGACGACGTGGTCCTGCCGCGCGGGTCGACCCATGCGGATTGGGAGGTGGAGCTTGGCGTGGTGATCGGGCGCGAGGCGAAATATGTGACCGAGGCCGAGGCGCTGGATCATGTGGCGGGTTACACCATCGTCAACGACGTCTCGGAGCGGCATTTCCAGATCGAGCGCAGCGGGCAATGGACCAAGGGCAAGAGCTGCGACACGTTCGGGCCGGTCGGGCCTTGGCTGGTGACGCCGGAGGCAGTGGGCAACATACAAAGTCTTGATATGTCGGCGGATGTAAGTGGCGAGCGGATGCAAACCGGCAACACGTCGACCATGATCTTTACCGTCGCGCAGATCATCGCGCATCTGAGCGAGGTCATGCGGCTGGAGCCCGGGGACATCATTGCCACCGGCACGCCGCCGGGGGTGGGCATGGGGCGGGACCCCAAGCGCTATCTCAAGCCTGGCGACGTGATGGAGCTGGAGATCCAGGGGCTTGGGCGTCAGCGCCAGACGGTGCGCGCCGATCCCTGACGCTTGCGTAGAAGTCGATCAGTTTGCCGATCAGGGCGTCGCGGATCCCGGGCGCTTCCTGAAGCACCTCGTGCCGCGCGCCCCGGGCGATTTCCAGTTCGCCGCCGGGCCAGCGTGACATGCGATCATGCACGCGGGAGACGTCGACGATATCCTCCTCGGACCCCAGAAGGCACAGGCAGGGCAGGTCGGGCGACGGGCGGCGCCACATGCGGCGTGTGCCCATCAGCGATTCGTAGAGCCAGCGCAGGGACGGGCCGCCGATGGTCAGTTCCGGGTGCGCGGTGACCTGGGCGATCATGTGCTGATAGCTTTCGACGTCGGTGGTCAGGCGGTTTGTCTCGAACGGTTCGGCCAGCACGTAGCTTTGCGGCGAGGTGCCGGGGGCGTAGACGTGATCGAACCCCACGCTGCGGCTGCTCCAGCCCAGCGACCAGGCGACGGGGCGGAGCGCGGCGGAGATGCGGATGCCCCACATCGGCGCCGAGAAGGACGCGCCCGCCACCGGCAGGCCGTCCATCACCGACTTGAGCGCGATGCCGCCGCCCATGGAATGGCCCAGAACGAACCACGGTTTGGGCAGGTCCAACTGCCGCGCGGCGTCGACCATGGCTGTGACGTCGTGCTGGTAATCGTCGAAATGCAGGACATGGCCCGACATCTTGTCTTCGATCAGACGGTCGGCCAGGCCCTGGCCGCGCCAGTCGACGACCAGCGTGGTCAGGCCCGCGGCGGCGAAGTGACGGACGGTGCGGCCATATTTCTCGATATACTCGGTGCGACCGGGAAAGAGCAGGAGCGTGCCTGCACTTTCGCCGGCGTCCTGCTGCGGGCGCCAGAGCCCCAGGCGGATGCGCACCCCGTCGGCGGTGTCGCACCAGAAGGCGCGGCCACCGTCGGGGCCATCGGCAATATCGGCAAAGAAGGGCGCGTCCGTCAGCATAGGTGTTACGACAGGACCGAGCCGAGTTTCATCGCGGTGCCCATGTCGCCATCGACGGCCAGTTTGCCGGACATGAAGGCGGCCGTGGGGTCGAGATCGCCATCGAGGATGGACTGGAACGTGTCGGCGTCGGCGGTCATGGTGACGTCGGTTTCGTCATTGCCTTCGCGCACGCCGGATTCGTCGATCACGATGGAGCCTTCGTTCTCGATCACGAACTTTGCGCTGCCGTCGAAGCTGCCGTTCATTTTGGCGGACAGGGCCTCGACCGCGGATTTGGTTACGTCGCTCATGTCAGTTCCTCCAGATTTGATCGACCGGGGGCTTTGATTCCCGGCCATGCGCGCTAAACTGGGTACGTTATGGGCGTTATGAACCGACTTTCCAAATATATCGTCGCGGCAGTTTTGCCGTTAGTCATGTTTTCCTTACCCGGCATGGCGCAGGATTCGGCGCTTGATCCGCTTTTCGAGCAGTTGAAAGAGGCCGAACCGCGCGAGGCGAACCGGATTTCCAAGGAAATCGAGCTGGCCTGGACGCGGTCAGGCTCGGCCACGGCGGACCTGTTGCTGAAACGTGGGCGCGACGCGCTGGAGGCGGGCGACACGAACGCCGCGATCGAGCATTTCACCGCCCTGACCGATCATGCGCCGGATTTTGCCGAAGGGTTTCACATGCGGGCGATGGCCTATGCCGATGCCGAGTTGTTCGGCCCCGCGCTGGCGGACATCGAGCGGGCGCTGGCGCTGAATCCGCGCCATTACAACGCCATCGCAAGCCTGGGCGGTATCCTCTACCACGTCGAGAATTACGAGAAGGCCAAGCAGGCATTCGACCTTGTGCTGGCGCTGCATCCGCATCATCAAGACGTGGCGCAGGTGCTGCCGATGGTCGAACGCGAGATCGGCGGCCGGGACCTGTAAGCACAGCAAAGACAAGGGGCAAGTCCCATGGGCGAGCAGTCGAGGATCCTGGCGGTCCTGGGCCCGACGAATACCGGGAAGACCCATTTCGCGATCGAACGGATGCTGGGCTATCGCACCGGCGTGATCGGGTTGCCGCTGCGCCTGCTGGCGCGGGAGGTCTATGACAAGATCGTCGCGGTGCGTGGCCCGTCGGTGGTGGCGCTGGTCACCGGCGAGGAACGGATCGTGCCGCCGCGGACGCAATATTGGGTCTGCACGGTCGAGGCGATGCCCGAAGGGATGGGCGCGGATTTCGTGGCGGTGGACGAGATCCAGCTGTGTGCCGACCCCGAGCGGGGGCACGTGTTCACCGACCGCCTTTTGCGGATGCGGGGCCAGAAGGAGACGCAGTTTCTGGGGGCGCACACCATGCGCGGGGCGATTGCGGCGCTGGTTCCGGGGGTGGAGTTCGTCGGCCGCGAGCGGATGAGCCAGCTGACCTACACAGGTTCGAAAAAGATAAGCAAGATGCCTGCACGCTCGGCCATCGTGGGGTTTTCGGTTGAGAATGTGTATGCCTTTGCCGAGCTGCTGCGCCGCCAGAAGGGCGGTGCGGCGGTCGTGATGGGGGCCTTGAGCCCCCGGACGCGCAACGCGCAGGTGGATCTTTACCAGAATGGCGACGTGGATTACCTGGTGGCCACCGACGCGATCGGCATGGGGTTGAACCTGGACATCAATCACGTCGCGTTCTCGTCCCTGACGAAGTTCGACGGGCGGCGGATGCGCAACCTTGCGCCCAACGAGCTGGGCCAGATCGCCGGGCGCGCGGGGCGCGGCATGACCAGCGGCACGTTCGGGGTGACGGGCGAGGCGCCGGAGCTGCCCGACGATATGGCGCAGGCGATCATGGACCATCGCTTTACCCCCATTCGCAAGGTGGAATGGCGCAACGCGGCGCTGCAATTCGGGACGGTCGACGCGCTGATCGCGTCGCTGGAACAAAAGCCCGAGAACGACTGGCTGGTGCGCGCCCGCGAGGCGGATGACCTCGTCGTGCTGCGCACGCTGGCCGAAGATGCAGAGATTGCGGCACGGGCCAGCGACGGCGCTTCGGTGCGGCTGCTGTGGGATGTGTGCCGGGTTCCGGACTTTCGCGGGATCAGCCATGCGGAACATGCGGGGCTGCTGGAGCGTATATTCAGTGACCTGCACGAACATGGCCGGGTCGGCGAGGAGTGGCTGGCCGGGCATGTGGCGCGGATCGACCGGACGGACGGGGATATCGACACGCTCTCCAAGCGTTTGGCATATATCCGCACATGGACCTATGTTGCCCAGCGAAAGGGCTGGGTCGGGGACGAAAACCATTGGCGCGAAACGACCCGCGCTGTAGAAGACCGCCTGTCGGACGCGTTGCATGACGCGCTGACGCAAAGATTTGTGGACCGGCGCACCAGCGTGCTGATGCGGCGGCTCAAGCAGAAGGACGCCATCGTGGCCGAAGTGAATGACAAGGGTGAAGTGACCGTCGAGGGCGAATTCGTCGGTCGGTTGGAAGGGTTCCGGTTCCGCCAGGACAAGACGTCGGGCGGACAGGAGGCCAAGGCGGTGGCGCAGGCGAGCCTGCAAGCCCTTGCGCCGCATTTCCACCTGCGGGCGGACAAGTTCTATAACGCGCCCGATACCGAGATCGATTTCACCGAGCAGGGTGGCCTGATGTGGGGCGAAAGTGCTGTCGGCAAGCTGGTGGCCGGTGCCGATCCGCTGAAACCGCAGGTCGAGGCCTTTGTCGACGACACCGCCGGGCCCGAGGTGATGCAGAAGGTGCAGCGCCGGCTGCAGCATTTCATCGACCGCAAGGTGGCGACCCTGTTCGAGCCGCTGTTGAACATCCAGCGCGACGAGGAACTGAGCGGGCTGGCGCGGGGCTTCGGCTTTCAGCTGGTCGAGAATTTCGGGATCATCCCGCGCGGCGAGGTGGCCGACGAGGTCAAGGCGCTGGACCAGGATGCGCGTGGGCAGTTGCGCAAGCATGGTGTGCGCTTCGGCCAGTTTACGATTTTCATGCCGCTTTTGCTGAAGCCCGCGCCGACGCGTCTGCGGCTGGTGCTGTGGTCGCTGAAGATGGGGCTGCAAGAGTTCCCCGAGGCGCCACCGCCGGGTCTGGTGACGGTGCCCGCCGGCACCAGTGCGCCGGCAGGGTATCACTCGATGTCCGGATATCGCGCCGCCGGCGAGCGGGCCATCCGGATCGACATGCTGGAGCGGCTGGCGGATATGTTGCGGTCCGAGGACAGCCGCGGCGGGTTCGAGGCCAACGCTGATATGCTGTCAATCACCGGCATGACGCTGGAACAGTTCGCCGACCTGATGCAGGGCCTTGGCTACAAGGCCGAGCAGGGCGAGCGCGAGAAGGTCAAGCCGGTGGATGCGGCGCTGGACGACGCGCCGGAGCCGTCGGAGACGGGCGCGCCGGACGAGGTTACGACCGCCGAGGAGGCGGTGGAAAAGATCGCCGAAGACGGTCTTGCGCCCGTCACCGAGGTGCCGCCCGAGGAACCGGAGGTCGCGCCGGATATTCCCGAGATGTCCGAGACCGAGGTGCCGGTCGGTGACGTGCCGGATGCGGCCAAGGACGAGACCGAGATGGAGGTCTTCTACACGTTCACTTGGGCCGGGCGCGCGGCGAAGGCCCGCAGCGAGGGGCGTGGCAAGCCGCAGGGTGGCAAGCCGAGGCCCAAGGGCGGCAAGCCCAAAGGCAAGGGCAAGCCGCGCCGCGAGGAGGGCGCCAAGAGCTTCTCCTCGAAGCCTGCCAAGAAAGACAAGATCGACCCTGACAACCCCTTTGCCGCCGCCCTGATGGGGCTGAAGGACAAGTCGTGACATGAGTGACGCGGGCCAGCCGAAGATACGGCTGGACAAGTGGCTTTGGCACGCGCGGTTCTTCAAGACGCGCAGCCTGGCCACGAAATTGGTCACGGGCGGGCATGTGAGGGTCAACTCGCAAAGGGTGTCGAAAGCATCGTCGTCGGTGAAGCCGGGCGATGTACTGACGTTTCCGAAGGAGCGCGACATCCGGGTGATCCGCATCGTCGCGGTGGGCGAAAGGCGGGGGCCGGCGCCGGAAGCGCGGGCGCTGTACGACGATCTCGATCCGCCGAAGCCGCGCGACCATGCGACCGAGCCGCTGAACCCGCGTTACGAAGGCAAGGGGCGGCCGACGAAAAAGGATCGCCGCAAGATGGATCAGGAAACGCGATAGTGCGCCGCGGAAGGGCGTCTGGCGCTTGAATGATCAGCCGGACTGGATTAGGTCAGCGCGAGGAGATCACGACCGGGGCGAAAGATGACCTATATCGTCAATGACAATTGCATCGCGTGCAAATACACCGACTGCGTGGAGGTGTGCCCCGTGGATTGTTTCTACGAGGGGGAGAACATGCTTGTGATCCACCCCGACGAATGCATCGACTGCGGCGTCTGCGAGCCCGAGTGCCCCGCCGACGCGATCCGTCCCGACACCGAGCCGGACATGGAGAAATGGGTCGAGTTCAACCGGAAATACTCCGAGATGTGGCCGGTCATCGTCACCAAGAAGGACCCGCTGCCCGAGGCGGACGAACGTGACGGCGAAGACGGCAAGCTGGAGAAGTACTTCTCGGAAGCGCCGGGCGAAGGCGGCTGACGCAAGGGGCTGCGGGCGTAAACCGATTCGTTTGATCAAACGATCGATGGCTCAGGTTTTGGGACAAGAACGCGCGGTAACCACCTGACGCCGCAGGTATAATCAGCCTGACCTGCTGAGTCCGCTTTCAGGGGCCCCTTTTTTGTGATACACTACCGTTACAAATGTAGACACCGCCCATATATTATCCATCTGCCCGCGCTGACGCATGGGAGGTGGATTTCTTTGTGCTTGACGCCACGCCCCGATGGCCCGCTGCCGAGGGGATGCTCCGCCAAGTTTGAACTGGGAAGCTTGTGAGGAAAACCTGAATGAGCAAATCGAAGAAGTCCGAGTTTCGCCCTGACGATTACGTCGTATACCCTGCGCACGGCGTCGGCCAGATCATGTCGATCGAGAAGCAGGATATCGCCGGGATCGAACTGGAACTGTTCGTGATTTCCTTTGAGAAGGACAAGATGACTCTGCGGGTTCCGACCCATAAGGCGACCGAAATCGGCATGCGCAGCCTGTCGAGCCCGGATGTGGTATCGAAGGCGATGACCACGCTGAAAGGCAAGGCCAAGGTGAAGAAGGCGATGTGGTCGCGCCGGGCGCAGGAATACGAGCAAAAGATCAACTCGGGTGACCTGATCGCGATTGCCGAGGTGGTGCGCGACCTGCACCGCACTGACGACCAGCGCGAGCAGAGCTATTCCGAGCGCCAGCTGTATGAGGCGGCGCTGGAGCGTCTGACCCGCGAAGTGGCTGCCGTGAGCGGTGGCGACGAGGTGCAGGCGGCCAAGGAAGTCGACGAGGTATTGATCTCGCGCGCGGCGTGATGCGAGCCGACATCTGAAACGGAAGGGCCGTGCCGGTGGGCGCGGCTTTTTCTTTTCGTGTCTTGCGCCGAGAGATCCCGGATCAGGTCCGGGATGACGTGAGGGTGTTGGGCCGCGCGAATGAGGCGCTCACGCCTCCTTGCGGTCGTCCGAGATGTCCTCTGCGGCCTTTTCCTCCAGCTGAGACAGCAGCATGGTCTGCAATTCCGCCTCCAGTTCCTTGGCGCGCTTGATGTAGGCGCCGTTCTGGATGGTGGGAATATTGGGGTCCCACAGGGCCGCCAGGTCGCGGACAGAATCGCGGTCGTGGTGGTAGAAGGTCTTTTGCAGCTCTGCCGCCTCAAACTCGGTCAGTCCCATGTTTTCAAGCACGTAGCGGCCGGCACGCAGGGAGCTGTCGAAAAGCTCGCGCACGATGTCGTCAGCGCCGGCCTTGTAGAGGCGGAAGACGTGGGTGCGGTCGCGGGCGCGGGCGACGATGTGCAGGTCGGGCCGTTCGCGTCGGGCGAAGGCCACGAGCCGGGTCGTGGCGTCGGGATCGTCGAGCGCGGCCACGAGCACCTTGGCATCGGCGAGGCCCGCCGCGTGCAGGAGGTCGGGCCGGCCGGGATCACCCAGGAAGCCCTTGATGCCGAAACGCCGCATCCGCTGGATGGCGGCAAGGTCATGATCCAGAACGACGGTTTCGAACCCCGAGGAGCGGACCATGCGGTTGACGATCTGCCCGAAGCGCCCGATGCCGGCGATGATCACGGGGCCTTTCGTGTCGATCTCGTCGGCTTCCTGTGCCTCGGACGGGTCGGTCATGCGGTTCGACAGGTAGTCGTAGAGGATGAACAAGAGCGGCGTGATCAGCATGGAGATGGCGATGACCAGCAGCAGGGTTTCGCGCAGTTCCGGCGGGATCACGTTGTTCTGGCCGGAAAAGTTGATCAGCACGAAGCCGAATTCCCCGGCCTGAGCCAGACCCAGCGTGAAGAGCCAGAGGTTGCGGCCCGTAAGGCCGAAGATGCGCCCCAGACCATAGAGGATGCCGCCCTTGATCAGGATGACGGCAAAGGCCAGCCCCATGATGGTGAAGAACGAGGCGAAGAGGATCGAGAAGTTGATACCCGCGCCGACGGTGATGAAGAAGAGGCCCAGGAGCAGGCCCTTGAAGGGTTCGATATCGCTTTCCAGCTCGTGCCGGAATTCCGACGAGGCCAGGACCACGCCCGCGAGGAACGCCCCGAGGGCCGGCGACAGGCCCACGAGGCTCATCACGAAGGCGATGCCCACCACGATCAGGAGCGCCAGCGCGGTATACATCTCGCGCAGGCGGGCGTGGTGAATGAAGCGGAAGACGGGTCGCGTGGCATAGACGCCGAAGATGATGATGCCGGCCACCGCCCCCAGTGTCAGGAGCGTGACACCCCAGCCCGGGAGGCTGTCGATCATGGACTGCGCCACCTGTGCGGGGGCACCGCCATGGTCGCCCTCGGCGGCGTGGCCTTCGTCGGCCAGCCGTTGCAGGGTCTCGCCCAGGATCATGTCGGGGGTTTTCGGCAGGGCCAGAAGCGGCAGGAAGGCCAGCATCGGGATGACGGCGATGTCCTGGGTCAACAGCACGGAAAAGGTCGAGCGCCCACCGCCGGTCTGCATCAGGCCCTTTTCCGACAGGGTTTGCAGGACGATGGCAGTAGAAGACAGGGCGAAGACCATGCCGATGGCCAGCGCCACGGACCACACCACGCCGAGCGCCATGCAGCCCGCCATGACGGCGGCCGTGGTGAGCGTGATCTGCAAGCCGCCCAGCCCGATCAACTTGTGCCGCATGTCCCAAAGCGCCCTGGGTTCCAGCTCGAGCCCGATGATGAAGAGCATCATGACCACGCCGAATTCGGCGAAATGCTGCAATTCCTCGGCGTCGTGGCCGCCCAGCAGGCCCGGAATGTGCCCGATGGCGATACCGGCGGCGAGATAGCCCAGCACCGATCCCAGCCCCAGACGAGCGGCCAGGGGCACCGCGATCACGGCGGCTGCGAGAAACACGGTGGCCTGAAAGAAAAATCCTTCCATCGGGGTCCTTTGCGGAATTCGGAGCACGGGCGGGGCACCGCCTTGAGGCAGAGTATGCGGCGCAGGTGACGCTTGTGCAAACGACTTGGTGCGGGCGCGAGGACACGGGAGGTGTTTTTTCGGGCGTTGGTCCGGATTGTCGTCGTCGGAGCCCTCGGCGAGGATTTTTCAGGCCGGAAGGAAACGGCGCGGGCGCCGCCGAGGCTCAGCCGCGCGGCATGGTGAGCGTCACCTGCCGCCCGGATTTGACGTAGCGCAGTTCGCTGGTGCCGATGGCGGCGACGCGCCCGCCATCCAGCCGGTCGCCGACCTTGACCTTCTTGTAGCTGCCATTGGCCAGGCGCACGAGCGCGCGGCGGTTGGAATTGCTGCCGTAGACGCCGATGAGATTGACCTGGCGCATGCGCAGCGCGTTCTTTTCGGTTGCGGCGCGGGCGACGGTGGTGGGCGTCGGGCCGCTGGGCGAAATGCGCTGGTTGCGAGGCACGGCGACGGCGGCGGTGCGGGCTTCCTGCTGTTCGGCCAGGCGCTGGCTGCGCTGGACGATTCGGTTGAAGTTCCGGGGCCGCGCGTTGGGCTTGGCCGAGACCTTGACCGCCTGGGCCGTCGCCCCGGCGAAGGGATCGGGGGCCGGGACCGCGGCGGCGGCCTGAAGCGCGGCGGTGACCGCATCGGGATCGGGCGAGATGACATCGGGCGTCGCGGCAGCAGCTTCGGTGGCCGCTTCCGAGGCCGCGGCGGCCTCTTCGGCCAGTTCCTGCGCGCTTTGCGGGCGCAGGCGGGGCCGCAGGGTGGCGAGTTCGTTGCGGGTGCGGCCGCCCAGGGTTTCGCGTTCGTTGGTTTCGGACAGGTCGCCGGGCCGGACACGGGGGCGCAACGCGGCGATGCGTTCGAGCGCCTCGATGCGGGCGGCGGCCTCGGCGGGGTCCTCGCCCGGTTGGGCCAGGGTCTCTGCCGGGCGGTCCGGCGGCACGAGCGCGGGCTGACCGGCATAGACCAGAACGCCATCGGGGGTCAGCGCGCCTTCGGGCGTCGGCTGCACCAGGCCGCGCGTGTCCATGGTGAACATGGTGTCGGCGGCGGCGGGATCGGCCGGCGTGTCGGGGCGCGTGTCGCCGCGCAGGCTTTCGGGCGCGGGCAGGGCAACTGCGTCCTGCTCGACGACCTTGGGGTCGATCGAGGTGAGGTAGAAATCGTCGAGGTTTTGGGTGCCGGGATCGGTGGGCGCGTCGGGGGCGCGTTGCCAGATGCCGGTGACGGCATAGCGCGTGCGGGCCTGTTGCTCGGTCAGTTCGGCCGGGTTCGGCGCGGGCTGCGGGTCGGCGCGGGGCGTCTCGGCGCCATCGGAGGTGACGCCGGGCAGGGCGGCGAGAACGCTTTCGCCCTCGTCCGTCTGGGCGCTACTCGAGGCGGAGGCGCCGTCGGTATCGCCGGGCGGAACCTCCGCGTCGGGTGTCGCGGCGATCTGTTCCGCGGGGTCGGGACTGCCGCGCAGGACGCGGGAGATGCCGTCTTCGAGGAAGATCGACGCCCAGGCGGCCACGCCCACGAGGAAGATCAGCAGCACCGCGGTCAGGATCAACCCCAGAAAACGCGGCTTGCCCCCGACGGAGGCGGTCTTGCGCGCGCCGAAGACGGTCATGCGCTGGCGCTCCTGCTCGCGTTGGGCCTCGGGCGAGGGGCGAGCGTCGGTGCGCGCGGGCTGACGTTTGTCGGGCTTGGGCGTTTTGCGGCGCGAGAAGAACGACAGGGCGCCGGAGGACGCGGCGGCCTGGCCTTCGGCGGCAGGCGCGGCGAGGGGTGCGTTGGGGGTGTCTTCGGGAAGGTCGAACGGCGCGGGCCCGGTGCGGTCGGCCATGAAGGCGGGGGGCGGCGGAATATCGCTGCCGTCGTCCTCGACATCTGTGTGCGCGCGCCCGGGCGGCCCCTCGGCGGTGGAAGGCTCCGCATCGGGTGGGGTGAGGCGCGTGTCGTCGGAGGCGCGTAGCGTGGCGCCGATCCGGGCGGCGGCATCGGCAGGCAGCGCGTCTTGCGGTTTGCCTGTCACCTTGGCGGCGGCGCCAGTGCCAGTGCCTGCGCCGGTGACGGACGGCGTCGCGGCCGTCAGCGTGGGTTCGGCGCGCGGCGTCTCTCGGGACGGGGCCTCGGCGGCAGGCGACGCGCCGTCGCGGGTCGCGCCGCTGAGGCGGCGCGGGGCGGTCGGCAACGTGTCCCGCTGCGCGCGGATCGAGCTGAAGGCGACAGGCGCTGCGGGCGTGTTTCCGGCAGCGTCGGTGCGCTCGTCTTTCGCGTCCGGATCCGTGCTGGCATTTGCGACACCGTCACCGTCTTGCACGTCCGTTTCCGCGACCGCGGGGCCGGGCGTCGGGTTCGGCGGAATGTCCGGGTCCGGTTGCGGCACCGGCTCCGGCGGGATGTCGGGTTGTGGTGTCGGAGGCACCTCCGGCACAGGCTCGGGATCGGGCTGAATCTCCGGTTCGATCTCGGGGTCCGGCGCGGGCGGCACTTCGGGCGGCAAGTCTGGCTCGGGTGCGGGGGGGCGCGCGGCATCGGCGGCGTCGGTCGCGCCTTCGAGGGCGGCCTCTGGCGCGGCGCCGGAAGCGGGGGCCGCCGCGCCGTGCAGCGGGGCCGTGCCGATGACCCGGATGGCGGCGGTGTCGCGCTCTATGCGTCCGCCTTCGGGCAGGAGAGACGGGGCGCTTTTCGTCTCGCCGAACCACGGCTCGCCCACGAAATCGCGGCCCTCGGGGGCGGCGACGAAACAAAGCGGGTTGAAGCCGTGTTCGGTGGCAAAGGCCTCGGCCTCGGCCAGGGTTTCGCGGGCGACGGCGGCGATATGCACCTGCCCGGCGGAAATCGACCAGTCATAGGCAAGGTCGTCGACCGCGTAGGGCGTCGCGCCATCGAGGGCGCGGTGCACGGCCGAGGCGATCTCGTCCGCTTCGAGCCCTTCGGAATCGAACTGCAGGAAGCGAATCTGGTCGTTGGGGATGACCAGCTTGGAGCGGATCGGGTTGCTGTCGAGTTGCCCGGCCCGGTTTCGAAGGTCGGACAGCGCACCGGCGAGGTCGCTGCTGTCGAGACTGACCTCGCCCACCATGTGCCAACCGGGGAAGGCACGATGCAGAAGGCTGATGCCTTCGAAGGACAGGGTCAGGGCAAAATTCGGTTTCATTCACAACGCTCTGGCACCACGGACCCGGCAGGGGTAGCCCCCTGCCGCACGTGGATTCTACAGCAGCTTACCGCCGAGGGAAAGGCAAACACCGATCACGGTTGCCGCGATCGGCGGAGACCCCCGACGGTCAGGCGCCCGCCTTGGCCAGCGCCTGTTCGAGATCGGCGATGATGTCGTCGGCATCCTCGCAGCCGATGGAAATGCGCACCACGTTGGGGGCGGCGCCGGCGGCGGTCTGCTGTTCCGGGGTCAGCTGCCGGTGGGTGGTGGAGGCCGAGTGGATGATCAGTGAGCGGGTGTCGCCGAGGTTGGCGACGTGGCTGAAGAGTTCGAGACTGTCGACCAGCTTGACGCAGCCTTCGTAGCCCGACTTGAGTGCCACGGTGAACAGGCCGCCCGCGCCCTTGGGGCAGACCGTCTTGACGCGCTTGTGGTAGGGCGAGGATTTGAGACCGGCATAGGTGACGCCCTCGACCGCGTCGTGCTTCTCCAGCCAGGCGGCGACGGTTTCGGCGTTCTCGACGTGTTTCTGCATCCGCAGCGACAGCGTCTCGATCCCCATCAGGGTGTAGTGCGCGGCCTGGGGATTGAGCGTCATGCCGAGGTCGCGCAGGCCGATGGCGATGCCGTGGAAGGTGAAGGCGAGCGGGCCGAACGTTTCGTGGAACTTCAGGCCGTGATAGGCAGGTTCGGGCTGGCTGAGCGAGGGGAACTTGTCGGACGCGGACCAGTCGAAGGTGCCCGAATCCACCACGACGCCGCCGGTGACGGTGCCGTTGCCGGTGAGGAACTTGGTCATGGAGTGCACGACCAACGTGGCGCCATGTTCGATCGGGCGGCAGAGGTAGGGCGTTGCCGAGGTGTTGTCGACGATGAGCGGCAGGCCGGCGGCATCGGCGACGTCTGCCACCGCGCGCAGGTCGGCGATGTGGCCGCCGGGGTTGGCGATCGATTCGCAGAAGATGGCGCGGGTGTCGTCGTCGATGGCGGCCTTGATGGCATCCATGTCGTCGATATCGACGAACTTGGCCGACCAGCCGAAGCGCTTGATGGTCTGGCTGAACTGGGTGATCGAGCCGCCATAGAGCCGCGTGGAGACCACCACGTTCTTGCCCGGACCCATCAGCGGGAACAGCGCCATGATCTGGGCCGCGTGCCCCGAGGAGCAGCAGACGGCGCCGGCACCGCCTTCGAGCGTGGCGACGCGTTCCTGAAGCACCGCGACGGTGGGGTTCGTCAGGCGCGAATAGATGTAGCCCACTTCCTGGAGGTTGAAGAGGGCGGCGGCGTGCTCGGCGTCGCGGAACACGTAGGCCGTGGACTGGTAGATCGGTGTCTGGCGCGCGCCCGTGGCCGGATCGGGCCGGGCGCCGGCGTGGATTTGCAGCGTGTCGAAGCCGAATTGGTGGATGCGGTCGTCGTCGGACATGGAAAGCCTCCCTTATGGCGTTTGTCATTTGGGTAAGCGATGGCGGGACGCAGGACAAGCGTATTGAAATGGTCTTGCGCGGACAAGAGCCGGACCAATGGCTATTTTTTCGGGACGCGCCCGTAGCGTCCGCGCAGGGCGGGCGCGGTTCCGGTGAGAAGGTAGAACGCGCTTTCCACGATCCGGCGCATGAGGCCGCGTGGGCGGGGCGGCGGCAGATCGTCATCGGGAATGCTGTCGAATGCTGAGGGGGAAAGCACCTCGACGTCGGAGGTTTCCAGGGCGTCGAGAAAGGCCGCGGCCTCGGCCGCGCGGGCGGTTTCGACCATGATCGGTACACCGCCCAGGGCGACCGAAAGGTACTGGGCATTCGAGAGCGTGTGGTAGCCCGGCACGAAGACGCGAAAGCCTGCGCCTTCGAGGGCGGCGACGGCCAGCATCGCGTCGGACGGGCCGAAGACCTGGGCGATGCGGGTCAGGCCGGGCACGTCTCGCAAGGCCATCAGCGCATCCAGAAGCCGTTGCGGCGAATGGTGTTGCGGATCGCCTGCTCCTTGCGCGGCATGTTCTCGCGGTCGAAGAGGTCGCGCACCTTGTGGCCGCGGCCGTGGTAGATCATGAACTTGATGGCGTCGTAGTTCTTGAGCAGTTTCTTGACCGGGTTGGGGGCGCTGATGTCTTCCAGCAGTGCGACCACGTCGTCATTTTCGCGGGCGTATAGCAGCGGGAACATGCGGTAATGGCACGTGACCTCGCCGTCGAGGAGACCGTCGGGCAGCGTGTCGCGCCCGCCGCCCAGCGAATGAATGACGAGCGGAAGCGCCACCTGGTCGAGCCAGGGGTCGAGCGACTGGCAAACCAGTTCCGGCGGCGGGTCGTCGCGGATCGCCAGCGCATAGTCGAGGAAACGCTGGCCGAAGACATGCGGGCACTTGTAGAAGAAGAACCCGGCGTTGAAGTAGAGGTAGCGGCGCCAGTATTCGTCGGGCAGGGACGGGTCGAGCGAGGACTCGAAATCCAGCCCGAACTTGTCGTAGAGCGACTTCCATGTGGCCGTGTAACCCGGGCCGTAGAGTTCTATTTCGGGCCAGGTGCCTTCGCGCTTGAGCGAGGCGGTGGGGCGGTCGAAATCGAAGGGGACCTGTGTCAGGTCGCCGGTGACCAGGGTGTCGGTGTCGAAGAACACGAACGGCTCGCCCTCGGGCAGGGCCATCAGGCATTCGATCTTGTTGCCATAGGGGTAGGCCTGCCCGAAATGCCGGGATTCGAAAGGCAGGATCTCGGCACCGTAGCTTTCCAGGAGGGCGCGGATGTCGCCGCGCATGGTCGGGTCGTTCTTCCATAGCGGGCCGGGGTGGGGTTCGGCCACGAAAAGGCGGCCTTTGAAGTCGGGGCTGCGGGCGCGCAGGGAGGCGGCGAACAGCACCGCCTCGAACTGAAGCCGGCCGGCGTGGCCGACCACCACGATATTGAACGCTTGGTTTTTTGCCTTTTTCGCGGCCATAATCCGGTCACGCCTGCCTGAACTGCCCTTTGGCGCCAGTATAGGCCGTGTGCTGCGATTGCGCGAGAGGCAGTTGCGCAGATTTTTGAAACGAAAGGTATTTTCGGATGATCGAGTGGATTTTCGTTGGCCTTGCCGTGGCCTTGGGCGGCGGAACGGGGAGCCCGGACGGGGCCGCCGTGGCGCAATCGGCAGGGGACGGGGGCCAACCGCCCGCCGGGTTCGAGGCCGAGGACCAGACGCCCGCCGGCAAGTTCACCACCGCCGCCGAGATCAGGCCGATCATCGAGGCCACGCGCGGCAACTGGGTGGCGGTGCGCGAATATGATGGGCAGGACCTGCTGTACCTGACGCATCTGCTGAGTTGGCGTTGCGGAATGCACCAGGTCAGTGTCGGCGTGAATGGCGGGGCGATGGAGGTTTGGGACATGCCGGCCTGCCAGACCGAGACCGCGGCCCCCAATGCTTTCCCGGACGACGCAATCATCTACAAGAGCTTCGGTCTGGGGGAGATCGAGAGCATCGCGGTCGAGATCCTGTATGACGACCTTGGCACGGCGGAGGGGGTGTTCGGGCGGAAAGAGGTTTTGATTCCCTGAACGCGCACGTCTTTCTTGCCCCGCGCCAAAGGTTTTGCGAAAACCCCAAAGAGCGGGCGCGCCTTCAAATCAGCCGTGGCGTACCTATATTGATGTTAAGGTAATTAACTTTACGCGAAAGGGAACGGTGATGGCGAATTTGGATGCGCAGGTGCGCGAAAGTCAGGAGCAGGTCGCATCGGCGCAGGCGAAGATTGCCGAGCTGACCGGCAAGATCGAAAGCGCGCGGTCCAAGATCAAGGGCGGCGAGGATGCGAGCCTCGATATCGAGAACGCGACGCTGGACGAAGTGCACGCGCATACTGAGACGATGAATGCCAACATCGCCGAGCTGATCATGGGGCTGGACGATGTGACCGCGGGCTTCTCGCGCGATTTCGACGAGATGCGTACCAAGACGGGCTGGGAAAGCTTCGTCGGTATCTTCAACCGCCATAAGGCCGACAGCATGCGGCAAGAGCGGATCCGCACCGCCAGCATCGACGACAAGTTGCAGGACCTGATTTCCAAGTCCGACATCATCGTGCAATTGCTGGAAGGTCAGTTGCGCACGCTGGAAGAGCACAAGGTGAAGGTCGAGACGAACCTTACCGAGACGCTGGACGAGCGCGAGGCGACGGTGGGCGAACTGGAAACGCTGCGCGCGGACATCCAGGGGATGGACCCCAAGATCATCGAACTGGAAAACAAGATCGCCAACGAGACCGACGCGGCCGCCCGCACCAAGCTGGAAAGCGAACTGGCGGAGATGAACGCCAAGTATAACGAGATGGTCCAGCAGGAGCAGGTCAAGCTGGCCAAATCGCAGACGCTGGAGCGCTATATCGAGAAGGGCAAGACCTGGGTCGATTCGCTGCAGAACCAGGCGGCGACGCAGATGGTGCTGATCAACAAGCTGCAGACGGACACCAAGCAGCGGGTCGTGCTCTATGATGCGCTGACCAAGTCGTTGAAGACCGCGCAGCAGCAGGACGTGGCGCACCGGATCAACGAGATCGGAGTCAAGACCGACCAGGAGGCGCAGAGCGCCATGGCCGGCATCGGCGCGGCCACCAACCAGAAGATGGCCGACATGCTGGAGGCGCACGAGGATCACATGGTCTTTGCCCGCGAAGTGCTGGAGGCCAAGGCCAAGGCCGACGAGCGGTTCGCGCGGCGGTTCTCCAAGATCATCGAGAAGCATGACGCCAACGCGTATGGCGGCTAAGGCATGGGGCTTGGAACGCTTGCCATTGGTCTGTCTGTCGTCTGCCTGGTGGTGTCGTTCGTCTTTACCGTGCCGGCCTGGATGAACCTTGTCGGGGTGGGGTTCGGCATTGCAGGGTTGATCCTGATCGGGTTGTCGCGCCGGCGTGGCGGAGGCGGGACGTGAGTGCGTCTGTCCCAAACAGCTGAGAAAGGCGTCGCGATGGCCGAAAAAGAGACGTTTCCAATCGAGGTCGTGGTTATCTGCGGTGCGTTCCTTGGTATGATGCTGGCGGGCTGGCTGGGGCATTTCAGCCTGGCGCTGGTATTGCTGGGTGTCTGCCTCATCGCGATCCTGTGGTCGGTGATCGCCAGCCGGGGTGCGTCCGGCAATGGAGCCGAGGGCGGTTTCAGCGGCGGCGCCGATGCGGGTAGCGGAGGCGGTGGCGGCGCCTGTGGCGGGGGTGGCGAATGATCGCGGATGCTCCGACATCTGACCGGGCCGCCCTGACCGAGCTTTTCGCGTCACGCCGGTACTTCGCCAAGTTCGAGCGGATCACGGGGCATCTGAATCGCGTGGCCGCCGTGATGCAGGCCGAGGGCAACCTGGGCAAGCAGGAGGTCGAGATTCTGACCACCTATGTTCAGGGCATCGCCTATACGTTCAAGGCGCTGAGCATGAAATACCTGCTGGTCGGACGCGACACCGGGCAGTTTTTCGGCTCGCTGGCGATGGATGTGCGGGAAAGCGGTTTTCCGATGTTCTCGGAGCTGATGGTGATGGCCAATGATGCCGCACAGGCGCGGCGGCACCTGGACGGGATGCCGGATACCGAAACGCTGAAGCGCGAGATGGTCGAGCAGATCATTTCCGAGCGGACCATTCCGACGCGCCTTCAGTTCGCGCTGTCGCAACGGCTTTACTACGAGGAGATGCTGCGCGGGCATCTTTTCTGGGCGCAGAACGATCCACAGATCCAATGGGTGAGCGGGCTGGACGAGCGGCGGCGCTACCTGCTGCACTGGGCGGTCTATGACAGCCAGGTGAACCTGCCGACGATCTACCTGATGGAGGTCGAGGATACGGGCCGCGCGCCGCTGGGCAAGGACGAGCGGCGCTGGCCGGAATGCCAGGCGCACCTGATGGCGCAATCCCTGGGCGGATTGAAGTTGCTGACCATCGCCAAGGGGTTCGACGAGAGCTTCGACGACCTGCATCCCAAGCGGCTGCGTCGGTTTCACGTCGGTCCGATGTACAGCCATGCCTTCACGCGGCAGACCGGGCCGCTGAGCGAGGTGCTGGCGCAGGCCGATGCGCCGGTGGGGCAGGACTGGGCACTGGCCTGGACCGACGAGGTGCTGGAAAGCGAACGGGTGATCGAGGAGCGCGCGGGCTGGTTCGGCACCGTGGAGCGCGAGGTTTTCGCGCTGGACCCCTTCTCGGGGAAAGGGGCCGAGACCGGGGCGACGCGGATGGAGCGCAGTATCATCCTGCCGGAGCGGCCCTATCAGGTTCTGGCCGAGAAGACCCCGCCGGGGTTTTCGTCGGTCACCAAGTACGTGGTCAGCCCGGGCGGCCGGGTGTTGAGATATTGAACGCGAGGTGGGGTGAGACCCCACCCTGCGCCAGTTTGGTAGGGTGGGTTTCAAACCCACCACCGGGGAGAAGAAGATGAGTTTGACGGCCGACACAATGGAATTGCGGGAAGAGGATATCGCCAAGCATTACGATGCTGCCGCAGCGATGCTGGCGGGGTTCGATCATACGCCGCGCATCGCCAAGCCGGGCGACGCGCCGCAGGAGGAGAAGTCGGCCGGGTTGGGCACGCGGCGGCGGTTTCGGACGACGACGCCTGGGCTGGTGACACGCTCGACCGCGCGACCCGAGGGCGTGCATCTGG
Organism: Roseovarius sp. THAF27; assembly: GCF_009363655.1. Lineage (NCBI taxonomy): Bacteria > Pseudomonadati > Pseudomonadota > Alphaproteobacteria > Rhodobacterales > Roseobacteraceae > Roseovarius > Roseovarius sp. THAF27. The sequence continues at coordinate 1,287,405 of NZ_CP045393.1, forward strand.
TGGAGCGGATCGAGGCTGCCGATGGCGACGACCCGCTGGTCAGCCCGATGCAGGCGACGGTATTGCATGGCCTGCGGCGGGCGATTGCGATCGCGCTGGCGGTGGGAGAGCAGTTTTCCGACGCCACGGGCCTGGCGGATCTGCGGCGGGCGAACCTGGCCGGGTCGCTGGGCGCGGATCGCAAGACCGAGTTCACCGAGCTTCTGGGGGCCGAGGCTCTGGCGGTGGGGCATGTCTTTGCCAACGCGACGGCCTTCCTGCTGGCGCCGCACGGCTCGGAGGTGAGCGTCGAGGTGGGCGAGGTCGAGGAGGTTCTGACCGACAATTCGCAACTTGCCCTGCATGGCGCGTTGTGGGAACTGGACCAGGATATCGCGGCCCATGCGGGCGACGATGCGCGGCTGGTGGCGACGGTCAGCGCCTTTGCCGAGCAGTTGATGGAGAAGATCGCGCTGCGCGCCCAGAATGCCGGGCGGTTGAGTGCCTTCACCGGCGCAAGCTGGCGCGTCGAGGCGGATGATTTCACCATTCGCGGCTTTGACGCGGCATCGAAGGGCAAGTCCAGCACCCTGACCATGACCTTCAAGCAGCCGCACGAGGTGGTGGGCAACCATATCGCCAAGTACCAGGCGCTGAAGCTCAGCAAGATGCTGATGGCCTATGATTTCGAGCGAAAGCTGAACCCGTTCGCGGAACTGGGCGGGTTCATCTTTACCTTCATGGGCGACGGCAAGCCGGGGACGGGCAAGACGACGCTGATCCAGATGATGGCGGGGCTGATCAAGGGCTATTGCGACAACGCAGGCTATCCGTTCAGGTATCAGAACCTCAGCACCGAGAGCATCGACAGCTACCAGGGCAAGTCGGCGCAGAACGCCAAGGCGTTCATCAACACCGTGATCGATCCCGGCGTGATCGGGTTCGGCACGATCGACGATATCGACCAGCTGGCGGGCAAGCGCGGCGACCGGCAATCGAGCGCGGGACAGCTGGAGATCACCGCCGTGCTGATGGAGAGCTTTGCCGGGGCCAACACGGTGGTGCGGGGAAATTGCACCTTCGGCATGTTCTCGAACTATCCCGAGAACGTGGACGACGCGCTGCGCCAGCGGGCAGGGGCGCGGTTCCTGGTGGACGGGCCGCAGACGCGGGAGGATTATATCGATATCCTTTACCTGCTGATGGGCAAGAACCATGACATTCCGCTGGGCCAGCACGAGGTCTATGCCGCGCAGGAGATCAAGAAGGCCGTGGCGGCCTCGTTCGAGAGCCACGCGCGGCCCCATGAGGAGGGGCTGATCCGGGTCTATGAGCGAGTAGAGAAGGATATCGGCAGGCTCGACACGATTGCCAAGCTGGGAACCTATCTGAAAGGCATCCAGGAGGCGGACGAAGGCTTTACGGGCCGGGCGATCAAGAACATCACCGACGCGGTGAAGGTGCGGGCGATGGATTTCGAACTGCCGGACGAGTGGATGGAAAAGCCCGACCTGTTCCTGTTCAAATCCTATGACGAGAAGAAGGGGATGATCGAGGAGTTGCGTCAGCCGATCACGGTGGAAATGGTGATCCAGGAGATCAACCGCTACGCGGACAGCGAGTTCCGCTATGCGGACAAGTCCGACGAGGTGGCGATCGAGGCCATGGTGCGCGATTTCGGTCGGACGGAAGAGGCCAAGCGGCGGTACATGGCGGAGAAGGAGAGCGGTGCGTGAGAGCACTTGCGCCAAGCGGCAATGAACGACACGAGCGTGACATTGGTGAACACCGGCTTGCCGCTGGCTATCATCGGCGGGTTGGCGGCGTTGCTGCCGTGGCTTTTGACGCCGCGGGGGACGCGGTCGCATGGCCGGGTTCTGGTGTCGGTGGTGCTGTCGGTGCTTCTGCTGCTGGCGGCGAGCGCGTGTGTGTTTGCGCTGTTCGACAAGCGCAGCCTTCTGGGCGGGCAGACGCTTGCCGGGCAGGGGATCATCGCGTGGATGTACTTGCGCAGTTCGTTGGGGGCGGTGGCGGTATGGGGTCCGGTGCTGGCCTTCGTCTGGCTGGGGCTGGCGCAGCGGGTGGAGCGGTTGAAGGAGAAGGATGTTGTGAGGGGGCAGCCGTGACAGGCGCGTGTGCAATCATGGCACCTGGCCGTCCCGGGCGCGACCCGGGACCTCAGCTTCGGAAAAGAGGGGCCCCGGATCGGGTCCGGGGCGCGGTGGCGCTTGGGGCAGGCCGGGGGTGGTGGGTTGAAAACCCACCCTACGGAGGGGATGCATGGAACGTCTGATCAGATCCGGCCTGATGTTCGGCAACCTGGTGCATGTGGCCAGCCCGGCGCTGGTGGAGCGATACAATCGCGCGCTGAAGCACCTGACGGGCAAGACCACGAGCCTGACGGATTTCTACGTCGATATCTCTGGCTTTTCGCCGGAGGTGGGGCATGAGCTGGGTGATGACCTTTACCTCAACCATGCAGGCGTGAACCGGCAGTTCATCCTATTGACCACGGAGCAGAAGCGCGCGCCGCTCTTGAATGCGCAGTTCTCGACCAGTCGGGGCATCCTGAAGCAGTTCATCGAGGAAAACGAGCCGGCGCTGTTTGCTCTGACGGCGCGGGACGCGGTGGCGGGCGAGTTGGTCAATTCGGTCTATGACATGTCGAGCCCCGCGCGCCTGTTCGATATCCGCCGTATCACCATCGAGGCGGACACCACCAACGGGGCGCTTCGGCAGGCCGAGAAGCTGGACGAAAAGGTCGAGCGGTTCATGTCGGAAGAGGACGCCTGGTTCGACGACGTGCTGATCGCCGAGATGATCGAGTTGGCCGGGCAGACCGGGGACGTGCTGCGCAATCCCATCGACCTGAAGGAAATGAGTTTCGAGCAGCGCAATTACTGGACCGATCATTTCGGCGGCGTGTACCTGTTTCAGGACCTCGAACTGCCGGGTGTGATCTGCGTCTCGGACAAGACCCCCTTCGAGAGCGAGCGGATCGAGTATGTCTTTGGCATCGACGAGCGGAACCGGATTGCCAGTTTCCTCGATCTCAACGGGCTGGTGGAGCCGATCGTCAAGGCACGCGGCATAGATGCGTCGGCGATCCTGCGGCAGAAGATGGATTTCATGCTGGTCGATGCGCTGGCGGATGAAGGCGTGGAGTTCGCGGGCCGCAGCCGCGCCGAGATGCGCCGGCTGGCGCGGCGGCACTCGGACCTTTTGCCGGAGGAGTTTCACACGCTCAACGCGCTGCTGAACTGGGCCGAGAATGGCGGCCCCTGGCCGGTGATAAGCTCGGACAATCCGGCGTACTTCTACACGCTGCGGGCCGCGGCGAACAAGGATGCGGACCTGGTCAACATGCTTCTGGCGGAGCTGGCGCCGAAGGACGTGAGGCAGCTGTTCATTTGCCACAAGA